>NZ_JBJHHG010000011.1:0-169223 GCF_045257065.1 Enterobacter sp. PP-008-ECC_S150 | reverse complement strand
CCACAGAACTTAAATCGTTCAATCATTCTGTATGGATCCCTACAGATTATAACACTGGAAAACTTACTGGTACGCGCCTACATGTTCCGATTACATTTGAAAAAGAGATAGATCGCCTCACTCCCTATTTGTTCAGGGCGGTATGTAAAGGTGGGATATTTAAAGCAGCTTTGATTAAAATGTACAGAATTAATGAGCCGGGAATAGAAGTAGAATATTTCAATATTAAAATGGAAAATGTAAAGGTTACAAAAATTTCTCCTGTTTTAGTACCATTAGGAGTTGCGGGAAAGCATATGGAAGAAGTTGAAATAAGGTATGAATCTATAGAGTGGATATACTGTGACGGAAATATAAAGTTCAAAGATTCATGGAATGAAAGAGCTGTAGCATAAAGAAAAGGGACTCTGATGAGTCCCTTTTATATTTTATTTCAATACTCCATATATTTGATCAATAATCCAGCCGTAAGTAGTTGCGGGTAAAATCTGCTCTCACAGGGAGAGGGAGAACACCCTTTTTGCAATTCCTGCGCTTTACCCTCTCGTTTCTTGATGCTTACCCTGATAACTATTATCTTGATCGCGTGTGACGAGAGGTTTCCCATGAGTGAAGAAGAACTGTTTAGCCGCAGGCCGATGGGCATGCGGATGGCGATGATCGTGCGCCAGTGGCGTGCGGTGATTGACGACGCCATTCTCGATACCGGGCTAACCCAGTCGAGCTGGACGGTGATGATGCAGCTTTTTCAGCTTGGGGATAACGTCTCGATGAGTGAGCTGGCGGAGGTGCAGGGGATTGAACTGCCGCCGCTGATGCGCACTCTGACACAGCTGGAAAAGCAGGGTTACCTGCTGCGCGCCGTATCGCCTTACGACAGGCGCATCCGGCTTCTGACGCTGACGCCCGAGGGAAAAGCCATCTTAAAAAGGCTCACTCAGGTGATTGAGACGTATCAGGCGCGCGTATCGCAAAACATCGCGCCGGAACATCTCGACATTTTCAGCGCCACATTGAATCAAATCGCCTGCAATTTGCGGACAATCCGCGAAGAAGATAACAAGACCGAAAAATAATGACCCCTGAACAAAAGTTTGCCCGCTGGGTAAGGGTGAGTATTGCCTCTTTCCTGCTGATGTTTGTCTACTTTATCGTCGCGGATATCTGGATCCCGCTGACGCCGGACTCCACCGTGATGCGCGTGGTGACGCCGGTGTCTCCACGCGTCTCCGGTTACGTGGCGGCGGTACATGTCCACAACAACAGCCAGGTGAAAAAAGGCGATCTGCTGTTTGAGCTCGACGACACGCCGTTTCGCAATAAAGTGGAAGCGGCGCAAATCGCGCTGGAGCAGGCTCGTCTTTCCAACCAGCAGCTGGACGCGCAGATCGCCGCCGCGCAGGCCAGCCTGAAAACCGCCGTGCTGACCGCGCGGAACGATAAAGTGACCTTCGACCGCTACCAGAAGCTGAGCACGCTGCAGAACGTCTCGCAGGCGGATCTGGATAAGGTGCGCACCACCTGGCAGAGCAGCGAACAGTCCGTCAGCTCAATCCAGGCTAACATCCAGAACCTGCGCATTCAGCGCGGCGAGCGGGACGAGCAGCGCAACGTGACGCTGCAAAAATACCGCAACGCGCTGGATGAAGCGGAACTCAACCTCGGCTGGACGAAGGTCTACGCCCAGGCGGACGGCACGGTCAGTAACCTGCAGTTGAGCCCCGGCTTCTACGCTTCATCCGGTTCCGCCGCGCTGGCGCTGGTGAACAACCAGACCGATATCGTGGCCGATTTTCGTGAAAAGAGCCTGCGCCATACCCATCAGGGCACCGATGCCGCCGTGGTGTTTGACGCCTTCCCGGGGCACGTTTTCCGCGCCCACGTGACCAGCAGCGACGCGGGGATCCTGGCGGGTCAGGAGGCCGTTAACGGCCAGCTCTCCGAACCGGAAACCTCCAACCGCTGGGTTCGAGACGCCCAGCGCATGCGTATTCACGTGACGCTGGATGAAGCGCTGCCGAAGCATCTGCCGACCGGCGCGCGGGCGACCGTGCAGCTCTACAACAGCGAAGGGCCATTTGCGCGCTTCTTCTCCGGGATGCAGATCCACCTGGTGAGCCTGCTGCACTATGTTTATTAGTTCGATGTCTATTACCACCCTGGCGCGGGTCTTTACCCCGCACGGCAACATCGTCTATACGGCAAACGACTTTCGCCAGACCCTGCGCATCGTCTTTGCCGGGATGATTGCGCTGAGCATTTCGAGTTTCTACAACACCAGCTATGGCGTGTTTTTTGTGGTTTACCCGATCATGCTGCTGTCGCTGGTGCCGGTGTTTAATCGCCACGTGGCGAAGCAGTTTATCTTCAGCGCCGCGCTCAACTGCGTTGAAATGGTGATTATCATCGGCTATCTGTCGCAATGGCCGGTCATCATGACGCTGGTGGTGTTTGCCCTGTACGTGATGCGCTTTCGCTTTATGAGCAAGGGGCCGCTGTTCCTGTTCGGGTCGATGGGCGTGGTATGCCAGAGCGTGATGCTCAACTTTATGAGCTACCCGACCACTAACTGGCACACGCTGCTGTTTTCCAACATCGAAGCGAGCGTGATGGCGGTGTGCCTGAGCGCGCTGATGAACTATCTCCTGCCGGACGTGGAGCCTCGCATGCCGCCGCCGCTGATTGAGAAAGACGACGCCCGCGTGCGCCACGAGTCGCTGCTCTCCGGCACGGTCGCGACGCTGATATTCGTGGTGTTTCAAATCAGTGACTTAAGCGATTCGCTTTCGGCGCTGATGGCCGGGATTTTGATCCTGTTCCCGATGCACTATCGCGGCGCGGTGATGAGCTCGATCTGGCGCGTGGTCGGCGTGGTGCTGGGCTGCCTCTATATTCTGGTGGTGCAGCTGATCCTCTACGACCACAGCAGCCATATGCTATTGATGATGCCGCTGATCGGCCTCGGGCTGGCGTTTGGCGCACGCCTGCACGTGATGGAGAAAGTGGGCGCGGGCGTGGGCTTTTCCAGCATCACCACCATCGGCATTATGTTCGGTCAGAACATGCACCCGGACACGGACCTGGTGTTCAGCGATCTGTACCGCATTACCTCCGTCACCTTTTCGCTGGTGGCAACGCTGACGCTGGTCTTTCTCATGCACCTGATTCTGAACCGCTTCGAGGCGACGCGCTACGTCATCGCGCCGCCCGAAGCGGGTTAATGCCCCAGCACGGCGGGCAGCTGCGAGAGTAAAAACAGGATCAGGCCAATCGTCCCGCCGACCAGCGTGCCGTTAACGCGGATGAACTGCAGATCTTTGCCGATGTTAAGCTCGATCTGGCGGGACATGTCTTTGGCGTCCCAGCTTTTGACCGTGTCGCTGATGTGGCGGGTCAGGAACGCGGCGAAGTCCGGCGCGAGGCGGTGCGCGGCCTGCTCCAGATGCTCGTTCAGCGACGCCCGCAGGCTGGCGTCGTTTGTCAGCGTTTCGCCAAACCACAGCCCGGCGTTGGCGATGCGCTGCTTCACGCGCGAGTCTTCACTCTGCATATCCGCCTTCAGCCACTGGCGCAGGTCGGCCCACATTTCCCCCAGATAGCGGTTAAACGCCTCGTCATTTTTCAGGTAGTGCTTGATGTTGTCGGCTTTGGCCGCCATCTCCGGATCGTTTTTCAGGTTGTCGATAAGCTTCAGCGTGGCGCGGTCGAACGCCTGGCGGATCTGGTGGGTGCGGTCGTGGCTGATATCGTCCAGCAGCGTGTTCACCGCGTTCGACACCATCTCCGCGCTTTGATCGCCCAGCCACTCGGTGGGCAGGACCATCGCTTTACGCGGGTGTTCGGTCTTCAGCCAGTGGACGATCTGGTCGGCAATAAAGTCCCGCGTGCTTTCCCGCTGAATCAGGGTAATCAGCCGGTTGATGATAGCGTCCAGCAGCACCTGATGGCGGTTGTTTTTGGTCATGCTCTCCAGCATCACGGCGCTGGTTTCGGTGAAATCGACCTTGTCGATGGCCTTATGCACCGCGCGCTTGAGCAGGCGCTGAATGCGTCCGTCGTCGGTGAGTTCGAGAAAACCGCTCATCACCTGCATCAAATGCAGGCCGACGCGCTGGGCGTTGTCGGGCTTGCTGAACCAGGCGCCGATCATCTGGGCGGGCTCATAGCGGCGGATCAGCGCCACCAGCGACTGGGTATCGAGAAACTTCTCCTGCACGAACTGGCCGAGGTTGTCGCCAATCCGGTCCTTATTGCGCGGGATGATCGCCGTATGGCGGGAGATAAAGGGAATCGGCACCCGGCGGAACAGCGCGACCACCGCAAACCAGTCAGCCAGCGCGCCGACCATCGCCGCCTCGGCAATGGCCTTGACGCCGCGCACCCAAAAGGTCTGCGGCAGGAACAGGGTGGTGATAAAGGCCGCGGCGGCAACCAGCAGCAGCGATAGCGCAAGAAGCTTGGCGCGTTTGAGTTCAGCTATTTTTTCCATGTGGTTAAGGATAGAGGGAAGCGGGGGGAATGTGCAAAATATGTCGTGCTATAAATGAAATATTAATTTCACTTTTATGCTTGTTGGATATAAAAACTGCTTGCAGTTCATCAGAAGAAAACGATAACTTACTTAAAAATTAAATTGATATTCTTATTTATGTGGTGAATTTAAATGACTTTAAGGATTCGCATTGTTAATGGCCTGAAAAGTAAATCCGTCAATTTTTTTCTGCTTTTTTTCTATGTTACATCTCTTATTCTTACAAAAGTGAAAAATTCTGCTGGTATATATTTTTCTTATGTGTTACTTGTTACGCTCTTCATCATATTATATGTGCAGAGAGAACAAGGTAGAGATATTGTTAATATTTTTACTCGCTTTGAAAATGACTTATTTATCAATAAGATTGCAGGGTGGCTATCTCTTCTTGGGTGGTGCTCTTTTATATTTATTCCCTTTTCGATAAATATCCACTTAATTTATATGGCGAAGGCGCTTATGATAATTTTTGCCATTTCAATTGCAGTAAGTAGTATTCTTACGATATTTATTCTCGAAAGTAATGGGTATAAGAGCATAAAGAAAATACGCTTGGCGTTATTTTCTTTAATATCATTGTGCTATGCGTTATCAAGCGCCTTCTCAGCAAGTCTTTTTTTGCAGATTAGTAATATGGATTTATCTTCAAGTCCATGGGTGGAATTCTTATGGAAGCTTACTGCATTCTTTGCTTTAATCTCTTTCATTTTGCAGTTAGTAACCTATCTAATATGTGTCACGACTGCAAGTAAACTCCAAGGCTATACGTTGTTCAATATTCTTGGAGCATTGGTGCTGTTGACTTTACTTATGACATTTATTACTGGCAGGCTGGATGTTATTGCTTATTATGTTTTGAATTATTCTACAAATGCTGAGTGGAGGAATGATTTTTCTTGTGGTAGTAAAACCATCAAGCATCCACATGAGAAATACTTTGGTTTTAATGCTGAGAAATATACGGTTTATTTTTCCAACCGTAATGGTCAATGGGGGTTCGATGAAATAAAATGTATTAAAGATCCTCAGGGGAATGATGGCTACACTGTAAGAAATGTGTCAACAGAAAATATTTCTCCATGGGTAAAGTAATGGGAGTTGATTGAACATTGATTATAGACGCTGTACTGTCTCCTGTCTGTGAATGGCAGGAGCACTATACCTTTCAGAAATCTCCGGATATACCCAACTTTACGCCCGGAGCCAGTCATGTTGACTACGCTTAATACCCTAAGCGGTAAAACATGGAGATTCGATATGGCTTATCAGACAGTAAATCCTGCCACTAACCAGCTCATCAAAGAATACCCCTCACATACCGACGCGGATATTGAAGCGGCGCTGAAGGCGGCCGATGCCCTTTATCATTCGGACTGGGCGAAGGGCGACATCAACCAGCGCCTGCCGGTGCTGCACAAGCTTGCCGACCTGATCGACGAGCGCGTGGAGGAGCTGGCGAAAATCGCCAGCCAGGAGATGGGTAAGCTCATCGAACAGAGCCGCGGCGAGGTGAAGCTGTGCGCGCAGATCGCCCGCTACTACGCCGACAACGCGAAGCAGTTCCTGGCCCCGGTGAAGTACGACTCTGAACTCGGGGAAGCGTGGGTGGAGCATCATCCCATCGGCGTGCTGATGGCCGTTGAGCCGTGGAACTTCCCGTACTACCAGCTGATGCGCGTTCTGGCGCCAAACCTGGCGGCAGGTAACCCCGTTCTGGCTAAACACGCGAGCATCGTGCCGCACTGCGCCGAGGCCTTTGCGCACCTGGTGCGCGAGGCGGGCGCGCCGGAAGGGGCGTGGACTAACCTGTTTATTTCGTCCGAACAGGTGGCAAACATCATCGCCGACGATCGCGTGCAGGGCGCAGCATTAACCGGCTCCGAAAAGGCCGGCAGCGTCGTGGCCGCGCAGGCAGCGAAGCACATTAAAAAATCCACGCTGGAGCTGGGCGGGAACGACGTCTTCGTGGTGCTGGACGATGCGGACCTGGATAAAGCGGTGAAGATTGGTGTGAATGCGCGCCTCAACAACGCCGGGCAGGTGTGTACCGCGGCGAAGCGCTTTATCCTGCATGAAAAGATTGCGGATGCCTTCCTGAGCAAATTCACCGAGGCGTTTAAGCAGGTGAAGATTGGCGATCCGCTGGATGAAAGCACCACGCTGGGGCCGCTGTCGTCTAAAGACGCGCTGGAAACGCTGACCAAACAGGTTAACGAGGCGGTGAAAAACGGTGCCACGCTGCACTATGGCGGCAAGCCGGTGCAGCGCGACGGCAGCTTCTTCGAGCCGACAATCCTGACGAATATCTCCCGCGACAACCCGGCCTACTTCGAGGAGTTCTTCGGCCCGGTGGCGCAGATCTACGTGGTGAAGAGCGATGATGAAGCGGTCGCCCTGGCGAACGACTCCCACTACGGCCTGGGCGGGGCGGTATTCAGCAAGGATATCGAGCGCGCGAAGAAAATGGCGTCGCGGATTGAGACCGGGATGGTATATATCAACTGGCTCACCGATACCGCGCCAGAACTGCCGTTCGGCGGCGTGAAGCGTTCCGGTTACGGGCGCGAGCTGTCGGATCTGGGGATCAAAGAGTTTGTGAACCAGAAGCTTGTGGTGGTGCGTAAGTAAGAGGTAATAAAAAACCTGCCGTACGGCAGGTTTTTTGGTAAAGAGCGTCATCGCCTTTCTTGCCGGGTGGCGCTACGCTTACCCGGCCTACAATGTGTAGCAGTATCAATACATTGGGTTAGAAGGACACGCCGCCGCCCACGTATGCGCCGTCAATCAGCGTGTGGCCAGGACGGCCATCTTTGCCATCCACGCTCACGTGGCGGTAGCCCACTTTCAGGGTCACTGGCGTAATCGGCGTCCAGCTTACGCCGCCGTTCGCTTCCACGTAGTTTTTAACGCTGTTATTCAGCCCTTCAGGGGCAACATAACCTTCGCCATAGACATGAATGCTGTCGGTCAGCGCGACGTTTACGCCGCCGCCGATTGGGAACGCCACGCCGTTATCGCCTTTTTTCGGGCCGATATAGATTGCCTTCGCGCCCGCATTCAGCATCACCGGACCCACTTCCAGGTTGTAACCTGCGCCCACGCCTCCGGTCTGGGTACCGTCATCGGTATTCTTTAACCAGCTACCCTCGGTGTACAGACCCGAGCTGGATTTACCCATTTCGACATTCAGGTTGGTAAAGTTTTTACCCTGCTCAATGCTGCCACCCATGGCGAGTGCGGAGCCGGAGACGGCGGTCAGAGCAGACAGGATGAGAATGTTGAGTTTTTTCATGAGTATTTCCTCGTCGTCAAAGTAATCTAAGGGCACCTTAACAAGGGATGTTTACGACTGCAAATGTGAGTCATGTCGCGTTTTTATGCTGATTTTGTTGGTTTTTTGATTTTTAAATGTTGGCTAAATGTTTGCAAGGCAAGGAGTCAATCCGTAATGAGGTCGCGTTTAGGAAAGGTTCAGCGTTTTACCTAAACCCAGGCTGAACGAGCCGGGAAAATTGCTTTGAAATGCATTAATAGAATTTCTAATAGTTTCCAAAAATGTTTCAATTGTCACAGATAAAGACACAGGTTTACATTTCTGGGGAGGAATATACGTCTCGTCATGCCGATCCGCTCTCCTCGGCATGTCATTTTTCTGACACGTTTATTCTTTACGGTGTTGGCTTCACTCTCTGGACGCTAACAATATGAAAAGAAAAATTATTCCTGTGTTTATCGGCTGTGCGCTCTCTTTCTCTGGCCTGGCGGCGCAGCCCACCGCTGAACGCTATGTCGTCAGCTTCCCTGAAGGTTCACATGTGAAATACAGCGGCGCGTTTGCCGATGCGTTTCCGAATGGACTGCCCGTGGGCATTGGCTCTGGTCTGCTGTTTACGGGCAAGCAGGGTGATGCTCTGACCTTTGCGACCGTGACCGATCGCGGTCCCAACGCCGATGCGCCAAAAATGGGTAAAAATGAAGCCAAAATATTCGTCACGCCGGATTTCGCGCCGCTGCTAATGACCATCCGCGTTCAGAACGGCAAAGCGGAGGCGGTGGATGCCCGCCCGCTGCATGATGATAAAGGCGAGATTAACGGTCTGCCGCTGCAAAGCGGCGTGATTGGCTCCACCAACGAAGTGGCGTTCAGCGATACCCTCAAGATCCTCAAGGGTGACAACCGCGGTCTGGATACGGAAGGCATCACGCCGGACGGCAAAGGCGGCTACTGGCTGTGCGACGAGTATGGCCCGTTCCTGATTAACGTCGACAGCAAAGGCAAAATCCTGGCGATCCACGGCCCGCAGGCGGCGGAAGGGGAAAAGTCGATCGCGGGCGGTCTGCCAAACATCATCAAATGGCGCCAGCCCAACCGGGGCTTCGAAGGCCTGACCCGGATGCCGGATGGACGCATTATCGCGGCGGTGCAGAGCACGCTGGATATCGACGGTAAAAGCAAAAAGCAGGCGCTGTTTACGCGTCTGGTGAGCTTCGATCCGGCGACCGGCAAGACCGCGATGTACGGTTATCCGATCGACAGCGCGGCCTACGACAAAAACAGCGATGCCAAAATCGGCGACATCGTGGCGCTCGATGACCAGCACATCCTGCTGATTGAGCAGGGCAGCGATAAAAACGACGTGATGCGCAATCTCATCTACAAGGTGGATCTCAGCAGGGCGAGCGACCTGAGCGCCTTCGACAAGCCGGGCGAGTACCCGGAGTTTGATGACGAGAAGACCCTGGCGCAGCGCGGCATTACCCTTGCGACAAAAACGCAGGTCGTCGATCTGCGCGCGCTGGGCTGGCAGCAGGAGAAGGCCGAAGGGCTGGCGCTGATCGATAGCAAAACGCTTGCGGTGGCGAACGATAATGACTTTGGCGTGAAGGTGGCAATGCAAAAGCCGGTTGAGGGCAAGAAGCTCAAGGATTACCGGGTGAACGCGGAGGGCACGCTGACGCTGGATGACAAACCGGTTGCAACCACGCTCAGCGTGAAGCCGCTGAAGAAGCCGGAGTCCGACAGCGAGCTGTGGATTGTGACGCTGCCGGAGGCGTTGAAATAAGTTTTCCACTCACCCTCTCCCCATTGGGGAGAGGGTGAGCATTGGCTAAGCGCTAGATCGCTTTCGCGATATTCTCATAGGTGTCGACAAGATGATCGCGCAGGTTTCCGGAGCCGTGCATCGTCACCAGCAGGTTTTGACGCGCGCGGGTAAATCCAACATACAGGCGCTTGATATCGTCACTCAGATCATCATTATCTCTTTCCTTCGCGGCATCCAAAATGGCGACTGAGTGGAATTCAAGCCCCTTGCTGCTTGGCAACGGCATGACGCAGAGAAAATCATTTTGCGGTGACCAGTGCTTTTTATCATCGCTGCTGACAATCATCTGATAAGGAATGTTACGTGCCGCGAGACGTGGCCCAAGCGCCCCCGAAATACTGTAGGTTGAAGGGCACAGAATGGCGATCTCTGACCATGCTACTCCTTCCTGTCGCTGCTCTGTAACCCAATCAAGGACGTGTGTAATCTCCTCGTCCTGATTATCAAAGCTGGCCAGCGCAGGATACTTCCCGGACAGTCCTCCTGCGGCAGGTCGCTGGTATTTGAGGGAAGCTTCTATGTGATTATTAAGATAATTAAATGCTACGCTGCTGGCAAAATGGAGTATTTGCCGGGTGTTGCGATAATTGGTATCCAGAATCGTTGTGCGGCCCTGAGCCTTTATATCGACGCTGGACAGGGTAAAATCGAGAGCTTTCTTTTTCTGATAAATTGACTGAGCATCATCGTACAGGAAAAGCAGGGAGCTATCTTTATTGTCCGGCATCCTGGCGAGGATCCTTAGCCATTCTGGCTTGAAATCATGTCCTTCATCTATCAAAACGGCGCTGTACTGCTCCGGTTTTATCACTCCCTCTTCAAATGCTACCGTCAGCGCATTTTCCATCAGGTCAATGAAGTTTTTGCTCCTGGGGGGAAGACGCCGATGCGAGTTTAATTGTTGATAACACCAGGCGTGGAAATGGGTGACTTCGACGGGAAGACGAAGAGTGTATTGCTCCAGTTGCGCTTTGAGTTTTTTGGCCAGCGTAATGTTGTAGCAAATCACCAGTATCGGCTTGGTGTTTTCAATGTTGTTGGCAAGCTCAATACATCGGTGATGCAAAATAAGGGTTTTTCCTGATCCTGCTACACCATGGATAATGCGGTGACCTGTTCCCATGCTTCTTGCGAGCTGTTCTTGTTTTGTGTCCATCATACAAACGATATCGGGTGTATGGAGCGTAAAGTTATCCAGATCAACCCGCGTCACAGATGAGTTAATACGTGCATCGGGATAAAGATGCCACCGAATGCGGTCAAGTTGTTGTGGGGTAGTATGATGGACGAAGGGATGTTTGAGAAGAGATTCGAGCCGGGCAGAGATCTGATCTCTGGTCATAAATTCTGTAAGCTCATCTTTGCATATCACCTGGCTGGCGGGCAATATTTCATTCAACTCCTCAGGTGTAAAATTCTTTTTCAACTGTACCCGGGTGATGTTGCTCAAATAAACGCCATATCCATACGGCATAATAAAACTGCCCTCATGATCTCCTCGTTGCTGGCGAAGCAGGGGATCTTTTTTCAGGCTATTGATGATATGAAAGGTATATTGTCGAACTTGTTCGAGGGGGTTCTTCAACGGCTCGATGCCGTTTTTGGTTTCATAATCAATATGCGTTTTATTAGCCGATTTTATTTTTGTGATAAACCAGTCTTTCACTTCTATAAACAGCAGTCCTTTTTCAGGGGCCAGAATCACAAAATCAGGATGATCGTCTTTGTCTCCCATTCGGGTATCATACCAACAGGTACACTGTTCGCTGAGTCCACCCTCCAGAAGCCTTGCCAGCCTTTTTTCTCCGGCCGTAATCTTCTCGCTACAACTGCTAATTGTGGGAATAATGATTGCCATATGACGCCTACCAATTCATGAGAATTATACAAATCCAATTAATTAATATTGTAAGGAATATTAATCAAAGCATGATTTCATTCTTGGTAAGAACATTAACAGACAAAATTGCAAACAGAAAGGGCGAAACCCGCATTTTGCCTCAATGAAATACGCTCCTTTTTCTGATTAAAAAGGAGCGACGATTTATTTCTTTAGCCCCGCAAACGCCGCCCGAATCTCTTCTTCCGGCAGCTGGATGCCAATAAACACCATCACGCTGTGCGGCGCTTCATCGCCCCACGGACGATCCCAGTCGGCGCTGTACAGGCGCTGCACGCCCTGGAACAGCAGGCGGTTCGGCTCGCCGTTAATCCACAGCATCCCCTTGTAGCGCAGCAGCCTGTCGGCAAACGACAGCAGCAGGTTCTCCATCACGCGTGAGACCTCGCTGATATCCACCGGGTAGTCCAGCTCCACCACAATCGACGTCACGTCGTTTTGCTTGTCTGCCATAAAGTGGAAGCGCGGTTTCGCGGTGACGTTCTCTTCGAGCATAAAGCCGTTGGTATTGAACAGCTGAGACAGGTCAATATCGCCGTGCGTCACGGTGTAAATCGGGGCGCGTGAGTTGATGCGCGTCAGCCGCTCGCGCAGTTTCTCGCTGTCGCCTGCCACGTCGGTTTTGGTCAGCAGGATACGGTCGGCGTAGCCCACCTGCGACTGGGCAATGGTGAACTGGTTCATCTGGTCGTCGGCGTGGACCGCATCAACCAGGGCAATCACGCCGTCCAGCAGGTAGCGCTGGCAGAGGATCTCGTGCGAGAAAAAGGTCTGAATAATCGGGCCGGGGTCGGCCATGCCGGTGCACTCGATCACCAGGCGGTCGAAGTCGATCTCGCTGCGGTCGCGGCTGTCGAGCAGATCCAGCAGGGCGTCTTCTAATTCGTTAGAGCGGGTGCAGCAGATGCAGCCGTTGGTCAGGGTTTTGATCTGCGTGGCGCGATCGCCAATCAGCTGGTCGTCTACCGAGACTTCGCCAAATTCGTTTTCGATGACGGCGATTTTGAAGCCGTGCTGTTCATTCAGGATGTGGCGCAGCAGGGTGGTTTTACCGGCGCCGAGAAAACCGGTCAGCAGGGTAACGGCAATCGGGGTCATGGTCTCTCCTTTAGCAGCAGCGGACGCCGCCTTCTCCACTTCCGCCGTAGCGCGCTTCCTGACGCTCGCGGAAGAATTCGGTATAGGTCATGTACGGCTTATCCGGATGGTTGGTCTTCATATGCTCAACGTAGTTGTCATAGTCCGGAATGCCAATCAGCATTTTCGCCGCCTGACCGAGGTATTTTTTTGCTTCGCCTAAGTTACCAAACATTGTGGGTTCCAGACAGAAAAAGCCCGGTGGCGCGCAGCGATCCGGGCCTACAGTACCGTTGTAGGGCGGGTCAGCGCAGCGCCACCCGCCATTGTTTTAGTGGTGTGAAGAGGTCTTCACGCCGCCTTCCGGCACCGGTACGTACGGGGTTTCTTTATCCGTACGACCGTCGGCGTTACGCACCTTCAGCCAGGTCTTAATGCCGTAGAAGATGATGCTGTACACCACCACCAGGAACAGAATGCTCAGACCCGCGTTGGTGTAGTTATTCACCACGATATGGTTCATGTTGGCAATCTGCTGTGCGCTCAGGTCTGCGCCGCCTGCGGCAATCTTCTCTTTGTACTGGTTAGCCATGAAGAAGAAGCCTTCCAGCTGCGGGTTGGCGCTGAACAGCTTCAGGCCAAGCGCCCAGGTGGTGCAGAGCAGCAGCCACAGCGCAGGGACCACGGTGACCCAGATGTATTTGGTGCGCTTCATCTTCACGAGGACGACGGTGCCCAGCACCAGCGCCACGGCGGCCAGCATCTGGTTAGAGATACCGAACAGCGGCCACAGGCTCTTCACGCCGCCCAACGGGTCGACAACGCCCTGATACAGCAGGTAACCCCACAGGCCGACGCAGCCCGCGGTACCCAGAATGCCCGCCACCAGCGAGTCGGTTTTCTTCAGGAACGGCACGAAGTTACCGAGCAGGTCCTGCAGCATGAAGCGGCCCGCACGGGTACCGGCGTCCAGCGCGGTCAGGATGAACAGCGCTTCGAACAGAATACCGAAGTGGTACCAGAAGCCCATGTCCGCCCACGGCAGCACCTTGTGGAACACGTGTGCGATACCGACGGCCAGCGTCGGCGCACCACCGGCGCGGTTCAGCACGGACGGTTCACCGATATCCTTCGCGGTCTGCATGATCTGCTCAGGCGAAATCACGAAGCCCCAGGAGCTGACGGTCGCCGCCGCGTGCGCGCTGGCGTCCTTCAGCTGGGCCATGATCATCGCCGCGTTGTCGCCGCCCATCTCGTGCAGGTTTGGCATGGTAATGCCGAGGCCCGCCGGAGGGGTGTTCATCGCGAAGTACAGACCCGGTTCGATGATGGACGCGGCAACCAGCGCCATGATCGCCACGAAGGACTCCATCAGCATCGCGCCGTAGCCGATGAGACGCGCGTCTTTCTCGTTCGCCAGCAGCTTAGGCGTGGTGCCGGACGCAATCAGGGCGTGGAAGCCGGAGACCGCACCGCAGGCGATGGTGATGAACAGGAACGGGAACAGGGCGCCTTTCCACAGCGGGCCGGTACCGTCGATGTACTGCGTTACCGCAGGCATTTTCAGATCCGGGTTGATCACCAGGATGCCGATCGCCAGACCGACGATCACGCCGATTTTAAGGAAGGTCGCCAGGTAGTCGCGCGGGGCCAGAATCAGCCAGACCGGCAGCAGCGCGGAAATAAACGCATAGCCAATCAGCGCGAAGGTGATGGTGGTGTCCTTGAAGGTCAGCGCCGGGCCCCAGTACGGGTCGTGCGCAATCACGCCGCCGAAGTAGATGGAGGCCACCAGCAGCACGATACCAATCACCGACACTTCACCCACGCGGCCCGGACGCAGGAATCGCATGTAGATCCCCATGAACAGCGCAATCGGCACGGTTGAGCAGACGGTGAAGACACCCCACGGGCTTTCGGCCAGCGCTTTCACCACGATCAGGGCCAGCACCGCGAGGATGATGATCATGATCAGGAAGCAGCCGAACAGGGCAATAGTCCCCGGCACGCGGCCCATCTCCTCTTTAACCATCTCACCCAGAGAGGCGCCGTTACGGCGAGACGAGATAAACAGCACCATAAAGTCCTGCACCGCACCGGCCAGCACCACGCCGGCGAGCAGCCAGAGCGTACCCGGCAGGTAGCCCATCTGCGCGGCCAGCACCGGGCCGACCAGCGGGCCAGCGCCCGCAATGGCGGCAAAGTGGTGGCCAAACAGCACGTAGCGGTTGGTCGGCACGTAGTTCAGGCCGTCATTGTTAATGACTGCCGGGGTGGCGCGCGTCGGGTCGAGCTTCATGACCTTCTGCGCGATGTATAAGCTGTAGTAGCGATAAGCCACAAGATAGACGGAAACCGACGCGACCACGATCCACAGGGCGCTTACGTGTTCGCCCCGGCGTAATGCGACAACCGCCAGACAAAAAGCGCCGAGGATCCCGAGTAAGGCCCAGGGCACGTGCTTCAGTAGTTTTTTAGTATCCATAGTAAGACCTGGTTTTTTATGTAAAGAAAAAAGGGTCAGGGTTCGTTGTGAGGAGGTATTGATTAATGCTGGAGCGATCGTGCCAGATCCGCGCGCGCGTAAAGGACGGTAAATGAATGAGTGGTTGAAAGTGCAAGGTGAGCGGTCAAAGGGGGCGACGAGCGGTTCCGTCTCGCCGCCGGTGGGCGAAATTATGTGATTGAGATCACCTGGTTAGCCGGGCTACGCTCCACGGCCAGATAGCTCTCCAGGGTCCTGATGAGCTTCTCCTTCAGCCAGCTCGGTTCCAGAATCTGAATATGGGGCAGCCAGTAGAACAGCAGCGGCAGGATCTGGTTCTCGTGGGCCGCCCGGCAGCGCAGCGTGACGCCGTCCTGTTGCTCCTCCAGCAGCTTCTGTTCCGGCAGAAGATCGCGGCGCAGGAAGTAATGTGAAATATTATCCTTGATGAATATTTTCACCGAGAAAGTATCTTCAGACACCCAAGGGTCGAGGCTTTTTTCCAGCAGCTCAAGGACATTTTCTTCCGGGGTGAAGGTCGGTTTCTGAATATCAAACCAGCTAATCTGGCTCAGGGAGAAGGATTTCAGGCGGCTATTTTCGGTGGCTTGTAAATACCATATATTTTTTTTGTTAATGAGTTTATAGGGATTAATCAGGCGGGTTTTGCCCTTATAAACAATCTGACAAACATTATGGTTTTTAATCGATTTCTCAATCTTTGATAAATGACGGCGAATATCACGTTGCACCGTGTGTTCGGCTTCATTCGCAAGAATAAGAATATGGTTTTCGTCAACGCGCGCTTCAAGCTTCTGCCAGAATTCCGTATTTCGTTCAGGGAAAAAGCTATCAGCATTCAGGAAGTTAGCAAGGGTGTGATGCAGGCCTTGTCCGCCGGGCGATTGTGCCGAATGGATGAGCCGATATAGCCCATTACCGGTATGTTCAACAATAGGAGAGAGGGCGTTTAAATCCCGGTAAACGGTACGCTCGGTAATTTTAAATTTCTCCATTAGCACGCTGCGGTTTACCACACCGTTTAAATGTAGCTCAAGGAGAATATCGACCAGACGTTCAGCCGAGCGGCTCCGCGTCGTTTTAGCCATAAGGTCATCCTGTATATTAGGTATGCGCTGAATGATGCGGGGGCACTGACGGGTGGCGTCAGTATTCAGTCACAGAAAATTTCTCTTATGGTTATATAACGGCGTGATTTAGCGGAAACCTTAGGATTTTTTGCAGAAAGCGGCGCTGGCCGGATAAAAGACCAGCGCGCGGGGGGATCAGACGGCGGCTTCCGCCTCCAGCATGACCGGGTGGAAACGGCGCTTAAAGTAGATCAGGCCGTGTCCCGCGTCACTCAGGATGATGTTTTTAATTTCAACAAGATAAACCAGATGCGTGCCGATGGTTTGCACCTGGCTAATCTCGCCTTCAAGGCTGGCGAGCGCGCCCTTGAGCACCGGCTGCGCCAGCGGGCCTTTCTGCCAGCCGGAGAGGGCAAAGCGCTCGTCCATCGCCATACCGGTCATCCCGGCGAAGTGGCGCGCCACGATCTCCTGCTCGTGATTCAGCACGTTAACGCACAGCCTGCCGTTGCCCTGAAAGACCGGGTTCATGGCGCTGCTGGCGTTGATGCACACCATCACCGACGGCGGGGTATCCGTAACCGAGCAGACGGCGGTGGCGGTGATGCCGCAGCGGCCCGCCTCGCCCTCGGTAGTGACCACATTGACCGCAGCCGACAGGCTACTCATTGCGTCGCGAAAACGCAGGCGTTGTTCATCTAATTGCATTGCAACCTCCCGCTGCGCTATTTCAGCAGCTTATCCAGCATGTTGATATCGCTGTTGTTGTGCAGGTGCGGCACCGTCCAGCCGTGTTGGTCGTATTCGGACATGCAGCGGTCGACCATCGCCATCATCTTGTCCATGTTGCCGGAGCTCTGCGCCTGGCGCAGGCACTGCAGGCGAATTTCGTCCTGGCTGCCGGAGTAGTTAATTTCGTACAGCTCGTGACGGCCGCCAAATTCGCTGCCGATGGCATCCCACATCAGCTTCAAAATCTTGATGCGTTCGACGTGATCCATGCCGTTGGAGCCGCGCACGTATTTCGCCAGATACTGGTCGATCTGCGGGTTGTTCAGATCCCGGGCGCTGGACGGCAGGTAGATCAGCCCGGAGGTGACGTTGCGTTCGATGATGTTCTTGATCTTCGCGTAGGCCATCGGCGCCATCACGCGGTAGGTTTGCAGCGCGGCGTGATCCGGCAGATACGCCCCGTTGACCCACGGCGTGGCTTCGGAACACATGGAGTCGCTCAGCGCCCAGAACATGTTGCGCCAGGCCACCACTTCGCCGAGATCCGCCTGCACGCCGCGGAACTCCAGGGTGCCGGTGCACTCCAGGGATTTCTTCAGCAGGGCGGTGATGAAGTCGAGCTTCACCGCCAGGCGCACGCAGGCCTGCAGCGGGTACATGCGGGCGAAACCGCCCTCCATCGTCCAGCGACGGCAGCGGTCGAAATCGCGGTAGATCAGCACGTTTTCCCACGGGATCAGCACATGATCCATCACCAGGATCGCGTCGTTCTCGTCGAAGCGGCTGGAGAGCGGGTAGTCGTAAGGGGAGCCGGTTGCGCCCGCCACCATCTCGTAGGAGGCGCGGGAGATCAGCTTCACGCCCTCGGCATCCATCGGCGCGACGAACATCAGCGCGAAGTCCGGGTTTTCGCCCATCACCTGTGCGGAACCGAAGCCGATCATGTTGTAGTGGGTCAGCGCCGAGTTGGTGGCCACCACTTTCGCGCCGCTGACGATTATCCCGGCGTCGGTCTCTTTCTCCAGCTTGATGTAGACGTCCTTTACCTCATCCGCCGGCTTGTGGCGGTCGATCGGCGGGTTCACGATGGCGTGGTTGAAGTACAGGCCGGTTTCCTGGATGCGGGTATACCAGTTCCGGGCGTTCTGCTCGAACTGGCCGTAGAACGCCGGGTTGGCGCCGAGGGCGCAGCCGAACGCGGCCTTGTAGTCCGGCGTGCGGCCCATCCAGCCGTAGCTCAGGCGCGACCACTCGGCGATGGCGTCCCGCTGCTGGCGCAGATCGTCAGCGCTTTTCGCCACGCGGAAGAACTTGTGGGTATAGCCGCCGCTGCCGGTGTCGGTGCCCCAGCACAGCGTGTCCTGCATCTCTGGCTTGTGCAGCGCGTCGTACATCTGCGCGATGGAGGCCGCCGCGTTGCGAAACGCCGGGTGGGTGGTGACGTCTTTGACGCGCTCGCCGTAGATATATATCTCGCGACCGTCCTGCAGGCTTTTTAAATACTCTTCGCCGGTTAACGGACGTTTGGCATCAGCGCGGAAATCTTCAGGCTTCATAGGGACCTCGTATCGGAATAGGGTTGTTAAATTTATGTTTTGTTTTTGTTGTTTAATTGAAGCCTGAGAGGGGCAAGACGTGAAGGGACGATTGGGACAACGGCGGGTACTTTTCGGGCGGGATGGGGTTTTGTGATCGGTGCGGCAATCTGGCGGGTGGCGCTGCGCTTACCCGGCCTACGAACCGCGATGCGTTCAGGAAACCGGTACTTTCTGCGCCCGATAGGCGCTCGGCGAACACCCCACTAAGCGATTAAAGAAGCGGGCGAAATAGGCCGGATCCTTAAACCCCAGCTGCCAGGCAATCTCGCTGACCGCGCTGTCGGAAAAGAGCAGCAGCCGCCTGGCTTCCCGCAGCTGGCGATCGAAGATCAGCCGCTTCGGCGGGCGGTTAGCGAAGCGGCGGCAGATATCGGTCAGGCGGGATTCGGTCAGGTGCAGCTCGCTGGCGTATTCCGGCACCGTCCAGTGCTGATGGTAGTGGGTGTCGATAAGCTGGGTAAAGCGCTGGAACAGCTTCAGCTCGCCGCGCATGCCGCCTGATGCATGGTCGTCGAGCTTCGCGTTGCGCAGCAGCAGGGTAAACACCGCCTGCGCCAGCAGGACCAGGGTGTGCTCGCGTCCCGGCAGCTGTTCCGTGGACTCACGGGCAATCAGCTGCCAGTAGTGCTTCAGCGCCGCCAGCTCGTCCGGCTTATCCGCCAGCGAGAGGCAGATCCCCGGCAGGCCAAACGCTTCCCGGGTGCCGGGGTAGAGCACCTCCAGCAGCGGCCAGATCAGATCCTCGCGCACCGTCAGCACGTGCCCGTCGCTGTCGGATTCGGTGATAAACGCGTGCGGCACCGACGGCGGCGTGAGGACGAACAGCGGCGCCTGCACCGAGTAGCGGTGATCGTCGAGCTGGAGCTCAATCTGTCCGGTATCGAGAAAGTGCATCTGAAAGTACTGGTCGTGACGATGCGCCTGCATGTCGCGGCCAAAAAAGGCCGCCATGCGCGCGAACGACTGGTAGTGCACGTCGTCGGTGCCCAGGCTTTCGTCGTACTCCCTGCTGATATCAATGTTGGCGATAGGGCTCTGGCACACGGTCGTTCCTCTGTTGATCCCGCTGCGTCATCGGAATGCGGGTCAGCACCAGCGCGCCGACCACCAGCAGCCCGGCCACAAACCACAGCCCGGAGCTGAAGCTGCCGGTCGCGTCGCGCAGAATGCCGATCAGCAGCGGGCTGACGGCGGATCCCACGTTGCCGATGGCGTTGATCACCGCCAGCGCCACCGCCCGGGAATGCAGGCTAATGACCCGATCCGGCGTGGTCCAGAATATCGCCATGGCGGTAAACGATCCGGTTGAGGCCATGACGATGCCAAGCAGCTGGATCAGGCTGTGATCGGTGGCGGAGGCCAGCATCCATCCCGCCGCGGCGAACAGGTACGGCAGGATGGTGTGCTTTTTTCGCTCTTTCAGCCTGTCGGAGCGGCGGCTCCACCAGATCATCCCGAGGATAGTGCAGAACTGCGGGATCGCCGCCAGCAGGCCGATGACGATATTGCTGCTCCCGGTGTTAAAGCTCTGCAGGATCTGCGGCGTCCAGATGTTGATGGCGCTCAGCGTGTTGGTCAGGCAGAAGTAGGCGAGGGTGTAGAGCAGCACGGCGGGCGTCAGCACTTCGCGCAGCGTCGAGCGCGGCGTGGCGGCGTGCGCAATCGCCATTTCCTGCTCGCGGGCAATCATCGTTTTCAGCGCCTGCTTTTCGTCATCGTCCAGCCAGGTGGCCTGATCCGGCGTGTCGTTAAGGTAGAACCAGGTCACGACGCCGAGCACCACCGACGGCAGCCCTTCCAGCAGGAACAGCCACTGCCAGCCCTTCAGGTTCCACAGCCCGTCCATCGCCAGAATGTACCCGGAGAGGATCGAGCCGAGCATCATGGTGACCGGCATGGCGATCATAAACAGCGCGTTGGCGCGGGCGCGGTGATAGGCCGGGAACCACCAGGTGAGATAGACCAGGATCCCCGGCAGGAAGCCGGCTTCGGCAATGCCCACCAGCATGCGCAGCACGTAGAGGGTTTCAGGGCTGGTGGCGAACATGGTGCAGGTGGAGGCGATGCCCCACACCACCATGATCCCGGCGATCCAGCGCCGCGCGCCGATCTTCGCCAGCATGATGTTGCTCGGGATCCCGCACAGCACGTAGGTGACGTAAAACAGCGTCGCGGCCAGGCCGAACATGGTGGAGGTCAGGCCCAGATCTTTACCCATCGTCAGCCCGGCAAAGCCGATGTTGATGCGGTCGAGAAACGAGAAGACAAACAGGATGAAGAGAAAGACGATCAGGCGTCGGAACAGCTTGTTAATGGCACGTTGTTCAACAGCTTTATTATCATGTGCTTGCAGGGTAGAGGTCGTCATGGTGCGCTCCAGATCTTACGTTTAGTAGACGGATTTATTGTTATTAACTGACGTAACCGGTTGTTCGATAAAGCGTGCCGCCAGCGCTTCCGCACCGCGGGCGAGCAGGGTGGTGTCAACGCCGACGGCGACAAACAGCGCGCCGAGTTCAAGATAGCGTTTCGCCAGCTGCTCGTTCGCCATCAGGATGCCGGGCGCTTTGCCCGCGCTGAGGATCTGCGCGATCGCCTGCTCGATGGCGGCCTGCACCTCCGGGTGCTGCGGATTGCCGGCAAAGCCCATGTCTGCGCTCAGATCCGCCGGGCCGATAAACACGCCGTCGACGCCTTCCACGTCGAGGATCTGCGGCAGGTTTTTCAGCGCCTCGCGGGTTTCAATCTGCACCAGCACGCACATGGCGTCGTTGGCCTGCTGGAGGTAATCAGGTATGCGGTTCCAGCGCGACGCGCGAGCCAGCGCGCTGCCCACCCCGCGAACGCCCGCAGGCGGGTAGCGGGTGGCGCGTACCGCCAGCCGCGCCTCGTCGGCGTTTTGCACCATCGGCACCAGCAGGGTTTGCGCGCCGACGTCCAGCAGCTGTTTGATCTGCACCGGGTCGTTCCACGACGGGCGCACCACCGGCTGGCTCGGATAAGGGGCGATGGCCTGCAGCTGGGTTAAGACGGTTTGCACGCTGTTCGGCGCGTGCTCACCGTCGATAAGCAGCCAGTCGAAGCCTGCTCCCGCCAGCAGCTCGGCGCTGTAGCTGCTGGTGAGCCCCAGCCACAGGCCGATTTGCGGACGGCCCGCCTTCAGCGCCGCTTTAAATGCGTTTTGCATGTTGTCTCTCCTAAACAAAGCGGCAGCTGATGGAGCCCATGTTGCCGTAGTCGACGTGGAAGGTGTCGCCTCTGCTGGCGGGCACCGGGCGGGTAAACGAGCCGCCGAGGATGATTTGCCCTGGTTCAAGCTGCACGTCGTACGGCGCCAGCTTGTTGGCCAGCCACGCGACGCCGTTCGCCGGGTGGTTCAGGACGCCTGCGGCCACGCCGGTCTCTTCAATCACGCCGTTGCGGTAGAGCAGGGCGGAGATCCAGCGCAGGTCCAGCTCGTCGGGCTTAATCGGACGGCCGCCGAGGATCACGCCCGCGTTGGCGGCGTTATCGGAGATGGTATCGAAGACCTTGCGCGGGCGCTGGGTCTCCGGGTCAACGTTGTGGCAGCGGGCGTCGATCAGCTCCAGCGCGGGGATGACGTAGTCCGTGGCGTTGTAGACGTCGAAGATCGTGCAGTTCGGGCCGCGCAGCGGTTTTGCCAGCACGAAGGCCAGCTCCACTTCGATACGCGGGACGATGAAGCGGTCGACGGGGATGTCGCTGCCGTCGTGGAAGAACATGTCGTCCAGCAGCGCGCCGTAGTCCGGCTCGCTAATCTGCGAGCTGGCCTGCATCGCTTTGGAGGTCAGGCCGATCTTGTGGCCCTTCAGCACGCGGCCTTCGGCGATTTTCAGGCTGACCCATTCGCGCTGGACGGCGTAGGCGTCTTCAATCGTAATCTCCGGGTAATCCAGCGAGATCGCGCGGATCTGCTCCCGGGATTGTTCCGCCTGATGCAGACGATGGGCGATCAGGGTGTGGGTGTGTTTATCGAGCATGGCGATATCCTGTTTTTGCCGGGTGGCTTTGCTTACCCGGCCTACGGTTCGGTACTGCTGTTGCCGGGTGGCGCTGCGCTTACCCGGCCTACGGTTCGGTGCTGCTGTTGCCGGGTGGCGCTTTGCTTACCCGGCCTACGGTTCGGTGCTGCTGTTGCCGGGTGGCGCTTTGCTTGCCCGGCCTGCGTTCGGGGCCGTTGTAGGCCCGGTAAGCGCAGCGCCACCGGGCAAGCAGACGACTACGTAAACAACGCGTGCACGTTGTTTTGCTTGTAATTGAGCGTCGGGTGCAGCTCGTCGAGCTCAAACGACAGCGCCAGATAACGGGCGGCCATGAGGTCGGCAAAATGCGCTTTGATAAGCCCAAAAAGCATCTCCCCCACGGCTTGCCGGCTCTCCAGGCTGCGCCCGGCACCAATCTTCAGCGTCATATGCACGAAGGCGTAATCGTGCCTGCCGTCCGCCATCTGCCAGGTGTCCAGCCAGTGGGCGCGGCTGCGGATGCCGCCGATCGGGAAGATGCCGGTCGCGGCCAGCGCCTCGTTCACTTTGGCGAACAATCCCGGGAGGTCGGCCTGCTCGCGGATGTTGTCGGTACATTCAGCAATAAAGTGCGGCATGGTGGCTCCTAAGCGGGCAGCGGGAAAACGGCGTTGACCTGGCCGGTGCCGGAGCTGGCGAACAGCTCGGTGAGAAACTCCACCTTGCCGTCGTATTTGTCCCAGCCGAGCATGCCCAGCAGCATCACCGTGTCGTGCATGTTGCCCTCGCCGTAGCAGTAGTCGGCGTATTCCGGCAGCATGCTGCAAAACTCTTTAAACTGGCCCTCGCGCCACAGCTTCACCACCCGCTCGTCCATCTGGCGGTCAAACTCGCGGGTGTAGCTGTTCATTCCTTCCTCGGCGCGCTGGTCGTCAATAAAGCGGTGCGACAGCGAGCCGCTGGCGAGCACCGCCACGGTACCGTCGTATTTTTCGATGGCGCTGACGATGGCCTCGCCCAGCCTGCGGCTGTCGGCGAAGTCGTGAACCGTGCAGAACGCCGAGATGGAGACCACCTTGAAGCGCTTATCCGCGTTCATGTAGCGCATCGGCACCAGCGTGCCGTACTCCAGCTTCAGGCTCGGAATGTTGTGCGCCTTGGCGCGCACGCCACGCTTCACCGCCTCGTCGGCAATCAGCTGGCCGAGCGCCGGGTTGCCGTCGTAGTCGTAGGTCATGTCGCGGATAAAGTGCGGCAGCTCGTTGCTGGTGTAGACGCCCGAAAAATGGTCCGCACAGTTGATGTGGTACGCGCTGTTTACCAGCCAGTGGGTGTCGAACACGATGATGGTGTCGACGCCCAGCTCGCGACAGCGTTTGCCGATCTCTTTGTGCCCGTCGATGGCGCCCTGACGGCAGCCGTGGTTTTTCCCCGGCAGCTCGGAGAGATACATCGACGGCACGTGGGTGATTTTTGCCGCTAACGCTAATGTACCCATGGTCAGATCCCCCACTTTGGAATCGGATGGTCGCCCATGGAGATGCAGACGTTTTTCATCTCCGCGAACACCTCGAAGCTGTACTCACCGCCCTCGCGGCCGGTGCCGGAGGCCTTCACGCCGCCAAACGGCTGGCGCAGGTCGCGCACGTTCTGGGTATTCACAAACACCATGCCCGCTTCGATATTGCGCGCCAGGCGCAGCACCTTGCTGACGTCCTGGGTCCAGATGTACGACGCCAGGCCGTATTCCACGTCGTTCGCCAGGCGAAGCCCTTCCGCTTCGTCCTTGAACGGCAGCAGGCAGGCCACCGGCCCGAAGATCTCCTCCTGAGCCACGCGCATGCGGTTGTCGACGTCCGCCAGCACGGTCGGGCGCAGGAAGTTGCCGCCGCGAAGGTGCGCAGGCAGGTCGGCTGGTTTGTCCGGGCCGCCCGCCAGCAGGGTTGCGCCTTCCTCGATGCCGAGGCGGATATAGCCGGAGACTTTCTCCCAGTGCTGTTGGCTAATCAGCGCGCCAACCTGGGTGTTCGGATCGGTCGGGTCGCCCACGCGCAGGCGGCTGGCGCGCTCGGCAAAGCGCTTCACGAATTCCGGGTAGATGCTCTGCTGGATGAAGATGCGCGAGCCCGCGGTGCAGCGCTCGCCGTTGATGGAGAAGATGGTGAACAGAGCGGCGTCCAGCGCGCGCTCGATGTCGGCATCCTCAAAAATCAGCACCGGCGATTTGCCGCCCAGCTCCATGGAGTATTTCTTCAGCCCAGCGTTTTTCATGATGTTGCGCCCGGTGGCGGTGCCGCCGGTAAACGACACGGCGCGCACGTCGTGATGACGCACCAGCGCGTCGCCCGCCGTCGCGCCGTAGCCCTGAACGACGTTCAGCACGCCCGCCGGAATACCCGCTTCGAGGGCCAGCTCGCCCAGGCGGTCGGCGGTCAGCGGCGAGAGTTCAGACATCTTCAGCACCGCGGTGTTGCCGAGCGCCAGGCACGGGGCGACCTTCCAGGTGGCGGTCATGAACGGCACGTTCCACGGCGACACCAGCGCGCAGACGCCCACCGGCTGCACCAGGGTGTAGTTCAGCATCTTGTCGTCGACCGGGTAGGTTTTGCCGTTCATCTGCTGGCACACCTCGGCGAAAAATTCGAAGTTGTGCGAGGCGCGCGGGATGAGCACGTTTTTGGTCTGGTGGATCGGCAGGCCGGTGTCGGCGGTCTCCATGGCGGCGATCTCCGGGACGTTCTGATCGATCAGATCGCCCAGACGGCGCATCAGGCGCGCGCGCTCCCTCATCGGCAGGTTGGCCCATTTCGGGAATGCCTCTTTCGCGGCGGCGACGGCCTGGTGAATTTCCGCTTCCCCGCCGGAAGCGACTTCGGCCAGCACCTCGCCGGAGGCCGGGTTGGTGGTGTGGAAGTACTCGCTTCCGGCGACGTTTTTACCGTTGATCCAGTGGTTAATCTTTTTCATTTTGCCGTCTCCTCACTCACAATTCGGTTCACCAGGCGTCCTACGCCTTCCACTTCCACCACCACTTCATCCCCCGGCACCACGTCGGAAAGCCCTTTCGGCGTGCCGGTGGCAATCATGTCGCCCGGCTGCAGGGTCATAAAATCGCTCAGGTAGGCAATCAGGAACGGAATGCTGAAGATCAGATCCGCCGTGGTGCCAAGCTGTCGCATCTCGCCGTTGACGAAGGTGCGCAGGGTCAGGTTGTGCGGGTCGGGAATAGCCTCTTTTGGCACGATGTTTGGGCTGATGGGGGTCAGCCCGTCGCGGCTTTTCACCCGCAGGTTCGGGCGGTAGTAGTTTTCCAGGTAGTCGCGGATGGCGTAGTCGTTGCAGACCGTGTAGCCCGCAACATAGTCCATCGCCTCGGCTTCGCTCACCTTACGGGCGGTTTTGCCGATGACGACCACCAGCTCCGCTTCGTAGTGCATGTATTCAATATTGTTCGGGCGCAACGAGGTCTGGTTGTCGCCGTTAAAGGTGTTCGGCGCTTTGATAAACACCAGCGGTTCGGTAGGCGGCTTAAAGTCCAGCTCGCTGGCGTGATCGGCGTAGTTCAGGCCGAGGGCAAACAGCGTGGCGTGCGGCGGCGTGCGGTGAGCGGGAATGACGTCGCGTTCATCCACCACCGGGTTTTCCAGCGGCGGAAAGCCTTCCGCCAGAATACGCACGCGATCGCCCGGGCGGATCTCAACCCGGCTGTGCGGGGTGCCGAGCAATATCGCATCGCCGGGATTAAGGGTGGCGAACTCGCTCAGGGCGCTCAGCAGCTCGGCGGCGTTGCGCTGAAGATCGGCCGTGTTCCAGTGGTCCGCTTCGCGACCGTTAATTTCGGTGATGAGGGTCAGGTTATCCACGTTCTCAACGTTGACCAGCTCGCCG
Organism: Enterobacter sp. PP-008-ECC_S150; assembly: GCF_045257065.1. Taxonomy (NCBI): domain Bacteria; kingdom Pseudomonadati; phylum Pseudomonadota; class Gammaproteobacteria; order Enterobacterales; family Enterobacteriaceae; genus Enterobacter; species Enterobacter sp. PP-008-ECC_S150. The sequence continues at coordinate 142,833 of NZ_JBJHHG010000011.1, read as the reverse complement.
AGCGGGCAGAAGCCGTCCCGGCATTTGGCCTTGATCGCCGGGCGGTAGAAGCTCTCTTCCGGCAGGCTCACCTCGTTGGCGAGCGCATACCCGGCGATGTACGCCGCCGCGTCCTCCACGCGCACCCTGCTGGCGGTTTTGCCCACCACCAGCGCTACCGTCGCACCGCTCAGCACCGTTTCCCCCTGCGGGAACGGAATGGGTTCGCCTGCGCGGATCACGGTGTTATGCGGTTTGATGAACCATACCGCCGTTTTCGGCGGCGTGCTGTAGGGGGCTTTTTCAAACGCCTCGCGCCAGGCTTCCCGCTGGCTTTGATGGTTGAGGGCGACGGCAAAAACGGTACCTTTCATTCACATACTCCTCAGGCCGGATGTCCGGTTTGGATTTCATTAATATGTTAATGATCTGGTTTTATGCTTTTGCTGTTTATTTCGCAATCAGAAGTGAAAAATTTGTGATATGAATAACAATAAATTTACATTCTGTTTTATATTGCTATTAAAATCATGTTGTTAATGAGTTTGGTGGGTTTCTGTTAGACTTTTTGATGAAAAACGTGTTGTTTATAAAAGCATCTTTTATGGATTGTTTACTTGTTAATGATGTGAAGGGGAGAAGCCATGCATGATTCATTAACCATCGCGCTGCTGCAGGCGCGGGAAGCGGCGATGTCCTACTTCCGCCCGATCGTGAAGCGCCATAACCTGACCGAGCAGCAGTGGCGCATCGTGCGCGTGCTGGCTGAACATCCATCGATGGATTTTCACGATCTGGCGTTTCGCACCTGTATTTTGCGTCCCAGTCTGACCGGCATTCTGACGCGCATGGAGCGCGACGGCCTGGTGCTGCGCTTAAAGCCGGTAAACGACCAGCGCAAGCTGTACGTGTCGCTGACCAAAGAGGGGAATGCGCTGTATGAACACGCGCAGGCGCAGGTTGAAGAGGCGTATCAGCAGATTGAGGCGGAATACACGCCGGAGAAGATGAAACAGCTGACGGCGCTGCTGGAAGAGTTTATTGAACTCGGAAACCGGCATAACGCAGGACGGGAAGAAGAGTAAAAACCCCAAATTCCAGGATGATTTTCGTAAAGTTTTCCCTTTCCAGGCCGAAAATTCTGTATCTGTCTGAGGAAAGAGAAAACATGTTAAACCGTATCAAGATTGTCACCAGCTTAATGCTGGTTTTAGCGATATTTGGCCTTTTACAACTCACATCCGGTGGTCTTTTCTTTAATGCTCTGAAGAATGACAAAGAGAATTTCACCGTCCTGCAAACCATTCGCCAGCAACAGTCCACGCTGAACGGCAGTTGGGTAGCGTTGCTGCAAACCCGTAATACCCTGAACCGCGCGGGTATCCGCTACATGATGGATCAGAGCAATATCGGCAGCGGCGCGACCGTGAACGACTTGATGCAAATTGCGTCTGCGTCTCTGAAACAGGCGGAAAAAAACTGGGCTGACTATGAAGCCCTGCCGCGCGATCCGCGTCAAAGCGATGCGGATGCCATGGAGATCAAGCGTAACTATGATATCTACCACGGCGCGCTGGCGGAGCTGATTCAGCTGCTGGGCGCGGGCAAAATTAACGCCTTCTTCGACCAGCCGACCCAGAGCTACCAGGATGGTTTTGAGAAGCAATATGTGAGCTACCTGCAGCAGAACGACAAGCTGTACCAGACGGCGGTCGAAGACAGCAACAGCTCCTACAGCCAGGCTATCTGGGTGCTGATCGGCGTCCTGATTGCCGTGCTGGTGGTGATTGTGGCCGTCTGGCTGAACATCAAGCAGACGCTGATCTCCCCGCTCAATCGTCTGATCGACAATATTCGCCATATCGCCAGCGGCGACCTGGTGAAACGCATTGAGGTTCAGGGCACCAACGAGATGGGTGAACTGGCCGACTCCCTGCGTCATATGCAGGGTGAGCTGGTGCGTACCGTTGGCGACGTGCGTAACGGCGCGAATGCGATCTACAGCGGCGCGAGCGAAATCGCGATGGGCAACAACGACCTCTCCTCCCGTACTGAACAGCAGGCCGCTTCCCTGGAAGAGACCGCTGCCAGCATGGAGCAGCTGACGGCGACCGTGAAGCAGAACGCCGAGAACGCCCGTCAGGCGAGCCATCTTGCGCTGAGCGCCTCTGAAACCGCGCAGAAGGGCGGCAAAGTGGTGGATAACGTGGTGCAGACCATGCGCGATATCGCGGGCAGTTCGCAGAAGATTGCCGACATTATCAGCGTGATCGACGGCATTGCTTTCCAGACCAACATTCTGGCACTGAACGCGGCGGTAGAAGCGGCGCGCGCGGGCGAGCAGGGCCGAGGTTTTGCGGTGGTGGCGGGTGAAGTGCGTAACCTGGCCCAGCGCAGCGCCCAGGCTGCACGCGAGATCAAGAGCCTGATTGAAGACTCCGTGGGTCGCGTGGAAGTGGGTTCAACGCTGGTCGAAAGCGCCGGTGAAACCATGGGTGAGATCGTGAATGCGGTTACCCGCGTAACGGACATCATGGGTGAAATCGCCTCTGCGTCCGACGAGCAGAGCCGCGGTATTGACCAGGTGGGTCTGGCGGTGGCCGAGATGGATCGCGTCACCCAGCAGAACGCCTCGCTGGTTGAGGAATCTGCCGCAGCGGCTGCCGCGCTGGAAGAGCAGGCGAGCCGCCTGACGCAGGCCGTAGCGGTGTTCCGCATTCAGCAGGAGCAGATGAAGGCGCGCGAATTCGCTGCGGCTAAAGCGGTTTCCACGCCGGTGACGGCGCGGAAAACCGCGGCGGTCGATTCAGGCGATAACTGGGAAACGTTCTAGTCCTGTGCGCGTTGTGCCGGGTGGCGGCTGCGCCTTACCCGGCCTACGGTTCGTAGTTTTTTGCCGGGTGGCGGCTGTGCCTTACCCGGCCTACGGTTCGTGGTGTTGTAGGCCCGGTAAGCGCAGCGCCACCGGGCGATATCAAAGCGGCAGACGCATGGCGCAGCGGGAATCAAACGCTAAGCCGTGCGCTGTCTCTTCTTCCCTTTTCTGACGCAGTTCAGGCGTGAGTTCAGTAACGTATTCAAACCCCAGCCGCGCATAGAACGGCGCATTCCACGGCACGTTCCGGAACGTCGTCAAGGTCAGCGACGCCAGCCCTCTTTCACGGGCATGATCAGCCGCACAGGCGATAAGCTGCCGACCAATGCCCTTTCCCTGCCAGTCCAGATCAACCGAAAGCTCCACGATAAACAGCGAAGAAGAATGCGCTTCGGCGAGGATAAACCCGACGGGGCGGCTGTCTGCCAGCGCCAGCCAGCTTAGCCCACGTTCGGCATACGCAAGATGCTGCTCGGCGGAAATGACCTCGCCGTCGGCAAGCCAGGCGAGTGCCGGGAAGTCACGAAAGCGCCCGGCCGCCGCGCGTTCAATGGCGGACAGGGCAGCAACGTCGTTGCGGGTGGTGGGGCGAATGCGAATAGTCATGGCGGCAAGTATAACCTGAGCCGTCGACATTATTCCGAGCAGATCAGCACCGGCGAGTAAAAATTGCTGATCACCAGCGCATCATGCGGAGTGCGCTCTATCGTCAGAAGCCTTTTATTGCCCAGCGTCAGGCCCGAGACGTATTTTTCAAAGACCCCGGGCGGCATGGCGTCGTGGCTAAACCGCTCCACTTTTTGTATGACAATCTCATACAGTTCGCCCTCTACGTGCCGCCATTTAAACATCTCCTGGCGGGAGACCTCCCAGCTGCGCGGCGCATTCACCACGCTGCCGTTTAGCGTGATATACCCCGTTTTGTCGGGGTGAAAACGCATAATGATCTCGCCGTCAAAGGTGAACTCGTGGCTATCGCGCCGATCGGAAAAGGTCAGGTTTCCGTCGCAGGCCACCGACAGCGGGGGCGTGTGAAAGTACCACGCCAGCGCGGCGCCCAGCAGCAGCAGGTTGAGGATGAGGATTAGCCAAACTTTTTTGTGTCTCATTTCACCACTCGTAATAGTAAAGCGTCCGGCAGGCGCTGGCTTTACCCTGCGTGAGGGAACATTGGGAGAGCACCAGCCGCCCTTCGTGGCCGTAGAAAAGCGTTCTCTGAACGTGCATGTAGAAAATGGAGTTTTTCAGGCACGGAAGATGGCCGTCCTGCTGAATCGTCTGCGCCAGCCCAATCGCCCTCTCGTGAAACACGTCCGCCAGCGGCGTAAAGGTGTAGACCGGACACGTGCCAATATGGGTCAGCAGGTGGATCTCCTGCTGCTGGGTTGCCGGCTTGACTGCCGTTATCCAGATGCACAGCGCAACGATCGCCAGCGTGAGCGCCCCGCAGAACAGCACGTCCGGGCGAACGCGCCGAACGGATGTCGCCGTTCCGGCTGCCGGGCATGGCTCCTCCAGCGCGGTGACCGTGACCTCTGCGCTGAGCATAAAGCCCGTTTTAGGCACGGTGACGATAAACAGGACGTCGGGCAGCAGGCTTGCCAGCAGCTTGCGCAAAATGCTGATGTACTGGTTTAACGAATTGTTCGACCCCTGCAGCCCGCGGCTGTCCCAGACCTCGTGAAGAAGCGTTTCTCGTTCGACCACGTTCCCATGATGCTGCACCAGCAGCTTCATAATGGTATTGGCCGTGCAGGTGAGGATCTGCACATCCTCATCCGGTGCATTAATAAGAGAAACAGAACCGTCCTCGTCGTTGTAGACGAGGGCGTCAGCAAGCAGGTATTTCATAAATTGTTGTAATACAGACAGAGATAACGAATAAAAGAACAGGCCTTTCGCCTGATTAAGCAGAGCTGTTGGCTATTTTAGCGTCATTGTTACCCATAACATTGATCCAGGCAGGATTTTGCGCTGTTTAATAAGTCAGCGTAACGATGACGTCATCGCTGAATTCCCCCGTGCCGCTCAGCGGCTGCGCCGGGACGTCGCCATAGACGGTGTAACTCTGCGTGCCGCCAGCGGAGTGAGTGACCTGCATCGCGTCGCCGCTGCTTTGGTCGCCCCAGCGCTGCGTGGCCCCCGCATCCTGCCAGAGGACGTAGCGCAGGCACTGGCCTCCCTCGTTGCATAGCTGCCGCTGGTTACCGCTGGCATGATTGCCATTTCCCATCGCCAGCGTGAATGCGGTACCGGCCGGACAGCGCGTGGTAAGGGTTGCCGTGGAGCGCGTCGGGCGCAGCGTGGCGGCGCTGGTCAGGGTGCCGAAATTAAGCGGAGTGACGTGCTCGATGTAGCATCCCTGGCTGATTTCGGCCTGCGCGCTGGTGCCGCCCTGCACCTGTTCTCCCTCTGCGGAACCGTCCGAGCAGTTTTGCAGCGCATCCTGACGCAGGGCGCTGTGCCATGCTATCCGCAGATTCATGTTGTAGTTGTAGTAGTGGTAGGCCGGAAGCTGGCTTTGCCCTGCGGGTAGGGTGGCGATCAGCGGAAAGGTACCGCTGACGTTGGCATTGCTTTCCGCGGCCAGGGTCTGCTGAATCAGGTTCCCGCTGCCGGCAGGCCCCAGCTCCTGAGAGCGCGCAACGCCGTTAAGCAGGCGGAAGAGAAGGGTGTACTGTTTTCCCTCCTGATCCCCCGGCGAGATCATCTTAAAGGGCGGGGCGTCGATGCTGCTCAGGCAGACGTTGATGTACTCTGTCGTCCCGGGGTTATCCGCCTGGCAGCTAAATTTTACCTCAGCGTTGACGGAGGCGGCGTTGCCCGCCACGACGTTGCCAAAGTTAATGGCGGGCATGGAGGTGATCCAGCAGGCTGCTGCCATTGCCTTTACGGACAGGACGAGCAGCAATAATAACGGCGTTCTTAGCGACACGGTTGTTCTCCGATATTCTGTATAGATGACGCGGTACGCGGCGCCGGAAGCGTGACCCGGCACTCCCCCTCCCCGGTTTTCACCAGCAGTTCACCCGGCAGGGGCGGGTCCTCAAGCCAGATAAACCCGTCGCGTCCCACGATGGTGGCGCCGTGAGGCGTTGAAACGATGCTGCCCAGCGGGATCGGCGCGCCGCGGCTGTCGACCAGCCTGGCCTGAACCGTCACGGCGTGGTGGACGTTGAAATCGACTTTTACCGCACTGCTGTTACCCGGTCTGGCATACATGTCGGTGACGGAGGCAATCACATCGGAAGGCAGATCCAGCGGATTGATGGTGACTTTGCTGTTGTGGTAGCGCGGCAGGTCGGTCAGCAGGAGATATCCCTCCTCATCGGTTTCGCCTGCCGGGCGATTTTCCAGCATCACCGGCACGTGCCCGATACCGCGGGTTGAGACCAGCGCCAGGCCTTGCTCGTTGTAGCGCAGGGCGTGCAGGCTGTTATCCAGCAGCGTCAGGCTGCCTTCGGCTGAGGCATACTGATTTCTCGCGTTAGCACCTTGCTCCAGCCCAACGTGCCACTCACCGGCGTGGCCCAGATAGCCCACGTCAGCATACCTTTCCCTTTGTTCGCCAACGCTTTGCCCCAGCTGCCATGACCAGCCGCCGGTTTGGTCGTCTGGCTGATGGCGATAGTCCATGCGCGGCGAATCCTGGTTTGCCTGGAGTGAGAGAGTGTCCTGCCGCCCCAGCGGGAGCGAGAGCAAAAGCTGAACGTTGCTCGACGCGTCCGTAAACGAGCGGGTATAGCTCAGCGTGGCGGAGAGATGTGCCGGTAACAAAACGGACCAGGAGGCGTTGAGATAGCGTTGTTTGTTGCCCTGAATGTCCTGTTCTACCCAGCCCACGCCTGGCGTGCCCAGGTGGGAGAATGAATGGCTTAGCCAGACGCTATCGCTGCGACTGACGGGCACGGCACCGCTCATGCGGGCATTGTCGGCGAACGCGGCATCGGTGCGCACGGTGCTGGCAGAAATGCTCGTCCCGCTGCCGTTCCACTGCCAGCCGAGGCCCCACTGCGTTCCCTGACCGTAGGGGCTGTCGCTCACCGCGACGTGCTGGCTGACAATGCCGGCATCGGGGGATATCAGCCAGTCAATCCCCGTTCCGATATTGCGCAGTTTGTGCTGCTGCTCCGTATGCAGCGCCAGCGTCAGCTGATTGTTGACCCCATACCGCCAGCCGGCGTCGAGCATCGGCGACGCGGCATAGTCGTCGGAACGCTGGGCGTAGTTTTGCCGCATCCAGCCGATATCCAGCGAGCCGCTGCTGAGCCCTTCGGCCAGCATTCCCGGCGCCCCGTACACATCGAGCTGTACGGTGCGACGCTGGCCGTTGATGTCGGTAATGACCAGCTGCGCCTGTCCGCTTCCGGTGAAGGTGGGCAGCGTATCCAGCGTAAACGCCCCCGGCGTAACGTGCTGGGTGCTCTGCCTGAGCCCGTCAATGTAAAGATCGACCGTTGAAGGCAGAACCGCCGTGTCGCTGTAGCGGCTGCGTGGTTCAGTGTTGAGCTGGGGATCGAGTTCAAAATTTCGCGCCCAGTGCAGGCCGCCAAAGCGGACCTGACGGCTCCAGCGCGTGCCCGTAGTGATGCTGTCTCCCAGTGCCAGGGTGGTCAGCGAATCGGTGTTGTCCCACTGCCAGCGGGTTTCAAGACGCGTATGGGTGGGCCGGGCGGCGCTGTTTTCCTCTCCGGCATGGCTTGAAAAGCTGCTGCTGAGCGTCCCGGGCAGCACCCCTGACGCGGTCAGCTGGGTCTGGGCATTCAGCTGGCGTTGACCCTGCGCATCGCTGGCGTAGAGGGTATAGCCGAGCGTAAACGCGCTGATGGGCTGGGCCTCAGGATAGACGTACTGCGGGGACGATTTTTCGAGCGTCAGATGTTGCTGCCCCTCGAGCGCCTTCGCCTCGGCCGTAATCGACACCTGCTGGGCAAGCAGGTCAATCTCCACCTTCAGCCCCGGCAGGGCCGTGAGTTCCACCCATCCGCCGTGGTCATCCGGGGCGTGAAGCCCCAGTTTTTTTACGTCGCTGCGGCTTATCCACAGCGCATTGTCCACCACCCGGCAGGCCCACAGATCCCCACGCGGGGCGTGATTCACGGTGATGGCCAGCCATTGGACGGTGTCGGCGCTACCTTCAGTGCGGGCTAACAGCATCAACGGTAGCCAAAGCAGGAGCGCGAGAAGCGAGCGGGCGCAGGGGGATCTGGCTGGCATGATGGTCATCGTTGAGGTAGACGCGCAACGCGCTGAGCGTATGGCGTGATGCTTGCTTAAGTTTCACAAGAGCGGTCTGTCCGGGCAGGACATAGCCCGCCAGGCCTTTAACCGATCCCGCAACCTGCCCACTGGCCGTCAGAGCCTCAAGATGGCTCAGGCGAATATGGCTTTTTCCGGCGTTATAGCAGCGGATTGTCGCCGGGCCGTCTGCCTGTTCACAGCTCAGCGCATCGTGGCCGATGGGGGTATTCTGGGCGCCGCCAATAAACACCGGAATCGAATAGCGCAGCAGGAAGTGTACGCCGTTGGGATTGGCCGCACGGGAAAGGGTGTCCGGCAGCTCGTCAATCACCAGCCGGTAGCTCTGCTCCTGTTCATGAGCGTCAGGCTGCATAACGATGATGCGGACCAGCTGCTGCTGGCCCGGCGCCAGCGCGGTCATCGCCGGGCTGCTGACCACCTCGTCGGTGGCGGTTAAGACATCCTGACCGTTTTTCTGGGTCCATTCGTACACCCGTATCTGCGCGTGAATGGCCGCTTTTCCACTGTTGGTGAGGGTGACCGCCGTCGCGCGCTGGCCGCTTTGCAGATCGAGCGTAACGGGCGCCACCTGCAGCGTGGCGGCCAGCGCGTAGCGTGACAGCAGCGCCAGCATCATGAGCCACAGAATGAAGCAAGGAAGATAGCGACGCACGATCAGTACACCAGGTTTAAGGTGACGTCGTCGCTGTAGGCACCCGCCTGCGCGGTCGTCAGGGCACCTGCGTCAATCACGCCATAGAGCGTCTCTTTCTGCTCCTGGCCGTTGCCGGTGTCGGTGAGCCCATCGGTGCTGGTGATTTGCGTCTGTTTGCCTTCATCAGCAAAGAGTTTCCAGGCAATCTTCTGTGCGCCCGTTTCGCCGTTTTCCGGCTTCAGCCAGAAGGTGCCGTTATCACTGCTATCGTTGCTGGTGGCCGAGAGGGTGAACGGGGTACCGTTGGTACAGACGATATCAACCTGCGTGCTGGCCTGAATTTCGCTCGATTCATCCGAGCCATGGCGCGAGAAGTTGAGGTCGTTAGCTTTGAGCGTGCACGACTTCACGACCTCGAGTGAGACGTGCATCGTCGCGCTTGCGGTACTGTCTGCGGCGATTGCGGCAACAGGAAGCAGGAGAGCGGAACAACATACAGCAGCGTTGATAATTTTCATGATCGTATTTCCTGACGTGAGTAACAGTGCAATTACAATGTGAAAGATCGAGCGTCCAGCAGGCAGAGTTTTCGATGGAAATCCGCCAGGCTGTGACAGCAAAACTTGTTCATCGCGTTACGCTTGTGGGTGTAGATCGTTTTAGGTGACTTATTCAGGATTTTTGCGATGCGGACCGGACTGAATCCTTTGTGCAGCAGCATGCATACCCGCATCTCCTGATACGAGAGCGTGGCGGCGTTTTCGAAGGCGAATGTCGTGTCGCTAAAGCAGCGGCTCAGTTGCGCAAGAGAGAGGTTATCTGCGACCACCCTGACCCGCTCGTTGCGCAGGCAGGCGTTCACGTCGCAGACCCGCGCGGCATCCGTAAATACCAGCCAGTTCTGTCCGACGTGCGTATTGCGCAGCAGCGTCTGCAGGCGCAGAAGCCCTTGCGGAGTAACATCATCGATCCAGTGCATCTCCGGGCAGGGGGTGACGGCGGCTGAAATCATCGAGCTGAGGCCAAGCCATAAAAACGCATTGCCGCTCAGGACGATAGCCTGATAGCCAGCATTCGGAATAAAGGGCGTCATTTTCTGCCCCACAGATAGCCCTGGCCATAGTCGGCCACGCTGGCACGGGCCAGCGCGAAATCACCCGCAGTTTCAATGCCTTCTATCAGCACCTTGCTGGCGACGCGCTTGCACTGGCGGGTGAGATGCAGGAACTTCTCCTGCTCGGTGCGTCCGCTCCAGAAGGTATGCTTGTCAATTTTGACGCCGCAGAAGCGGATCTGGCTGGTCAGGAGGTCGGGAAGAATGTCTTCGCAGACGTCGTCAGCCCACACTTCAATCCCCCACTGATGGAGCGTTGCGATGCATATCCGCAGAGCCTGGCTTTGCGCGCCGTCGAGCTGCACCAGCGTATGAAGGTCGGTGACCTCGATGGCAAGCTTCGCCGGGAAGGGCGTCTCTTCTTTGAGCCTGTCGAGGAAGTCCGTTTCCAGCAGCAAATCCGACGTCGCATTGAGATAATACTTGTCGCCCGCCTCGCAAAACATGGCATGACGAAGCTGCGCAAAGAAGTGTGCTTTACGCTGCGTCAGGGGCATTGAGTCAAAATAGTCTTCGAGATTGACGTGGGGCTTTGCCGTGGACAATACCTCCCAGGCAATGACATTTTCACTGCGCAGTGCCCGGATGGATTCGAACTTATAGCCGGTTAGCATAATAAAAGTGCGTAACGCTCCGTGGTGACTTCAGAAGCTGCACATTTTATGGATTTGGCTTTTTGCGGGATATTTATAAATTAAAACGGCTGATATAAAGTGTTTTTATCTTATTTATAATGAATTTATAGAATTATTTATTTTCATAAGTGCCCGGCGGAAGGCCGGGCACGCGCGGGTTACCCTTGTGTACTGACGATCTTGATTTCTACCATGCCGATGCCGAGCTCGCGCGGTGAGTGCCCAAGGATATTCCCTTCGTTCGTCGCCTGCGGGTCGGGCGGCACAATCACCAGCGTGTTGCTGCGGGATGGGTTTTCAAAATGCAGCGTGTGCGTGGACACGTCGTTTCCGAGCGTCAGGATCTGCTCCCGATCGCCCACGCGCACCGGCACGGGCTTGTTGGCGTTGGGTCCGTATGCTCTGGCCGTGATCACGAGGTCAAATTGTTCGGGCAGGGGATGGGTGTACTCAATTTTCACCTCGTTGCCCAGCTGCGCGTTGGACCAGCGGCCCCAGGACTCCGGACGCGAGATGCCGCTAAACTGCTTCACTTCCTCAGGCGCGCCGGCCACGTTAAAGATAAAGCTGTCCGCCTTGTAGCGAATATCGTTATCGACGGTTTTCAGCATGTCGACATTGTGCTGATAGCGCGCGGTATCAATCACCGTATCGTTAAATGCGGTTTTGCCTTTCCACTGGGCGCGATCGACGTGCTGCACGGTTTGCTCCCCGCCAAGCTGCCCCTGAGAGACGCACCAGTCGGTCGAGAGCGCCAGCGGCTGCGACCAGAGCTGGCCCATTTTGTAACATCTGTCGACCCAGACGAAATTATCGCGTGGCGCAAAATCGGCCAGTTGATAGCGCAGCGGCGCGGAATACTCGCTTTCCGGCAGCGGCTCAACGCGCCCCTCCGACACGCGCACCAGCAGCGGCAGACGGAATGTGCTGCCCGAGAAGGCAATCGTTTTTTTATCCCGATCGACGGTGAAATCCTTCATCTCTTTCGGGAAGTTCCACAGGCGGATGATGTCTGGCTTCCATGCGAGGATTTTTTCCTTCATGTTGAGGAACACTTCCGACAGGGATTGCCCCGACAGCGTGCTGCGGCCGAGGCCGATAAAGTTGTCGCCGCCCAGGATGTCCAGCACGGTGGCGCCGTTATCCATCGAGTTGCGTTTGGTGGCGATCTCCTCCTGCTGCGGCTGGTCGCCGCGCAGGACAAAGAACAGGTTGCTGCGATCCTGCTTGTTGAGCTGGTCCCAGGCGCTGTTTTTCATCGCCAGATGGTCAGACGAGACGACGATGACGGTATTTTTAAACCAGGGCGAGGCTTTGATTTTCTCGACCAGCGCGGCAATGTGCTCCTGGCTGCAGGTGACGGCGCTGAACGATTTGTTGTTTTTGCCATCAATCTCATAGCTTTTGCGCTTACAGGAGCGCGAGACAAACCCGTCCGGATGGTGGGTATCCACCGTCAGCGCGAAGAGGGAGAAGCGCTTGCCCACGCGGGAAAGTTCTTCGAATTTCTTCCAGGTTTCGTCGAGCACCGTATCGTCATAGAAGCCCCAGTCGTTGCGGTAGGTCGGATCGGCAACCGTCGTTTTTAACTCTTCCGAGCCATACAGGTGGTCAAAACCGTGGGATTTCAGGAACACGTCTTTTCCGGCGAAGCGCAGGTTTGCCCCCTGCACAAAATAGTTTTCATAGCCGGAGTTTTTCAGGATATCGCCGAGGCAAATATTCTGCGGGAAGAAGGTCGACATCGAGGCGGAGGCGTTACCTTCAAAAGGCGCGAATAGCGGGATACCGCACTGGGAGGCCACCATCCCGGCAATTGTATAATCCGTACCGGGCAGCTGCATGGTGTGGCTGAAATCGAGCCCCTCATTTTTCAGTGCCCCCAGGTCTGGCGTCAGGTCAGGGAAGGCATCGTTATCAAAATACGTGCGCTCCAGGCTTTCGCCGTAGATGTAGACCAGGTTGAGCTTCGGGTTGGCGATCGTTTTCGACGGCTCTTTATAGTAAGCCGCGAAATCAGGATCGCCGTCGCGAGACTGGGATTTCACCAGCTCGGCGATCTGATGGAACGCCGGGCTGGCGTCGACGGAGGCCAGCGCCAGAAATAACGCCAGCAGGCTGTAGCCATGATGGTGCGGATGATGGCGACGTCGACGCAGCACCCAGGCCAGCGCGCCAAAAATCGTCACCAGCGCGACGATAAGGCCGAACCCCGGAAGAATGTATTTGCCCACCCCCGCGCCCGTCAGGCTGTTCGTCAGCGTGTAGAGCACCGCATCGTTAATACCGTCACCGGTAAAGTAATCGCTGGCGTATAAGGTAATGTTTAAAATAATAAAAATGCCGAGCACCACCAGCGTGACGATAAACCACCAGGTGTGACGGCCAGCTTTGCAGGCGTAAACGCCGACGGAAGCCAGAAAAAGGATAAGAGACAAGAGTTCAGACAACAGCATATCCTCGTGACGCCAGATGCTTCGCTGGCTAACTGTTTATTTTTGGGGCATACAATGTAATTGCGATGTCGTTAAGCTGCAATTTTAGTGTCACGAAAGTGTACTGTTATTAGGATTTGGTTTAGAAAACCGTTTTTATGAAGACGTGCACATCCTGACAAACGGACGCTGAGACGGTGGCAGGCAGGAAAAACGCTCATTTAGCGCCGCGCTGCAAGACTATCGCATTAAACGCGGCGTGTTGTGGCAGAAAATGGGATGGATCAGGAGAGGAAATTCACGCCCTGTTTCAGCACCAGATCGCAGGCTTTGGTTTTCACCTGTTTTGCCAGAGAGGAGTTGCCGAGGGTGCTCAGGTTAAGCTGCTGGCCGTTCTGCGCGTTAAGCAGGCCCTGAATGCCGTCCATATAGTTGGTGTCCGCTTTCTGCTCCTGGGTATCCAGACCCAGCTTACCCAGCACCTGGTTTTTGATGTTTTGCGCGTCGGTCACGGAAGCCAGCTTTTGCTTCGCGCAATATTCCAGAATTCCCGCCGCATTGTTCATCGTGCCCGCGCTGAGGCTCTGGGAGCTGTTGCCCAGCAGGCTGGTGAGTGAGGAAGCGGAAAGCCCGCCCTGAGAACTGCCGCTCTCTTTGGTCAGCTGGTTCGCTGCACTCGAGAGGGAATCTTGCCAGGACGCCGCTTGCGCTGCGCCGGTCATCAGCAGCGCGCCTGAAAAGGCGCTGATAAGGATCTGTTTTTTCATCGTGGCTCTCTCAAAAAGGTCCGTTTTGGGCCGAAGGGGTTCCAGTATATACCTGCGCCCTGACGGCGATTCCTGGAACTGTCTTAATACTCTTTGCCGGTGACGCGGCTGCGGTAACTATCCCAGTCGAAGATGACGTACAGGCTGTTACCCAGCTTCATGCGGTCCATGACGCGTTCCCCCAGTAAGCGGGTCATCTCGTCGATGTTGTGGTTCGTCAGCATGCCGGTGGGGCGTTTGGACGAGGAGCGGCGATCGACAATCTGGTTGATGATCACTTTTTCATAGCGGGATTCTGTCTGCACGCCAATTTCGTCGATGACCAGCAGGTCCACATTGCTCAGATCGTTGAGCAGCTGTTCTTCGCTGGTTTCGCGGTTGCTGAAGGTGTCTTTCATCGCGGACATGATATCGGCCACGGTGATAATCAGGACTGACTTACCCCGCAGAAGCAGCTCGTTGCAGATAGCGGCTGCAAGGTGGTTTTTTCCGGTGCCCGGCTTACCGCTAAAGATGAAGCTGGCGATATTGCCGTCGAATTCGTCTACGTACTGCCGTGCGGCGGCCAGCGCGTTCATCTGCCCGGTGGTCTCAATTTTATAGTTATCGAACGAGCAGTTCTGGTGCAGGGGGCGGATACCGGAGCGGTTAAAGGTGCGCTGCATTTTCATCGCCCGGTTTTCCCGGGCGAGCGCGGCGGCGCGGATCTCGCCTTGCTCCTTTTGCCACGCCAGCAGCTCTTCGCCCGTGGTGAAAGCGGGCTTCACGTTGGCAGGCATCATTTTTTGCAGACGTTTCATCAGGTCGCCGACGTTCTTCATTTCGCACCTCGGAATCCGCTGGGGATCTGTTTATCCGGTTCTGAAAACGCGTTGATATCGCGCTTGGGCTGGCCGTTGTTGCTGGCGCGAGCGATCTGCAGATGTCGCGCGAGCTTTTGCTGCCACTGAATATGGGTGAAAACTTTACCTTCTGCCTGCCACCAGGCGGTGAACGCGGCGAGCTCTTCCGCGGTGACCGGTTGGGTTAACGCAATGCCCCACAGCGCGGCCTGCCGCTGGAAATCGGCATCCGGCTGCCAGCCCGCGTAGAGGGCGAATTTGCCCATCGGAACGGTCACGGGGACGTTAACCGGTTCATCAAAGAACTGGTTGTCCAGGGTGACGTCGCTCGCCGGGCGTGACAGTTGCGCTTCGATCTCCAGAAGCCGTGCCAGACGTTCCGGCGTAATGGCGTAAAACGCCGGAGCGTTGTCGGCAAAAACCGCAACCGTGCCGCCTTCGGCGTGGCTCAACACACCGCGCGGGTCGCGCATAAAGGCATCAATGCCAGCAATGCTGGTGGTCAGAATTCTGGAGGACATAACGCTTACTCTACTGATGACTACGGGCGTGATATGGGCTTATGGTAGCACAGAGAGGGGAAAGGGAAGGAGGGGATTTCCCCGGTGGCGCTGCGCTTACCGGGGCTACAGTCGTAGGCCTGATAAGCGCAGCACCATCAGGCAGTTATCACGCGATGATGTTCAGCGTGACGTCGATGTTGCCGCGGGTGGCGTTAGAGTACGGGCAAACAATGTGCGCCGCGTCCACCAGCTTTTTGGCTTCCGCTGGATCCATACCCTCAACGTGGATGTTCAGTTTTGCTTCGATACCAAAACCGGTCGGCAGCGGGCCAATCCCCACTTCACCTTCAATAAACGCCTCTTTTGGCAGGGTAAATTTGTCGCGCGCGGCCACAAACTTCATCGCGCCCAGGAAGCAGGCGGAGTAGCCTGCAGCAAACAGCTGTTCAGGGTTGGTCACTTCGCCGCCCATGCCGCCCATCTCTTTCGGCACACCCAGTTTTACGTCCAGTACTCCATCGGAAGAGGTGGCACGACCGTCACGGCCACCGGTTGCTTTGGCTTTGGCGGTATAAACGACTTTTTCTAAAGACATGGCAGGTTCCTCATCTTGCTTTAATTTGCGCTATTAAATAGCGTGCGATGTATATGGGTAATAAACACGCGTAAAGTATAGCTTTACGCGCGGTGAAGCTGTTGTCGCAAAAGTTCGAGCTGCTGTTTGAGCGCCAGCAGAGTGTCGGTATCACACTGCGCGGCACAACCCACCGCATGGGGAATACCCAATGCCTGCTGCTGAAGCTCACGTCCCGCGTCACTCAGCGTGACGGCGACCTGACGTTCGTCTTTACGCGAACGGTGGCGGTTGATGAGCCCGGCGCTTTCCAGCCGCTTTAGCAGCGGCGTCAGGGTCGCAGAATCAAGAAACAGCCGTTCGCCGATGTCCGACACCGTTATATCATCCTGCTCCCACAGCACCAGCATCACCAGGTATTGCGGGTAGGTGAGGTTCAGCGGGGCCAGCAGCTGCCGGTACAGCTTGTTAAGCGCCAGGTTTGCCGAATAGAGGGCAAAGCAGAGCTGGTTATCCAGCCTGAGCGCAGCGGTTGCATCGTTCGTTTTCGCGTTCATAAGATGAATATAGATAGCGCGCGATATAATTGCAAGCAATTTTATGGGCAGGTGTAACGGAGCGCGACCTGAACGGCCATTTTGCGGTAGTGCTGGCGCTGGGCCTGTTCGTCCGCACCGTCTTCAAACAGGAGCGTGAAGGTGTAGCTGTTGGCCACGTAGTGAAAGCTGAAGCTGCTGATCAGGCGGTGAAGATCGCGGGCGTCAACCGTCTGGCTGAAGAGCTGTTTTTCTTTCCCCCTGTGCAGGATCCCCTCCAGCAGGTCGAGCGCGCTGCGGTTGACCTGGCGAAGATAGCTCGACTGCTGCATGAAGCGGCCGCGCTGCATGTTTTCCATGCAGATAATCCGGATGTAGTCTGGGTGGTCCGCATGATAGTCGAAGGTGGTTTCGACCAGGTTAACCAGCGCTTCGACCGGGGGCATTCCCGCCAGGCTTAGCGCCTTTTCACTGGCGCGAATTTGCGTGTAAACGTGTTCCAGAACCAGAAGGTAGAGATTCTCTTTGTTCTTAAAATGGTAAACCACCATGCGTTTGGTGGTACCTGCTTTCTCCGCGATCTGCTCCATACGGGCACCGTTCAAACCATACTCGGCAAAAAGCGCGATGGCGCTCTGAAAAATTTTCTCTTTCAGACTGGATTCTTCACCGTGCTCAGGGTGTTCGCTGCCAGGGTTAGCCACATCCTTTCCTTATTTTTCGCCAAACGGACCAGAAAGATTATCCCCATGACAGCGAAATAACACAAATATCAAACGCGTGGGCGTTTGCGGTACAGCCACAGCCCGGGGATCGACAGCCCGATAGAGAGCGCGCCGACGATGGACGATGCCTTAAGAAAGTTGCTCAGAAGAAGGATCATCTGAGGCTCGGTGTAGCCAAAATGGCTGATTTTCACCGCAGAAATCATCGCCGTATACGCCGATATGCCCGGGAACATTGGGATCACGGCGGCGACGGTGAACACTTTGGGGTGCGCCAGGTACCAGCGCGACCACTGGATGCCAATACTGCCAACCAGCATGGAGGCCATAAATGTTGACCATTCGATATTAAAGCCCGCGGTCATCATCACCATTCGCGAGCCATGGCCAATCGCACCCAGCAGCGCACACCACGGCAGCGCGCGTTGCGGGACGTTAAATACCATCGCAAAGCCGACGGCAGGAATGGCGGCCAGAAGCATGTCCTGCGCCAGCGCCAGCACAAAATCGATCACGCCCATCCGCGTAGCCCCCAGAGCGTCATGGCCATGACCACGCCGATGCAGGTCGCCAGCGTCAGCAGGCTGGCGATAGCCCAGCGTGCCAGACCGGTATTGATGTGCCCTTTAAACATGTCGGCGACGGCGTTGATCAGCGGGAAGCCCGGGACCAGCAGCAGCACGCTGGCGGCCATGGCAATCGTCGGCGTGTTGGCAAACTGCGGCAGGCGCAGCAGCAGACCGGAAACCGTGGTGGCGACAAACGCGGTAATGCAGAAGTTAATTTGCGGGTGCAGCTGCCGGTGCGTCAGCAGCTGGCGAACATACATGGCGATACTGCTGGCGAAAAAGGTGACGATCGCGCCATCCCAGCCGCCTTTATTGAGCTTACAAAAGCAGGCGCAAGAGAGCCCTACCATCAACACGACGAGCCAGCGCGGATAACGTAATGGCTTAATCTGGTTGAACCGTTTCTCAATTTCGTGGAGATCGAGAAGCTTATGTTCAGCCAGGATGACGATGTGCTGCACTTCGGTCACGACGTGCATGTTAATACCGCGGTCATGGTTTTTGCGGGTGGAGGTCAGGCACTGACCGTCTTTGATCGTGGTCAGCACAATGGCGTTGGATGAGATCGCGCTTTCAACGCTATCCATACCCAGCGCCCGTCCCAGCCGGGTGGAAAGCTCCTCGACCAGCGCGCTTTCCGCGCCGTGCTGGAGTAGAAAAAGACCGCACTGAATACATAGCCGCGTGATAGCACGCTGCGTTGACCGATCTGCCTGCATGTATTGTCCTGAAGAAGATGGAAAGTTGCCGCCTGGCCCATAGTGATTACTTTTAGCACAAAGTGCCGTGTCTCTTGCTGTGGGCCAGATCAAGGTTTATGCAAACAGTTTCAGCGCGTATGGCGAAAGGGGAGACGGGATTAATTTATCAATGCCATGAATTATTAATATGGAAATATAAAATATTTGTATTTAGTTATTCTAATTTTAGATTGTCGTTATTTTAATGGCTACGCAATTAATTTTATTTGCGCTTTATGAGATATTACCGATGTTTTAGGCGTTTCTTAAACTAAGAACATATCTCATCTTCTGCTTGTATTAATCAGTTTTACACTCAGGGACGAAAAAACTCATACATTGATGCGTTTTAACGTTACACATCAAATGAACAATGGACACGGAGGGTCTATGTTGTCATTACATGGCAAGCATTGCGTTGTCATTAGCCGGATACCCGTGATGCAAAACGGGTTAGGGGGCGTGATGGCTCGCCATTTCCCGGATTTTGAACTGACCTATTGCCGCTCACTGCAGGAGCTGACGCTGCTCCAATTACGCCGCGCAGATGTCATTATTGCTGATATTTCAGGTGAATACCGGAATCCTCGGGGCACCCTTGAAGAGTATTACAGTTTATTGAACCAATACCGGGATATTCACTGGATCTTTTTAGTCTCGCGGCCGCTTTACCCTATCGCGGTTGAGTTGCTTATGCGCCCGGAAAGTACGCTGCTTTCTGATATGGAGCCTATTGAAGGCGTGGTTAACGCTATTCGGGCAGGCAGCGAGCGCGCAGAGCGGATAAGCCAGACGTTATTGACCCCAGAACCTCAAAGTACGGAGGAGGAAGACGAACACATTATCGCGCTCACGCACTCCGAACGTAAGGTACTGCGTCTGTTAGGTAAAGGATGGGGGATTAACCAAATCGCCACATTGCTCAAGAAGAGCAATAAAACCATCAGCGCGCAAAAAAACAGTGCAATGCGACGGCTGTCTTTACGCAGTAATGCCGATATGTACGCCTGGATCAACAGTACGCAGGGAATGAGAGAGCTGAGTTTGATGTCAGCCTATGGAGAGTTCGAGGAATGGAAAAAACCGATTCAACAAGACATATCGCCATCGTCGAAAATTGCACGATGAGTGCCGTTGGGCTGCAGCATCTTTTTGCTGGGCCCAACCTGAATCATTACCAGCTGCATCTGTTTAGCGAATTTGACAGCTTTAAGAAAGCGCTTCAGCACGTCAATTTTTTCTCGCTGATCTATTCACTTTCCGATGCGCGAGAGGAACGTCGTAACTGTCTGGCACATCTGCGGGATCTCGCGTTCACGCATGGTCATATTCAGCGCATTATCCTGGTCGCGGATGAGACGGAAGCACGGTTAATCACCCATCTTTCGCCGTCACGCCTGCACGGTGTGGTGAGTAAATCGCTGACGCTTGAGCATCTGCAGCAGGAGCTCATGGTATTGCTGAGTGAAACGCAGCGCGTCAATGACAATATGATGAATCACTGGTACCGCAGCCAAAACAGAATGTTAAGCCCAACGGAACGGGCAATATTGCGCTATATGTCGTGCGGCTATTCCATTCCTCAAATCGCGGCACAGCTTGAACGCAATATTAAGACCATCCGGGCGCATAAGTTTAATGCGATGGTGAAGCTGGGGGTGAATTCTGACGTAGGGTTGCTCGATGCGGCGGATATTCTTACTCACCTTCCGGTAAGAGAACCACGAAGTTCGGCACTCAGCAAGCCGACCTTTTTATAACCTGCCTGTTGCGCGCCAGACAGGCTCTGGCGCATCAATCAGATGCAAACATCCACCCACTTTGCGGAAGTCAGCTCCGCCATTCTGTCGGGGGAAATACGCACGGCACTGTGAATTGCGCCTGCGGCAGGCAGGACTTCGGCATACTGCTTTAATGAGATATCGCAGTAAACCGCGAGCGGATTTTCCAGCCCGAACGGGCATACGCCTCCCACGGGATGACCGGTGATGGTCACCACTTCATCACTGCTGAGCATGCGCGCTTTCGCACCAAACGTCTCTTTCAGCTTTTTGTTATCCAGGCGGGCATCGCCTTTCGCCACCACCAGGATCACCTCATTTTTTACCTTTAATGATAAGGTCTTGGCGATTTGTCCCGGTTCAACGCGATGGGCGGCAGCTGCCAACGCAACGGTAGCGGTACTCTGGCTAAGCTCAATGACGTCGATATCCGGCGCGTTGTCGGCAAAAAATTGCTGTACAGACTGCAAACTCATTATTTCCTCCTGACAAATATCCTGCGTAATCTGTCATAAGAAATTATGCTCTGTAAATATCTCTTAGGTAACAAATATCCTGAACGGCTGATTTCTGGATCCTCTTCACAATCACGGAAACCGGTTACAGTAACCGGTTGCAGAGCGTGATGCGTCGATTAATACTGAGTGCGTAACGTCCCCTGTATCCAATAATAAGAGCAAATTATGAAACCATTTCGTCTGAGCAGTACCACTGGTACACAAGCCAGCAAGGTTGTGAAGCTGATTTATGGAACAACGTGCGGCGCGAACGTGCCCGTAACAAATATTTGACAGGAGAGCTGCCATGTCTGCCAACCATGCTGCGTTTAACCTGATATTCCGTTTCGTAGAAAATTACGTCAGCCCAATTGCCGGGCGGATCTCTTCCCAGCGTCATGTTATGGCTATTCGCGACGGGTTCATCTCCGCGATGCCGTTTATGATCGTGGGTTCATTCTTGTTAGTGTTCGCTTACCCACCTTTTTCGCCTGATACGACCTGGGGTTTCGCCCGCGCCTGGCTGGATATGGCGAAGCAGTTTGAAGGCCAGATCCTGACGCCGTTTGATATGACGATGGGCATTATGTCCATCTATATCTGTGCGGCCATCGCCTATAACCTGGGCAAACACTATGTCAAATCGCACCAGTTAGACCCGTTTATGTGCGCCATGCTGTCGCTGATGGCGTTTCTGCTGGTTGCGGCCCCGAAAACGAAAGGCACGCTTCCTGTCGACAGCCTGGGCGGGACGGGGATTTTTACCGCGATTCTGGTGGCGATCTACTGCGTTGAGATGATGCGTTTCCTGAAAGCGCATAACATCGGTATTCGCCTGCCGGACCAGGTTCCGCCGATGATCAAAAACTCTTTTGATCTGCTGATCCCTGTGCTGGTGGTGGTATTGACCCTCTATCCTCTGAGCCTGGTGATTCAGTCTCAGTTTGGCATGCTGATCCCGCAGGCCATTATGTCGGTCTTTAAACCTCTGGTCTCCGCCGCGGATTCCCTGCCTGCGATCCTGCTGGCCGTGTTGATTGGCCATCTGCTGTGGTTCGCCGGGATCCACGGCGCCGCCATCGTCTCCGGGATGCTGCAGATGTTCTGGCTCACGAACCTGGGCGCTAACCAGACGGCGCTGGCCGCCAGCCAGCCGCTGCCGCATATTTTTATGGAGGCGTTCTGGACCTTCTTTATCGTGATTGGCGGATCGGGCGCTACGATGGGGCTGGTGATTTGCTATCTGCGCAGCCGTTCCGCACATTTACGCTCTATCGGGCGTTTGAGCGTGGTGCCCAGCTTCTTTAACATCAACGAACCCGTCATTTTCGGTACGCCGATTGTGATGAATCCGGTGTTCTTTATTCCGTTCCTGCTGGCACCGATGGTCAACGCCGTGCTGGCCTGGGCGGCGATGTCGTTTGATTTGATTGGGCGCGTCATCTCGGTCGTTCCCTGGACGGCACCGGCGCCGATCGGCGCAGCGTGGGCCCTGGGCTGGGATTTCCGCGCGGCTATTCTGGTTGTAGTGCTGGCCTGCGTATCGGCAACCATCTACTTCCCGTTCTTCAAAGTGTACGAGAAGCAGCTGCTGGAGCAGGAAGCGGAAGAAGCGCAGCGTAGCGCTGAAGAGGACAATCAGCAGGTCGCCTAGGTATAAGCGTTGTGCCGGGTGGCACCTGCGCCTTACCCGGCCTACGAGTTGAGGTTTTTGTAGGCCCGGTAAGCGAAGCGCCACCGGGCAATTCACCGCTCTACTTCAGCGTGCAATCCCCGCACTGCTTAACGTCCGGCAGGCGATAGCGCTGGCAGCAGGTGCGGCGAACCAGAAGCCCGTCACGGAGCACGACGGTACGGAATAACGGGTTGTCACGGCCATCGGAAAGCTGTTTTGCAAAGAAACAGGACTGGCGCAGAGCCTCCACGTTCTCATCCCCAAGCAGCGGCTTCATTTCCGTTAAATACCAGTGGATTAAATAGCCCGTATTGCTCCAGATAAGCTTCGCGTTTATCTCTCCCGTCGCGTCAAGCACCTCAACCACCGGGATCAGGGCCTGTGCGATAAGCCGCTCCATGCGTTCCTGAGCCGTCAGGCGTTCAGCATTCTGGTCTTCGTGAAGATCGATCCAGAAACAGGCCGCGCGCCCGGTTTCGTGGAACTCGACGTGGAAATTATCCGGTGAGAGTTCGAGCATGCTCTTTTGCGTTAACAGCGCCAGCATCAGGGGCGGCACCATCAGCCCGATATACCACTGCGCCCAGAGAGAGAGCAGCGGTTTATTTTCCCGCGTCAGGGTGGGCTGATTGCGGTAAATATGGTCGGAATAGGCGGCCAGCAGCGATTGCAGTTTTGACGGCTGTCGCCACTCCGAGAGCGTCATGGCGTGGGCGGGGGGCGCTTCATCAAGCCGGATAAAGTCCAGCAGGTGGGCGCGCGTTTCCGCAATCTTGTCCCGTATCGCATCCGCAAGCGAAGCATTCCCGCTGGTGAGGGGCGCTCGCCAGAGGAGGGGTTCGACGATGTGTGCGGTATGCGTGGCCATAGTATAGATAGAAATCTAAATGATAATGATTGCCAATCCTAACTATTGCTCATACCAATGGCAAGACTTTTGTCCTGGAGACATCGTCGTGATGTTTACGCCGTCTGCAGCTCTTCACTCAACAGAATGTTATTGCGACCCATGTGCTTGGCTTCGTAGAGGGCTTTGTCCGCTTTTTCCAGCGCACCTTCCACGTCTTCATCCCCGAAGATAGCAATGCCAATGCTGATGGTGACGTTTGTCGCAACACTCTCGTTAAACAGATGCGGGATTTTCAAATCGTAGACTTTCTGACGGATCCGCTCGGCCGTCTGGCGGGCATGTTCGAGTGAGATATTGGTCAGCAGCACCATAAATTCTTCCCCACCAAAACGCGCCACAATATCGCGAGAACGCACGGCATCGCGAATTGCCGCAGAGACGCGCTTCAGCGCCTGGTCGCCCATCATATGGCCATAATGGTCGTTATAGGCTTTGAAGTGATCGATATCCATTAGCAGGACAAAATGCTCGCCATTTTCTACCGCCGGCAGGTTCTCCAGACGGCTTTGCAGACCGCGACGGTTATACAGCCCGGTGAGCGGGTCCATCATGCTGAGATCGGTAAGGGTTTCTCGTTCTTCCAGCAGGCGAGAAAGCAGCTCCTGGGCGAAACGGTCGTTACGCCTTTGCAAAATGTTATGAATAGCAATCGCCACCACAGGAAGTGCGAAAGAATAGGTCATTCTCAGCCATATATCGTGATCGCTTAGCCACAGGCAGACAATAAAGGTGGGCAGTGAGTGCAGCGTAAATGCTTTGATATTACTGGCGAATGCCAGTGTGCCGATAAAAAGCACCGTCAACAGGGCGATTAACAAATACGTCGCAGGGTCGTGGGTAATTAAGGCGAATTTGGACACAATTTGCCACGCCCACAAAATACCGAAGATCCCTGAAACGACAGGAATATTTATCTTCCGCGTCTTCTTTCTCCAGTGCCAGACGAACAGCCCAGTGCTAATGCAGAATATAGCAATAAGTGGGACTGAGAACAGGCGTACGGAATTGAGCGGGTTTGTTACCGAGAACACTGCTGAGGTTGCGTTCAGAAATAAAAACAAACGTAACGACAACTGATATTTTCTGTGAACCAAAGACCGCCAGGATTGTGATGTCATAGTCGTACGTTTTTATTAAAATTTAATTAAAACAAATAAGTAGCTGTTGTTTCGTAATAAAATATGCAAAAAACTCAAAGAGTAATTATCAGAAAATCTTTAGATGTTGTTAACAGGTGTGCAATTTATCACCTTAGGCAATTCCTGTCATTACGGGAAAGGTAAAGGTCAATGGATTTTGATTCATTCAGCTGACAAATGATAATCCCTGTCATATGATATTGGTTATCATTATCGTTATAAGAGGGCGGATCATGTTGAACAGGGCGCTGGGAAGTGGTTGGGGGGTATTGCTGCCGGGAGCCATTCTCGGCGGTTTGATGTTTGCCGATCTCTCCCTTGATACCTGGAAAGCGATCATTGTTGCAGGACTGTTAGTCACGTCAGGCATGATCTGGCATAAACAATTACGGCACTTTGTCCTGCTGCCATCCTGTGTAGCACTGGTCAGCGGAATTCTGGTGATACTGATGAGTTTGAAATAACGGGAAAAACAAGGGGAACGTCAGAAGGGATGTAAGATAATTGGTGCGAGGGGGGGGACTCGAACCCCCACATCCTAAGGACACTAACACCTGAAGCTAGCGCGTCTACCAATTCCGCCACCTTCGCACAGTCATCTTACTCTTTATTGCTATGATGATATCGCCTCGTTGGTGCGAGGGGGGGGACTCGAACCCCCACATCCGTAAGGACACTAACACCTGAAGCTAGCGCGTCTACCAATTCCGCCACCTTCGCCCAGTGCGAGCAATATCATTGTGATTTATGGTGCGAGGGGGGGGACTCGAACCCCCACATCCGTAAGGACACTAACACCTGAAGCTAGCGCGTCTACCAATTCCGCCACCTTCGCATACCATCGATACTGTAAAAGTATCGTAACCACGGAGGCGCATTCTAGATGTTTTCAGCTTTACGTCAACTGAAAAGTGCTCACCTTTAATTGATTGCTGCAAAAATGGTCGGAACGGAGACGCCTGCTTGCCGGATGGTGATTGCGCTTATTCGGCAAGCAGGTGAGGCGATTACTTTTTGGCCTGACGCGTCATCACGGTGCGGTAGACCTTAAAGCGGCCGGTCTGGGCGATGACTTCGTGGAAGCCAAAGGTTTCGTCCAGCACTTTCGGGTACGCCAGGAAGGCGTTGGCGACAATACGCAGCTCGCCGCCGCTGTTAAGGTGACGGACCGCGCCACGGATCAGCGTTTGTGCCGCTTCCAGGCTGGTCTCCATACCGTCGTGGAACGGCGGGTTAGAGATGATCATGTCGAAGCGACCGGTGATGTCGGAGAAGACGTTGCTGGCAATGACCTCGCCTTCAATGCCGTTTGCGGCAAGCGTTGCGCGGCTGGCTTCTACCGCCGGGGCGCTCACGTCACACAGGGTTAAGCGCACTTTTGGTGAATGGCTCGCAAGCACGGTCGAGAGAACGCCCACGCCGCAGCCCACGTCCAACACTTTGCCTTTAGTGTGCGGCGTCAGGGTAGAAAGCAGCAGCTTGCTGCCCGTATCCAGCGCGTCACGGCTGAACACGCCCGGCAGGGTTTTAATGGTCAGGCCGTCAAGCTGGTACTCGTCCCAGTAAGACTGCGCATCAAACGTGGTCTGTTTTTCCAGACGGCCATGGTACAGCCCACAGCGGCGAGCGCTGTCGACCTTATTCAGCGGCGCGTAGCCTTCCAGCATCTGTTCCGCGCTGCGCACGCCGCTGCGGTTTTCACCGACGACGAAAATATCGCAGCCGACCGGCAGCAGAGAGAGCAGGTTCATCAGCTGAAACTGCGCTTCCGGTTTATTCTTCGGCCAGTAGTAGATCAGCGTATCGCAGTCGGCGATATCGCTCTGCTCTGCCACCAGGCCAAAGCGCGCGCGCTCGCCCATCTGGCGGCTCAGCACCTGCCAGTGGTGGTAGTACTGGGTGTGGGCACGGCTTTCAGCACAGTCGAAACGCGCGGGCAGGTCATCCTGCATATCTCCGGCAAACAGAATACGGCTCTCTTCGAAATCATCACTGTGACGCAGCAAGACTTCACTTGCCGGGGTAAATGCAGACATGAATTGTTCCTCAATAAACTCAGGCGGGGATTATAGTAGGTAGATGGCGCAGTTTCGACACATTTGCTATATTTGCGCGCCTGAGAGACAGGAGTTTTCCCTATGACATCCCGACGAGACTGGCAGTTGCAGCAGCTGGGCATTACCCAGTGGGCTTTGCGTCGCCCGACGGCGTTGCAGGGCGAAATCGCCATCTCCATCCCGACGCACGTTCGCCTGGTGATGGTGGCGGAAGAACTGCCTGCCCTGAATGAACCCCTGATCGACGATGTCCTTCGCAGCCTGAAGCTGACGGCCGACCAGGTTTTACCGCTGACGCCAGAGCGTGTCGCGATGCTTCCTCCCGATAGCCGCTGTAACAGCTGGCGTATCGGAGAGACAAACGAGATCCCCCTCAAGGGGAGCCAGATCTGCTCGCCAGCGCTGGACGAACTGAAGGCCAACCCAAAAGCGCGCAGCGCGCTATGGCAACAAATCTGCGAATATGAACACGATTTCTTCCCTCACGACGGCTGACCTGACCACCGCGTTCGCGATTGAAACACGCGCTCACGCGTTTCCCTGGAGCGAAAAAACCTTCGCCAGCAATCAGGGCGAACGGTATCTGAACTACCGTCTGGACGTTGACGGTACTCTGGCCGCATTCGCCATCACGCAGGTTGTTCTTGATGAGGCGACGCTGTTTAATATCGCGGTTGATCCCGCGTTCCAGCGCCGTGGGCTGGGAAGAGAACTGCTCGAGCACCTCATACGTGAGCTCGAAACCCGTGACGTTTTCACCCTGTGGCTGGAGGTGCGCGCGTCGAATGTCGCCGCCATCGCACTCTATGAAAGCTTAGGCTTTAACGAGGCGACAATCCGCCGTAACTACTACCCCACCGCAGAGGGACGTGAAGACGCCATCATAATGGCTCTGCCGATTGGATAATAAAGATAAGGTTGTAACGATGAAATGGGACTGGATTTTCTTTGATGCCGACGAAACGCTGTTTACGTTCGACTCGTTCGGCGGGCTACAGCGGATGTTTCTCGACTATAGCGTGACCTTCACCGCTGAAGATTTTCAGGACTATCAGGCGGTCAACAAGCCGCTGTGGGTGGATTACCAGAACGGTGCCATCACCGCGTTACAGCTTCAGCACCAGCGCTTTGACGTCTGGGCGGAACGGTTAAAGGTGAGTCCGGGGACGCTGAATGAGGCGTTTTTGAACGCGATGGCCGAAATCTGTGCGCCACTGCCGGGGGCGGTCTCCCTGCTGAATGCGTTGAAAGGCAAGGTGAAGCTGGGGATCATCACCAACGGTTTTACCGCCCTGCAGCAGATCCGCCTTGAGCGCACCGGCCTGCGCGATCATTTTGACGCGCTGGTGATCTCGGAAGAGGTTGGCGTGCCGAAGCCGGATCCGCGAATTTTCGACTACGCGCTGGCGCAGGCCGGCAATCCCGACCGCGATCGCGTCCTGATGGTGGGTGACACCGCAGAGTCAGATATTCTGGGCGGCATGAAGGCCGGCCTGTCGACCGTGTGGCTCAATGCCCATGGCCGCGAGAAGCCTGAAGGCATCGAACCGACCTGGACCGTGACGTCGTTGAACGAACTGGAGCAACTCCTGTGTAAACAATGATTGCCTGCCCCCTATTGATGGGTAAAATAGCCGCAATTTTGTATTCCATGATGCGTGGCGTGCTGCCGCGCTTATAAAAGAAGATTTAATTATGACGTTGTCTCCTTATCTGCAAGAGGTGGCCAAGCGCCGCACTTTTGCCATTATCTCGCACCCGGATGCCGGTAAAACGACCATCACTGAGAAGGTGCTGCTGTTCGGACAGGCGATCCAGACTGCGGGTACCGTAAAAGGCCGTGGCTCCAGCCAGCATGCAAAATCTGACTGGATGGAGATGGAAAAGCAGCGTGGTATTTCGATTACCACCTCCGTGATGCAGTTCCCGTATCATGACTGCCTGGTGAACCTGCTTGACACCCCGGGCCACGAAGACTTCTCCGAAGATACCTACCGTACTCTGACGGCGGTGGACTGCTGCCTGATGGTGATCGACGCCGCGAAAGGGGTAGAAGATCGTACCCGTAAGCTGATGGAAGTGACCCGTCTGCGCGATACGCCGATCCTCACCTTTATGAACAAACTCGACCGTGACATCCGTGACCCGATGGAGCTGATGGATGAAGTGGAAAACGAGCTGAAAATCGCCTGTGCGCCCATCACCTGGCCAATTGGCTGCGGTAAGCTGTTCAAAGGCGTTTACCACCTCTATAAAGACGAAACCTACCTGTATCAGACCGGCAAAGGCCACACTATTCAGGAAGTGCGCATTGTGAAAGGTCTGGACAACCCGGATCTGGACGTGGCCGTCGGCGAAGAGCTGGCCGCGCAGCTGCGCGACGAGCTGGAGCTGGTGAAGGGCGCGTCTCACGAGTTCGACAAAGAGCTGTTCCTGAGCGGTGAAATTACCCCAGTCTTCTTTGGTACCGCGCTGGGTAACTTTGGCGTTGACCACATGCTCGACGGTCTGGTGGAGTGGGCGCCGCAGCCGATGCCGCGCAAAACTGACACCCGTGAAGTGGAAGCGAAAGAAGAGAAGTTCACCGGCTTCGTGTTCAAAATTCAGGCCAACATGGACCCGAAACACCGTGACCGCGTGGCCTTTATGCGCGTGGTGTCCGGTAAATATGAAAAGGGCATGAAGCTGCGCCAGGTGCGTATCGGCAAAGACGTGGTGATCTCCGACGCGCTGACCTTTATGGCGGGCGACCGTTCGCACGTTGAAGAAGCCTATCCGGGCGACATCATCGGTCTGCACAACCACGGCACGATCCAGATCGGCGATACCTTCACCCAGGGTGAAATGATGAAGTTCACCGGTATTCCGAACTTCGCGCCGGAGCTGTTCCGCCGCATTCGTCTGCGCGATCCGCTGAAGCAGAAACAGCTGCTGAAAGGCCTGGTTCAGCTCTCCGAGGAAGGCGCCGTGCAGGTGTTCCGCCCAATCGCCAACAACGATCTGATCGTGGGCGCGGTCGGCGTGCTGCAGTTTGACGTGGTCGTCGCGCGTCTGAAGAGCGAATACAACGTGGAGGCGATTTACGAGTCTGTGAACGTCGCGACCGCGCGCTGGGTTGAGTGTGCTGACGTGAAGAAATTCGAAGAATTTAAGCGCAAGAACGAAA
Source organism: Enterobacter sp. PP-008-ECC_S150 (assembly GCF_045257065.1). Taxonomy (NCBI): domain Bacteria; kingdom Pseudomonadati; phylum Pseudomonadota; class Gammaproteobacteria; order Enterobacterales; family Enterobacteriaceae; genus Enterobacter; species Enterobacter sp. PP-008-ECC_S150. The sequence goes on along the minus strand of NZ_JBJHHG010000011.1, from coordinate 113,418 downwards.
TTCAGCTGGCGCTGGACGGTGGCGATAACCTGACCTATATCGCCCCAACCATGGTGAACCTGAACCTGACCCAGGAACGTTATCCTGACGTTCAGTTCCGTAAAACCCGCGAGCACTAATCCCCTCTCAGAGCACGGCTGCCGCCGTGCTCTTCTTTAATTCCTGTCTTATTAATCCCTTGCGGAATGTTCTTAATTCAACGCAATTTCACGCTATTCGCGCGTTTTTTACCCAATTCCGAAAGCGGCTCTGCGAGAGTGATCTATATTTAACTCAGTGTTTAACACCGGGCATGGATAAATTAACTGTTCAATGCATGGCTTTAGGTTATCCATTTTGCCCGCGTGTTTATTCGCAATATATAAAACTACTAAGGATGTACGTAGCCCGAATAACGGGTCAACACAGGAATAGATCGATGAATATGACAAGACTGAAGATTTCTAAAACTCTGCTGGCAGTCACTCTGGGTAGCGTTCTGGTGAGCGGCTCCGCCCTGGCGGAAAGCAGCACCATGGATAAAGCACAGTCCACGGCCGATAGCGCAGGGCAAAAAATCGATAGCTCTATGAATAAAGTCGGCAATTTCATGGATGACAGCTCAATCACAGCAAAAGTGAAAGCCGCACTGGTGGATGATGAAGCCATCAAGAGCACCGATATTTCCGTTAAGACCGACAAGAAAGTGGTCACCCTGAGCGGCTTTGTTGAAAGCCAGGCTCAGGCTGAACAGGCGGTTAAAGTGGCGAAAGGCGTCGAAGGCGTCGCCTCCGTTAGCGATAAACTGCACGTGCGTGACGGTAAAAACGCGTCGGTGAAAGGTTATGCCGGTGATGCCGCTACGACCAGTGAAATCAAAGCTAAACTGTTAGCAGATGACATCGTGCCGTCCCGTAAGGTGAAAGTGGAAACCACCGATGGCGTGGTTCAGCTTTCCGGTACGGTAGATTCCCAGGCGCAAAGTGAACGTGCCGAGTCCATCGCGAAAGCGATTGATGGTGTGAAAAGCGTTAAAAACGATCTGAAAACGAAGTAAGTCTGGACCCTTCGCCCGTCTGGTTAATACCGGCGGGCGATATAAGAACGATTCTGGAAAAACGCCGGTGAGTGGCCTGAGCGCTCACGTTTAGCGGCCGACATTAACTATGGTAAAGGAGAAGCTTATGTTTCGTTGGGGCATTATATTTCTGGTTATCGCGTTAATTGCCGCCGCATTGGGCTTTGGTGGACTGGCAGGTACAGCAGCATGGGCAGCTAAAATTGTCTTCGTTGTGGGTATTATTCTGTTCCTGGTCAGCCTGTTTACGGGGCGTCGACGTCCGTAGCAAACGCAATATTTCTTCAACAAAAAAAAGCCAGTCACTGCGACTGGCTTTTTCTTATTTGCGTAACAGGCCGGGTGCGTTACTGTGGTGTTATAAAATAATCAAAACAGGAAAGCAGAGGTGGGGCAACGAATTCCCGTTACGCTCGGCAATATTGCGCCGCTGACGTTAAAACCGTTCCACGCTGGTCAACTCGCGCTGGTCTGCGAGGGTGGCGGACAGCGCGGCATTTTCACCGCAGGCGTGCTGGACGAATTTATGCGCGCGCAGTTCAACCCGTTTGACCTTTACTTCGGCACCTCCGCCGGGGCGCAGAACCTCTCTGCCTACGTTTGTAACCAGCCCGGCTATGCGCGAAAGGTCATCATGCGTTACACCACGGCCAAAGAATTTTTTAACCCGGTGCGCTTTGTGCGCGGCGGCAACCTGATCGATCTCGACTGGCTGCTGGAGTCAACCTCCAGCCAGATGCCGCTGGCGATGGATACGGCCGCCCGTCTGTTTGATAGCGGTAAAGAATTCTGGATGTGCGCCAGCCGGGGCGATGACTATTCGCCGGGCTATTTTTCTCCGCAGAAGGAGAACTGGCTGGACATCATCCGCGCCTCCAGCGCGATCCCCGGTTTTTATCGTACCGGCGCCCTGCTGGACGGCATTAGCTATCTGGACGGCGGGATCAGTGATGCGGTGCCGGTGCAGGAAGCCGCCCGGCGCGGGGCGAAAACCATTGTGGTGATCCGCACCGTGCCGTCGCAGATGTATTACACGCCGCAGTGGTTCAAACGGATGGAGCGCTGGCTGGGCGACAGCAGCCTGCAGCCGCTGGTGAACATCGCGAAGCAGCATGAAACCACCTACGGCGCGATGCAGCGCTTTATTGAAAAACCCCCGGGCAAGCTGCGTATTTTTGAAATCTATCCGCCGAAGCCGCTGCTGAGCATGGCTCTGGGCAGCCGCGTTCCTGCACTGCGCATGGATTACAAAACGGGGCGGCTGTGCGGGCGCTACTTCCTGGCGACGGTGGGGAAAATGCTGGCGGAGCAACCGCCGCTTCATCGGCATAAGCGCATTATTACGCCGCCTGCCGTTGTCGCCAACGACGCCCTGACGGTGCCGCTGGTGGATATTCCGCAGGCGAATGACGCTTTACTGGATAACGAGGATCTGGCGTGACGCACCGCTTTGTTGATACCCACTGCCACTTTGATTTCCCGCCGTTTACCGAGGACGAAGCGCAAAGCATCGCGAAAGCGGCCGACGCGGGCGTTCAGGCCATCATCGTGCCGTCAGTGGAAGCCGCTTACTTTTCCCGGGTGCTGGCGCTTTCAGCACAATACCCCGCGATCTATGCCGCGCTCGGCCTGCATCCGATTGTCATTGAGCGCCATCGTGATGAGCATGTAGAGAGGCTTGATGAGGCGCTGCATGCCGCAGGCGACAAGCTTGTCGCCATCGGCGAGATCGGGCTCGATCTCTATCGTGAGGATCCCCATTTCGAGCGCCAGCAGACGATCCTCGACGCGCAGCTCAGGCTGGCGAAGCGCCACGATCTGCCGGTGATCCTCCACTCCAGACGCACGCACGATAAGCTGGCGATGCACCTGAAACGCATCGACCTGCCGCGCAGGGGCGTGGTGCACGGTTTTTCCGGCAGCCTGCAGCAGGCGCAGCGTTTTATCGAGCTGGGCTATAAAATCGGCGTCGGTGGCACCATTACCTATCCGCGCGCCAGTAAAACCCGGGACGTGATGGCGCAGCTGCCGCTCTCGGCGCTTCTGCTGGAAACCGACGCCCCGGATATGCCGCTGAACGGTTTTCAGGGGCAGCCGAATCGCCCGGAACAGGCGGCGCGCGTGTTTACCAGCCTGTGTGAGCTGCGTAAGGAGCCTGAAGAGGTGATTGCCGGTGCGCTGCTTGAGAATACCCGTGCGGTTTTTGGCATCACGCTATAGGTAAAGCGCCGGACGGATCACCGTTATCTTCTGCTTTTCCAGCGCCCGCGCCAGCGGTTCAACGTCTTCCGGCGTGGCGCTGCGCCATGACGCCGCCTCGCCATAAACGCCGTGCGCATGAAACGCGTTGATGCGCACCGGCACATTCCCCAGCCCGTGGATAAACGTCGTGAGCGCCTTGAGGTGTTCCAGATAGTCACACTGCTCCGGAATCACCAGCAGGCGGAGTTCCGTTAAACGGCGACGATCGGCCAGCCAGCGGATGCTCTGCTTGATCTGCGGGTTGTCGCGCCCGGTCAGGAAGCGATGATGCGCGTTCCCCCACGCCTTCAGATCCAGCATCGCGCCGTCGAGTACCGGCAGCAGTTTTTCCCAGCCGGTTTCGCCTAGCAGCCCGTTGCTGTCCACCAGGCAGGTTAACTGCTGCAGCTCAGGATCGGCTTTGATCGCGCGAAAAAGAGCGATTAAAAACGGCAGCTGTGTTGTGGCCTCGCCGCCGCTCACCGTGATCCCTTCGATAAACGGCGCTGATTTGCGGACCTGGGTGAGGATCTCCTCCACGCTGAAGCGGTGCGCCATGGGCGTTGCCTGCTGCTGGCACAACTGCAGGCAGGTGTCGCACTGGCGGCAGTTGCTCTCCTGCCACCAGACGCGCCCGGCCTGAAGGGTCAGCGCGTCGTGCGGGCAGCGGGGCACGCAGTCTCCACAGTCGTTGCAGCGGCCAATCGTCCACGGGTTGTGGCAGGTTTTACAGCGCAGGTTGCAGCCCTGCAGGAACAGGGCCAGGCGGCTGCCCGGCCCGTCGACGCAGGAGAATGGAATAACCTGACTAACTAAAGCGCATCTGCTGTTCATGGCTAATCACGCGCGGCTGACGTTCCAGAATCCGGGTATTACGTGCGGCTTCTTCCCCCAGCCACGTGGTATTGGTGCGCGATCCGGCTTCCCGGTATTTCTCCAGATCCGACAGGCGCACCATGTACCCGGTGACGCGGACCAGATCGTTACCCGCCACGTTGGCGGTAAATTCACGCATGCCCGCCCGGAACGCGCCCAGACAAAGCTGCACCACCGCCTGCGGATTGCGTTTTACCGTCTCATCCAGCGTCAGGATATCGCTTATCCCGGAAGCGTAGTGCTTGTGATGGGGAGCCACCGCCAGCAGATGGCTGATGGGATCCGGCTCGTCGCCGTAGGGCAGACGCGCCCCCGGCGTGGTGCCTGAATCCGAGCTGATGCCCGACTGCGCGTGGAGCATTGCGCGATGCTTCCAGCCGTGCTTCACCGGCGTGTTTTCCACGAACGCCCCAAGCTGTTCGCTGATGCGGTAGCCCAGCGCGTTGGCCTGCTCATCTTTGCCGTAACGTCCCGCGATGCCTGCTTTCTCACAGAGCACGTTTACCGCCTCTGCCAGGCCGTACATGCCAAACATGGGTACAAACCGATCGGCATCAATCAGCCCCTCTTTCACCAGGAAGCTATTCTCAAAGAAGCCTGATTGTTGATAGAGAAAATCGCAGCGGGCATCAATGATGGCGATTTGCTGCTGGCAGTAGTGCGGAAGCGTGCAGGTGAAGAAGTCGTCAATGGAGGTGCTGCGTTCAGCAATGGCTTTGAGGTTCAGGCGAACCAGGGTGCTGCCACCGCCGGCCAGCGGCAGGGAGTTGTAACAGCTCACCACGCCAAAACGGCCTTTTGTGAAAATTTTATCATTCACCGGACCGTTTGAAACATGCGGTTTGCTGCATTCGCAAATGTTTTTCGCCACCTCAAGCAGCAAATCGTCCGGGGTGATTTCAGGGTCGTAAATAAAGGTCAGATTCGGCGCGACCTGCTTCAGTTCTGCATCGGCACGCAGAATGGCACGGGTAATGGGGCCATCGGCGGGCCCGATGTTTGCGTGCATAAACGCATCCGGCAGCGTGCGGTCAAGATAGCGCCAGAAACGTTTTACTCGGCTATCGATCTCTTCTTGTGTTAGAATTCTAACATATGGAGTTAATATCGCATCAAGGTGCCCCAGATAGACCGGCATCGATGTGACGGACGGAACATGATGGTACAGGATGGTTAACAGCGAGAGAGCGTCGTCGAGATCGTTTGCCCCTTCCAGCTCCAGCCATTCTGAGCCGTTAGCGAGGAATTTTGCGTAATCCGGCAGCACGTAGCGCGGTTTGTAAGGCGCATGGCCTTCGAACATGTCGCAGATGAACCCCTCGTCCAGCGCGGCGCGGGCGGCCTCAGGAAGTGCCGGATAAGGCAGATTGTTTTCCGCTTCCAGCGCCAGAAAATGACGCTTTTGTTCCGGGGTTAACACCGGGCTTGTCACAATGTGCTGGCAACGTTGTTGCAGGGCGTGGGGCATGTTCGCTTCCTTGAGTGTTCTGCGGATGATGAACGAATTGTAGAAAGCCAGCCTGTTGGGGCTTTTGATCCGACAGGGGATATCGCTGCTTTAGGCAGCAATTTACGCGCTAAAGTTTGAAGAAGATCTCATTACAGTAATGCAAATTTGTACGCAGTTTTCATTAACTGTGATGAATGTCGAAGTGTGGATGCGGGTGAATGTTAGAATACTCACAGACCCGCAAGGTAAAATTGATACGGCACTGCCGTTGGAGAATGTTATGACCGATTTAACTGCAAGCAGCCTGCGCGCGTTGAAGCTGATGGACCTGACCACCCTGAACGATGACGACACCAATGAGAAGGTCATCGCCCTGTGCCATCAGGCGAAAACGCCAGTGGGTAACACCGCAGCCGTCTGTATCTACCCGCGCTTTATCCCGATTGCCCGTAAGACGCTGAAAGAGCAGGGCACCCCGGACGTGCGCATTGCAACCGTGACTAACTTCCCGCACGGCAATGACGACATTGAGATTGCGCTGGCAGAAACCCGTGCGGCCATTGCTTACGGCGCGGACGAAGTTGACGTGGTATTCCCGTACCGCGCGCTGATCGCCGGTAACGAGCAGGTTGGCTTCGACCTGGTGAAAGCCTGTAAAGACGCGTGCGCGGCGGCAAACGTGCTGCTGAAAGTGATCATCGAAACCGGCGAGCTGAAAGAAGAAGCGCTGATTCGTAAAGCCTCTGAAATCTCTATCAAAGCCGGTGCGGACTTCATTAAAACCTCGACCGGTAAAGTGCCGGTGAACGCCACCCCGGAAAGCGCGCGCATCATGATGGAAGTCATTCGCGATATGGGCGTGTCCAAAACCGTTGGTTTCAAACCTGCGGGCGGCGTGCGTACCGCGGAAGACGCGCAGCAGTTCCTCGCGATTGCCGACGAGCTGTTCGGCGCAGAGTGGGCGGACTCCCGCCACTACCGCTTCGGTGCGTCCAGCCTGCTGGCCAGCCTGCTGAAAGCGCTGGGCCACGGCGACGGTAAGAGCGCAAGCAGCTACTAAGTTTGAATTGCCGGGTGGCGCTACGCTTACCCGGCCTACCGGATCGTGGTCGGGTAAACCGTACCCGCCGCCATTCACCCGATTCCTCATGGGGGTTACCGTGTTTCTCGCACAAGAAATTATTCGTAAAAAACGTGATGGTCATGCATTAAGCGACGAAGAGATCCGCTTCTTCATCAACGGCATTCGTGATAACACCGTCTCAGAAGGGCAGATTGCGGCTCTGGCGATGACCATTTTCTTCCACGATATGTCGATGCCCGAGCGCGTGTCGCTGACCATGGCGATGCGAGATTCAGGAACCGTTCTCGACTGGAAAAGCCTCAACCTTAACGGCCCGATTGTCGATAAGCACTCCACCGGCGGCGTGGGCGATGTGACCTCCCTGATGCTCGGCCCGATGGTGGCCGCCTGCGGCGGTTACATCCCGATGATTTCCGGGCGCGGCCTGGGCCACACCGGCGGCACGCTCGACAAACTGGAAGCCATTCCGGGCTTCGATATCTTCCCGGACGACAACCGCTTCCGCGACATTATTAAAGACGTTGGTGTGGCGATTATCGGCCAGACCAGCTCTCTTGCTCCGGCAGACAAGCGTTTCTACGCGACCCGCGATATCACCGCTACCGTTGACTCCATCCCGCTGATCACCGCCTCTATCCTGGCGAAGAAGCTGGCTGAAGGGCTGGACGCGCTGGTGATGGACGTGAAGGTGGGCAGCGGCGCGTTTATGCCAACCTATGAACTCTCTGAGGCACTGGCCGAAGCGATCGTTGGCGTCTCCAACGGCGCGGGCGTGCGCACCACCGCGCTGCTCACCGACATGAACCAGGTGCTGGCCTCCAGCGCCGGTAATGCGGTCGAAGTGCGTGAAGCGGTGCAGTTCCTCACCGGCGAATACCGTAACCCGCGTCTGTTTGACGTGACCATGGCGCTGTGCGTTGAGATGTTAATCTCCGGCAAGCTGGCCAAAGACGATGCAGAAGCCCGCGCGAAACTGCAGGCGGTGCTGGACAACGGCAAAGCGGCGGAGATCTTCGGCCGCATGGTTGCGGCGCAGAAAGGCCCGACCGATTTCGTCGAAAACTACGCGAAATACCTGCCCACCGCGACGCTCAGCAAGGCGGTGTATGCGGACAGCGAAGGGTTTGTCTCGGCAATGGACACCCGTGCCCTCGGCATGGCGGTGGTTTCGATGGGCGGCGGCCGTCGTCAGGCGTCAGACACCATTGATTACAGCGTCGGCTTTACCGATATGGCCCGTCTGGGCGACAGCGTTGACGGCCAACGTCCGCTGGCGGTGATCCACGCGAAAGACGAAGCCAGCTGGCAGGAAGCGGCAAAAGCGGTCAAGGCGGCCATCACGCTTGACGATAAAGCGCCGGAAACCACACCGACTGTCTATCGCCGTATCACCGAATAGCGGTATACTGATCTGATCGATAATTTTTGAAGCACTACGTACGGAGAACAATTATGAAACGTGCATTTATTATGGTGCTGGACTCATTCGGCATCGGCGCAACCGAAGATGCAGAACGTTTTGGTGACGTGGGTTCCGATACCATGGGTCACATCGCGGAAGCCTGTGCTAAAGGCGAAGCGGACAACGGTCGTAAAGGCCCTCTGACTCTACCTAACCTGACCCGCCTCGGGCTGGTGAAAGCGCATGAAGGTTCTACCGGTAAAATCGCAGCCGGTATGGACGGCAACGCGGAAGTGGTGGGCGCCTACGGCTGGGCTCACGAGCTTTCTTCCGGTAAAGACACCCCGTCTGGACACTGGGAAATCGCCGGTGTACCGGTTCTGTTCGACTGGGGCTATTTCTCCGATCATGAGAACAGCTTTCCGCAGGAGCTGCTCGATAAGCTGGTTAAGCGTGCCAACCTGCCGGGCTACCTCGGTAACTGCCACTCTTCCGGTACCGTGATTCTGGACCAGCTCGGCGAAGAGCATATGAAAACCGGCAAGCCGATTTTCTACACCTCCGCCGACTCCGTGTTCCAGATTGCCTGCCACGAAGAGACGTTTGGCCTGGATAAACTCTACGAGCTGTGCGAAATCGCTCGCGAAGAGCTGACCGAAGGCGGCTACAACATTGGCCGCGTTATCGCGCGTCCGTTTATCGGCGACAAAACGGGTAACTTCCAGCGTACCGGTAACCGTCACGACCTGGCCGTTGAGCCGCCGGCACCGACCGTGCTGCAGAAGCTGGTTGACGAGAAAGACGGTCACGTGGTGTCCGTGGGTAAAATCGCGGACATCTACGCCAACTGCGGCATCACCAAAAAAGTGAAAGCCACCGGTCTGGATGCGCTGTTCGATGCCACCATCAAAGAGATGAAAGAAGCGGGCGACAAGACTATCGTCTTTACCAACTTTGTGGACTTCGACTCCTCCTGGGGCCACCGTCGCGACGTGGCGGGTTATGCTGCGGGTCTGGAGCTGTTCGACCGCCGTCTGCCGGAGCTGATGGAGCTGGTGGGTGAAGATGACATTCTGATCCTCACCGCGGACCACGGCTGCGACCCAACCTGGACCGGTACCGACCATACCCGTGAGCACATTCCGGTGCTGGTCTACGGCCCGAAAGTGAAACCCGGTTCACTGGGACACCGTGAAACCTTCGCGGACATCGGCCAGACCCTGGCGAAATACTTTGGTACGTCCGACATGGAATATGGCAAGGCCATGTTCTGAGGTCATTGCCCGGTGGCGCTTCGCTTACCGGGCCTACGGTTTTGTAGGCCGGGTAAGGCGTAGCCGCCACCCGGCAAAAACAACAATGTAAAAGGAACTGAAGATGGCAACTCCTCACATTAATGCAGAAATGGGTGATTTCGCTGACGTCGTATTGATGCCGGGCGACCCGCTGCGCGCGAAGCACATTGCAGAAACCTTCCTCGAAGACGTGCGTGAAGTGAACAACGTGCGCGGCATGCTGGGCTTCACCGGTACCTATAAAGGCCGCAAAATCTCCGTGATGGGCCACGGTATGGGTATCCCATCCTGCTCTATCTACACCAAAGAGCTGATCACCGATTTCGGCGTGAAGAAAATCATCCGCGTGGGCTCCTGCGGCGCGGTGCGCATGGACGTTAAGCTGCGCGACGTGGTGATCGGCATGGGCGCGTGTACCGACTCTAAAGTCAACCGCATCCGCTTTAAAGATCATGACTTTGCGGCCATCGCTGACTTTGACATGGTGCGTAACGCGGTTGACGCAGCAAAAGCGCTGGGCGTTGACGCGCGCGTGGGCAACCTGTTCTCTGCCGATCTGTTCTACTCGCCGGAAGGCGACATGTTCGACGTGATGGAGAAATACGGCATCCTGGGCGTGGAAATGGAAGCGGCGGGTATCTACGGCGTGGCGGCTGAGTTCGGTGCGAAAGCGCTGACCATCTGCACCGTGTCTGACCACATCCGTACCCACGAGCAGACCACCGCGGCTGAACGTCAGACCACCTTCAACGACATGATCAAAATCGCGCTGGAATCCGTTCTGCTGGGCGATAAAGAGTAAGAGCTGTTGTGCCGGGTGGCGGCTTCGCCTGACCCGGCCTCCGGTTTTGCAGGCCCGCCAGGCGCAGCGCCAGCGGGCTTTTTTTTAACGTACGGCCTGGGCAATCCACGTAGACAGTTCCCGCAGCTCTTTTTCCTGCTCCGGAAAATCCCCAATCAATGCATCACATTCCTGCTGCAACATATCCGCCCGATACAAACAGCCCTGCAGACGAGCGGCCAGCGCCTCTAGCGGTGCCGGATTAAGGCTGTCCGTAAACACCTGCGTGCGGGTGATATGGCCTTTCTCCACGTCAAAATGCAGCTCAACGCCGCCCCAGGTAAAACGCTCGTCCAGCAGATGAGAAAACGCGGGCGCCTGACCGAAGTTCCACTCCCAGCTGCTCTGGCGAGCGAAGGTCGCCGCGAAGTTGGGCAGGTCCGGGATTTTGTCAGGAGAGATGACTTCTGCTTCCACGCGCTCGCCGTAATGTTCAAAGAACGCGTCACGGACCGCATCGCAGATCTGCTCGTGAGTAATCCCCGGCAGCAGTTCCACCAGATTCGCCACGCGTCCGCGTACGGAGGTAATGCCCTTAGCCTGGAGCTTTTTCTTGTCAGGATTCAGGTAGTTCGCCAGACGGCTCAGATCGGCGTTCAGCAGCAGGGTGCCGTGATGGAATCCGCGGTCCATCGTTTCGCGATAGGCGGAGCCGGAGACCTTCCGGTCGCCCTCGGGGGTTTTCACCACCAGATCGTTACGCCCGGACGCTTCCGCCGTCACGCCGAGCGAATTCAGCGCGTTGAGCACAATTGAGGTGGAGATGGTTTTATCGTATTCCGGTTTGCCCGCCATAAAGGTAAAGCAGGTGTTGCCCAGATCGTGAAACACCGCGCCGCCGCCGCTGCTCCGGCGCGCGAGGCGGACGTTGTCCTCCTCCATGCGCCGCGTATTACACTCTTTCCACGGGTTTTGCGCGCGGCCAATCACCACCGTATCGGCGTTACGCCAGAGAAAGAGGACGCGCTGGGTAGCGGGCATCTGGCGGAAAATGCACTCTTCCACCGCGAGATTAAACCAGGGATCGTAAGAGTCAGAGATAAGCAGGCGTAACGTCGTCATGGCAAAGTTCCTTTTCCGAATCGTTCGCCTACTTTATCACTATTCTTTCTTCTCGCTCTCTTCGTCTTCCGGGACCGACCGGCTGGCGGTCAGCAGGAACGGGGATTGCTGCCAGCGCGAGCGCTTGCCGCGAAGCAGGGTGCGCGCCAGCACCACGCCGATGGCGAGCGAAAGCAGCAGCATCAGGCGCAGAATGTTGGTGGTATTATCAACCTGTTTGGCCTCGGTAGGCAGGGTGTGGGTATCGAGGGTCAGGCGCAGATAGCCCAGCGGACCATTTTTCCCCTGAATAGGTTCGACGATCTGCTGGTTAAAATAGCCGCCGGCTTTTTTGCCGTCCAGCGCCAGCCTGTCGCGCACGTCGACGTGCTCGCCCGCCCGGGCAATCAGGTTGCCTTGCTCATCGTAAACGCCGGCATCAAGAATGCGGCTGTTCTCCGTGAGCTGGCGTAGAACTTGGCTTATACGCTTGTCGTCCGGCGTTTCGGTACGCATGGACGGCGCGACGTTGAGCGTCACCTGGCGTGCCAGCGTGCGGGCCAGCTCTTCAAACTGCGGGTTGCGTTGCCGTTGGTGATTCTGGCTAAACCACGATGCCCCTTGCATCAGCACCACTAATAGTGCGAGACAGGAAAGGACAATCACGGCGCGATGAAGCCGGAATTTCAGTTTTGCGCGAGCCATATTCCACCTGCTGAAAATTTACGGCTTAATGTTGCCAGAAGTGATGGTTACAGGGTAGCCTCATGCGTTATTTTCCCTCTGCAACCTTCCGGCGCGAACGAAATTACAGGAGCTTTAATGCCGAACATTACCTGGTGTGACCTGCCAACGGATGTCTCTTTATGGCCAGGATTGCCGCTCTCGTTAAGTGGCGATGAGGTGATGCCTCTGGATTACCACGCCGGTCGTAGCGGCTGGCTCCTCTACGGACGCGGTCTGGATAAGCAACGCCTGACCCAGTATCAAAGCAAGCTGGGTGCGGCGATGGTCATCGTCGCCGCCTGGTGCGTGGAAGACTATCAGGTTATTCGCCTGGCGGGCTCCCTGACGCAGCGCGCCACGCGTCTGGCGCATGACGCCGGGCTGGACGTCGCGCCGCTGGGGAAAATTCCGCACCTGAAAACGCCGGGCCTGCTGGTGATGGACATGGACTCAACCGCCATTCAGATCGAATGCATTGACGAGATTGCGAAGCTGGCGGGCAGCGGCGAGCTGGTGGCGGAAGTCACCGAGCGGGCGATGCGCGGCGAGCTGGACTTTACCGCCAGCCTGAGACAGCGCGTGGCGACCCTGAAAGGGGCCGATGCCAACATTTTGCGCCAGGTGCGCGACGTGCTGCCGCTGATGCCAGGGCTGACGCAGCTGGTGCTAAAGCTGCAGTCCCTCGGCTGGAAGGTGGCGATCGCCTCCGGCGGCTTCACCTTCTTCGCCGATTATCTGCGCGAGAAACTGCATCTGACCACCGTGGTTGCCAACGAGCTGGAGATCATGGACGGCAAGCTGACCGGACAGGTGATTGGCGATATCGTGGATGCGCAGTACAAAGCCAATACGCTGACCCGTCTGGCGGAAAAATATGAAATTCCGGTTGTGCAGACCGTCGCTATCGGTGACGGCGCGAACGACCTGCCGATGATCAAAGCGGCTGGTCTTGGCATTGCCTACCATGCCAAGCCAAAAGTGAATGAAAAGACGGAAGTGACTATCCGTCACGCTGACCTGATGGGGGTGTTCTGCATTCTCTCCGGCAGCCTTAATCAGAAATAACGGCCTGCTTTGTAGGCCGGGTAAGCGAAGCGCCACCCGGCACGCAGGCCGCACAGAAATAACGAGGTAAACCGTGGCGAAAGCTCCAAAACGCGCATTTGTCTGTAATGAATGTGGTGCGGATTATCCGCGCTGGCAGGGGCAATGCAGCGCCTGTCATGCCTGGAACACCATCACCGAAGTGCGTGGCGTGGCGGCTTCGCCGAGCGTGGCCCGTAATGAGCGCCTGAGCGGCTACGCCGGTAACGCGGGCGTGGCGAAGGTGCAAAAGCTTTCAGACATCAGCCTTGAAGAGCTGCCGCGCTTCTCCACCGGGTTCAAAGAGTTTGACCGGGTGCTCGGCGGCGGCGTGGTGCCGGGCAGCGCGATCCTGATCGGCGGTAACCCGGGCGCGGGCAAGTCAACCCTGCTGCTGCAAACGCTCTGCAGGCTCGCCGAACAGATGAAAACCCTGTACGTCACGGGGGAAGAATCACTCCAGCAGGTGGCGATGCGCGCGCACCGTCTGGGCCTGCCGACCGGCAACCTGAATATGCTTTCGGAAACCAGCATCGAGCAGATCTGCATGATCGCCGAAGAAGAGCAGCCGAAGCTGATGGTGATCGACTCCATCCAGGTGATGCACATGGCGGACATCCAGTCCTCGCCGGGCAGCGTCGCGCAGGTGCGTGAAACCGCGGCCTACCTGACGCGCTTTGCCAAAACGCGCGGCGTGGCGATTGTGATGGTCGGCCACGTGACCAAAGACGGCTCGCTGGCCGGGCCGAAGGTGCTGGAACACTGCATCGACTGCTCCGTGATGCTCGACGGCGACGCGGACTCCCGCTTCCGCACCCTGCGCAGCCATAAAAACCGTTTTGGTGCGGTGAACGAGCTGGGCGTGTTTGCCATGACCGAGCAGGGGCTGCGCGAAGTCAGCAACCCGTCGGCCATCTTCCTGAGCCGTGGTGATGAGATCACCTCCGGCAGTTCGGTGATGGTGCTGTGGGAAGGGACGCGCCCCCTGCTTGTCGAAATTCAGGCGCTGGTGGACGTGTCGATGATGGGCAACCCGCGGCGCGTGGCGGTCGGTCTGGAACAGAACCGTCTGGCGATCCTGCTGGCGGTGCTGCACCGCCACGGCGGGCTGCAGATGGCGGATCAGGACGTCTTCGTGAACGTGGTCGGCGGCGTCAAGGTCACCGAGACCAGCGCAGACCTGGCGCTGCTGCTGGCGATGGTCTCCAGCCTGCGCGACAGGCCGCTGCCGCAGGATCTGGTCGTCTTCGGCGAAGTGGGGCTGGCCGGAGAGATCCGTCCGGTGCCGAGCGGGCAGGAGCGTATCTCCGAGGCGGCAAAACACGGCTTCCGCCGGGCTATCGTTCCCGCTGCCAACGTGCCGAAAAAAATCCCGGAAGGGATGCAGGTTTTTGGCGTTAAAAAACTCGCTGATGCGTTAAATGTCTTTGACGACTTATAATTACGTATCGATTTTGCAGGAGGCACCGTAATTTATGTCATCATTTGACTACATCAAAACCGCAATCCGCCAGAAGGGCTGCACGCTGCAGCAGGTGGCGGACGCCAGCGGTATGACAAAAGGCTACCTGAGCCAGCTGCTGAACGCCAAAATCAAAAGCCCCAGCGCGCAAAAGCTGGAAGCGCTGCACCGCTTTCTGGGGCTGGAGTTCCCGCGTCTGCAAAAGAACATCGGCGTGGTGTTCGGCAAGTTTTATCCGCTGCATACCGGGCATATCTATCTGATCCAGCGCGCCTGTAGCCAGGTTGACGAGCTGCATATCATCATGGGCTACGACGAAACCCGCGATCGTCAGCTGTTTGAAGACAGCGCCATGTCGCAGCAGCCGACCGTGCCGGACCGTCTGCGCTGGCTGCTCCAGACCTTTAAGTACCAGAAAAACATTCGCATTCATGCCTTTAACGAAGAGGGCATGGAGCCCTATCCGCACGGCTGGGACGTGTGGAGCAACGGCATCAAAGCGTTTATGGAAGAGAAGGGCATTGCGCCTAACTGGATCTATACCTCTGAAGAGTCCGACGCGCCGCAGTTCCGCGAGCATCTGGGCATTGAGACGGTGCTGATCGATCCGAAACGCACCTTCATGAACATCAGCGGGGCGCAGATCCGCGAAAACCCGTTCCGCTACTGGGATTACATCCCTACCGAGGTAAAACCGTTCTTCGTGCGTACCGTTGCGATCCTGGGCGGAGAGTCGAGCGGCAAATCCACGCTGGTCAACAAGCTGGCGAATATCTTCAACACCACCAGCGCGTGGGAGTATGGCCGCGATTACGTCTTCTCGCACCTCGGCGGCGACGAGATGGCGCTGCAGTATTCCGACTACGACAAAATCGCGCTCGGTCACGCCCAGTACATTGATTTTGCAGTGAAATACGCCAATAAGGTGGCGTTTATCGATACCGATTTCGTCACCACCCAGGCGTTCTGCAAAAAGTACGAGGGGCGCGAGCACCCGTTCGTGCAGGCTCTGATTGACGAATACCGCTTTGACCTGGTGATCCTGCTGGAAAACAACACCCCGTGGGTGGCCGATGGGATGCGCAGCCTCGGCAGCTCCGTCGACAGGCGCGAGTTCCAGTCCATGCTGGTGGAGATGCTCAACGAAAACAACGTTGAGTTTGTGCACGTAGAGGAGTCGGACTACGACTCCCGTTTCCTGCGCTGCGTCGAGCTGGTGAAGGAGATGATGGGGGAGCAGGGTTAAAGACGGCTCCGTGCGATCCCCTCTCCCCTATGGGGAGAGGGTTAGGGTGAGGGGAACAAGCCACTCAGAACGCCACCACCACTTTCCCCCGCATATGCCCGTCCAGCACCTTACGGTGCGCCTCGGTAATGCTTTCCACGCTCAGTCCGTGCAGCGTTTCGCTCAGCGAACTTTCCACCACGCCGTTATCCACCAGCTTCGCCACCTCGTTGAGGATCTCCCCCTGACGCGCCATGTCGGCGGTCTGGTACATGCTGCGGGTGTACATAAATTCCCAGTGCAGGGCGGCGGATTTTGACTTCAGCTTGTCCTGGTTCAGCGGACGTTCATTCTCAACGATGGAGCAGATATGCCCCTGCGGCGCAATCAGCTCGCTGACCGCATCCCAGTGGCCGTCGGTGTCGTTGAGGATGAAAATGTAATCCACAAAGGTCAGCCCGTGTTTCGCCAGCTCGCTTTTCAGGTCGCGGTAATTGACGACAACATCAGCCCCACGGTCGCGGCACCACCGGGCGGAGTCTTCGCGGGACGCGGTTGCGATGACCTTTACCTTGCTGTTGTGCTTCGCAAACGGGATCGCCAGCGATCCCACGCCGCCCGCGCCGCCGATAATCAGCAGGGTTTTGTCCGCACCGGCATCCTGAACGTTCAGCCGTTCAAACAGGCCTTCCCACGCGGTGAGCGCGGTCAACGGCAGCGCAGCGGCCGCCGCCCAGTCGAGGCTGGCAGGCTTGTGCCCGACAATGCGCGCGTCGATCAGCTGGTGGGTGGTGTTGCTGCCCGGACGGGTGATGTCGCCCGCGTACCACACTTCATCCCCTGGTTTGAATCCGGTGACGGCCGATCCCACGGCTTTCACAATCCCGCTGGCATCCCATCCGAGCACGCGCGGCTCGCTCAGCCCGCTTTTAGCAATGCTCGCGTGGACCTTGGTATCGACCGGGTTAACGGAGACGGCCTTCACCTCTACCAGCAGATCGCGCTCGCCGGGCTGCGGCATCGGCGAGGTGATTTCAATGAAAGCAGAGGGATTTTCCGGGTTAACGGCAATGGCTTTAACTGACATGGTGTGCTCCTCAATGGCATGCGTTTTATTGAGGCTAGTCTATTAAGTGGCCAGCTGCGTGATAAGATGGACAATCAAGAACTCAGCGTTCGTACAGGGTGAACAATCATGTTTAAACAGCTGCAGGATATGGCGCTGTTCGCGCTGGTGGCAGAGATGGGCAGCTTTACCGCTGCCGCTCAGAAGGCCGAACTGCCGAAATCCAGCGTGAGCCAGCGCATCAGCCAGCTGGAGCAGCAGGTGGGGATCCGCCTGCTGAACCGCACCACGCGCAGGCTGAACCTGACGTTTGCGGGCGAGCACTATCTGGTGCACTGCCGCGAAATGCTGGCGGCCAGCGAGCGGGCGGAGTATGCCATTCAGCGGCTGCGCGAAAACCCGAGCGGACGGCTGCGCATCACCTGTCCGGCAGGGATTGGGGCGACGCTGCTGGCGCATATGAATGCCGCGTTCCAGCTTCGCTATCCTGACGTGTCGCTGGATGTGTCGATCTCCGATGACGTCTTAGATCTGGTCGAGTCCGGGTTTGACGTGGCGTTGCGTACCGGCAAGCCGCAGGACTCCTCCCTGATAGGCCGGATGATCGGGCACTGCCCGCGCTACATGCTGGCCTCGCCGGGCTATCTGGCGCGTCGGGAGCCGCTCACGCACCCCCGTCAGCTGGTGGAGCACCGCAGCATTACGCACCGGGCGTGGTCGGAGTGGCTTCTGCGAAGCGAGAATGAAGATTATCGCTATCTGCCGGATAACGCGCATATGACCGATAATCTGGTCTACGCCCGCGAGTGCGCAATGGCCGGAGCGGGGATCACGCTGCTGCCCGCCTTTATGCTGGAAGATAAGGTTGAAAAGGGCGCGCTGGTGCAGGTGCTGCCGGAGTGGAACGTTGAAGGGAATGACCTCTGGCTGGCCTACCCGAGCCGCAAGCTGAACTCACCCGCGCTGATGAGCTATATCGAGTTTGCGATGCAGTTTGACGAGGTGAAGCGGTATTACGTGGGCAAATAAAAAAGCCGGGTGGCGGCTTCGCCTTACCCGGCCTACAAACAGCGCAGAACCGTAGGCCGGGTAAGCGTGAGCGCCACCCGGCTTTTTGGGCACTTACTTAGCAATACGCTTGTACTTAATACGCTTCGGCTCCAGCGCGTCGGCGCCCAGCGTGCGTTTCTTGTACTCTTCGTATTCGGTGAAGTTACCTTCGAAGAACTCCACCTTACCTTCATCCTGATAGTCCAGAATGTGGGTCGCGATACGGTCCAGGAACCAGCGGTCGTGCGAGATAACCATCGCGCAGCCCGGGAACTCCAGCAGGGCGTTTTCCAGCGCGCGCAGGGTTTCGATGTCCAGGTCGTTTGTTGGTTCATCGAGCAGCAGCACGTTACCGCCCACCTGCAGCAGCTTCGCCAGGTGCAGACGACCGCGCTCACCGCCGGACAGCTCGCCCACGCGTTTGCCCTGGTCGGTGCCCTTGAAGTTGAAGCGGCCGACGTAGGCGCGGCTTGGCATCTCGGTGTTGCCGATACGCATGATATCCAGACCGCCGGAAACCTCTTCCCACACGGTTTTGCTGTTGTCCATCGCGTCACGGAACTGGTCAACGGACGCCAGCTTCACGGTCTCGCCCAGGGTGATAGAGCCGCTGTCAGGCTGTTCCTGACCGGACATCATGCGGAACAGGGTCGATTTACCCGCGCCGTTCGGACCGATGATCCCGACGATAGCGCCTTTCGGTACGGAGAAGGTCAGATCGTCGATCAGCAGGCGGTCGCCGTAAGACTTACGCAGGTTGGTCACTTCAACCACTTTATCCCCCAGACGTGCTCCAGGTGGAATAAACAGTTCGTTGGTTTCGTTACGTTTCTGGTATTCGGTGTTGTTCAGCTCTTCGAAGCGCGCCAGACGGGCTTTGCCCTTAGACTGACGGCCTTTCGCACCCTGACGCACCCACTCCAGCTCTTTCTCGATAGACTTACGACGCGCCGCTTCCTGAGACGCTTCCTGCGCCAGACGCTGATCTTTCTGCTCCAGCCAGGAGGAGTAGTTGCCTTCCCACGGAATACCTTCCCCGCGGTCCAGCTCCAGGATCCAGCCGGCGACGTTGTCGAGGAAGTAACGGTCGTGGGTAATCGCCACAACGGTGCCTTCGAAGTCGTGCAGGAAGCGCTCCAGCCACGCCACGGATTCCGCATCCAGGTGGTTGGTCGGTTCGTCCAGCAGCAGCATGTCTGGTTTTTCCAGCAGCAGGCGGCACAGCGCCACGCGGCGGCGCTCACCACCGGAGAGATTCGCGATTTTCGCATCCCAGTCCGGCAGGCGCAGGGCGTCAGCCGCGCGCTCCAGCTGCACGTTCAGGTTGTGACCGTCGTGCGCCTGGATAATCTCTTCATACTTGCCCTGCTGCGCGGCCAGCTTGTCGAAGTCTGCATCCGGCTCGGCGTATTTGGCATACACTTCATCCAGACCTTTCAGGGCGTTAACCACTTCGGAAACCGCTTCTTCTACGGATTCGCGAACGGTGTGTTCCGGGTTCAGCTGAGGTTCCTGCGGCAGGTAGCCGATCTTGATGCCGGGCTGCGGACGGGCTTCACCTTCGATGTCTGTATCAATGCCGGCCATGATGCGCAGCAGGGTGGACTTACCGGCACCGTTGAGACCCAGAACACCGATTTTTGCGCCCGGGAAGAAGCTCAGCGAGATATTTTTAAGAATATGACGTTTCGGCGGGACAACTTTGCCGACACGATGCATGGTATAAACGAATTGAGCCACGTTGGACTTCGCCTCTTTTATCGTAATGAGAAGGAATTTCAGCCTCGAAGTGTAGCCTTTTTCACGCCCTAATCCCAGCCAGGAACGTCGGGAGTGTTAAAACGCGCAGGAAAGGTAAAAAAGTGTCCATGACGTGGCGCGTTGAGGGATGCCTGGTTAGCATAGGTTAGTGAGACTTTGACGTGGCAAGACGCTGCAATTGACGAAAAAAAACAATGAGGAAGAGCGTGTGGAAAAAGCCAAACGGGTGGTCTGGCGTCTGCTGGCTGCCAGCGTATGCGTAATGGCGGTAAGCCAGGCGGTGCATGCCGATTCACTGGACGAACAACGTAATCGCTACGCTCAGATTAAACAGGCGTGGGACAACAAGCAGATGGATACCGTGCAGGCGCTGATGCCGACGCTCAAGGATTATCCGCTGTATCCGTATCTGGAGTATCGCCAGATTACGGACGATCTCATGAACCAGCCTACCGTTACCGTAAATAACTTTATTCAGGCGAACCCGACCCTGCCGCCTGCCCGAAATCTTCAGTCTCGTTTTGTGAATGAGCTGGCGCGTCGGGAAGACTGGCGCGGACTGCTGGCGTTTAGCCCTGAAAAGCCAAATACCACCGAAGCGCAGTGTAACTACTACTATGCGAAATGGGCGACAGGACAGCAGGAGGAGGCCTGGGCCGGGGCGAAAGAGCTCTGGCTGACCGGCAAAAATCAGCCGAACGCCTGCGATTCTCTGTTCGGCGCGTGGCGCGCCTCCGGCAGGCAGGATCCGCTGGCCTATCTTGAGCGCATCCGTCTGGCGATGAAGGCCGGCAACACGCGTCTGGTGACCACGCTGGCGGGGCAGATGCCGTCCGATTACCAGACGATCTCCTCGGCAGTTATCTCGCTGGCAAACGATCCGAACAGCGTCCTGACCTTTGCCCGCAGTACGGGCGCGACCGATTTTACCCGTCAGATGGCGGCGGTCGCCTTTGCCAGCGTGGCGCGTGACGACGTGGAAAACGCCCGACTGATGATCCCGCAGCTGGTGCAGGCGCAGCAGCTCAATGAGGAGCAAACCCAGGAGCTGCGCGATATCGTGGCGTGGCGACTGATGGGCACCGACGTGACCGACGAACAGGCGCGCTGGCGAGACGATGCCATTATGCGTTCGAACTCCACGTCGCTGGTGGAGCGCCGCGTGCGCATGGCGCTGGGTACGGGCGATCGTCGTGGGCTCAATACCTGGCTCGCGCGGTTGCCAATGGAGGCCAAAGAGAAAGACGAATGGCGCTACTGGCAGGCCGATCTGCTGATGGAGCGCGGTCGTGATGATGAGGCCAAAGAGATCCTTCATGCGCTGATGCAGCAGCGCGGGTTCTACCCGATGGCCGCCGCGCAGCGCCTGGGCGAGGAGTACACCTTCCGCATTGATAAAGCGCCTGCCAACGCGAACCCGGCGCTGACGCAGGGGCCAGAGATGGCGCGCGTGCGCGAGCTGATGTACTGGAATATGGATAACACCGCGCGCAGCGAGTGGGCGAACCTGGTGACCAGCCGCACCACAGACGAGAAAGCCCAGCTTGCCCGCTATGCCTTTGATAACCACTGGTGGGATCTCAGCGTGCAGGCGACGATCGCCGGCAAGCTCTGGGATCATCTCGAGGAGCGTTTCCCGCTGGCGTATAAAGATCTCTTCGATCGCTACACCAGCGGTAAAGATATCCCGCAAAGCTACGCGATGGCGATTGCTCGTCAGGAGAGTGCCTGGAACCCGAAGGTCCGTTCTCCGGTGGGTGCCAGCGGGCTGATGCAGATTATGCCGGGCACGGCGACGCACACGGTGAAGATGTTTAACATCCCTGGATACAGCAGCCCGTCACAGCTGCTGGATCCGGATACCAACATCAACATCGGCACGAGCTATCTGCAGTACGTCTATCAGCAGTTCGGCAATAACCGCATCTTCTCGTCGGCGGCCTATAACGCGGGACCTGGACGCGTGCGTACCTGGCTCGGCAACAGCGCCGGACGCATCGACGCCGTGGCGTTTGTTGAGAGCATTCCGTTCTCGGAAACGCGCGGCTACGTGAAGAACGTGCTGGCCTATGACGCCTACTATCGCTACTTCATGGGGCAGAAAGATACCCTGATGAGCGATGCCGAGTGGCAGAGACGTTACTGATCGGCGTGGGTTGTGTTATGCTGTACTCGCTAATGAGTACAATAGGCAGCATAACATGACCCAGCATTCCCCGTATTCCTCGGCCATGGCCGAACAACGTCATCAGGAGTGGCTTCGTTTTGTGGAGCTGCTTCGCCAGTCTTACGAGCAGGATTTGCATTTACCCCTGATGCAGCTGATGCTCACGCCGGACGAGCGCGAGGCGCTGGGCACGCGCGTGCGGATCATTGAAGAGCTGCTGCGCGGCGAGATGAGCCAGCGCGAGCTGAAAAATGAGCTGGGCGCGGGCATCGCGACGATCACCCGCGGATCGAACAGCCTGAAGTCGGCACCGGTTGAGCTGCGCCAGTGGCTGGAAGCGGTGTTGTTGAAAAATGCCTAACGATAAATCGCGTTATGGAACGGGCTTAACGCCAGGATCACCGCCTGGTGGTAAACGCCTGAACGGGTCAGCGCGCCTGCGGTAAAGACGCCAATCGCCCCTTCTTTACGACCGATCTCATCAATGCCGGTGTACTGCGACATCACCGGCCCGAGCGCTTCCCCCGCGCGAACTTTTTCCAGAATGATCTCTGGAAGCGGCAGGGTAGCCGAACGCGCTTCACCGCGCTGCTCGCGGCTTTCGATCACCACCCAGCTAAAGGTTGCGCCTTCGTCGATCCCGGCTTCAATTGCCACCCAAAAGTCAGCATCCGGTGCGGCAGCCCTGGCGTTTGCTACGCGATTTCGTGCGCCAGCGCGCGTTTCCTCGCTGCCAAACGGCTGTTCAGGCACGCCACTCTCGACGCCGATAGCCTCAATATGGCAGGATCCTGCGCCGAAGATCTCGTCAAATGCCCTTAGAATTGCCTGAATTTTGGCAGGATTAGTGGTAGCAGAGACAACATGGTGCATAATTAAGCTCGATTCAAAAAAACTCATCGCAGTATAACGGAAAAAAAGCATGTTACAGGTATACCTTGTTCGCCACGGTGAAACGCAGTGGAACGCCGAGCGACGTATTCAAGGCCAGTCAGACAGTCCTCTCACTGAGAAGGGCGTGCAGCAAGCGTGGCAGGTGGCGGAGCGTGCCAGAACGCTGGGCATTACCCACGTGATTACCAGCGATTTAGGTCGCACACAGCAGACGGCGCGCATCATCGCAGATGCCTGCGGCTGTGACGTCATACTTGAGCCGCGCCTGCGCGAGCTGGATATGGGCGTGCTGGAAAAACGCCATATCGATACGCTGACGGAAACGGAAGAGGGCTGGCGCCGCACGCTGGTGAACGGTACCGAAGATGGCCGCATTCCTGAAGGCGAATCCATGCAGGAGCTCAGCGTACGTATGCATGCCGCGCTGGCGGAATGCCTGAAGCTTCCGGCGGGAAGCCGTCCGCTGCTGGTGAGTCACGGGATTGCGTTGGGTTGCCTGGTGAGCACCATTCTGGGGTTACCGGCCTACGCCGAGCGACGCCTGCGTCTGCGCAACTGCTCTATTTCCCGCATTGATTATCAGGAAAGCGCATGGCTGGCATCGGGCTGGGTCGTGGAGATGGCAGGGGACATTTCGCATCTTGATGCCCCTGCGCTTGATGAACTGCAGCGTTAACGACGTATCGGAATCAAGAATTCCATTCGCAGATTGATTGGGCCTTCTTCCGGTTTGGCATCCTGCGCCGGGTAGTAGCGCTCAATGTCCTGACCTTTACGGCGATTCAGATTCAGCATCGGCATGCAGGTTCCGTAAACGGTCAGGATAAACTCCTGAACGCCCGTTCCCAGCCCTTCATAGGCGAACATCACGTACTCGCCGCCTTCCAGTACGACAGGCTTAGACCCCTGAACATACCCATTGGCCATATCTGGCGTCAGCGCGGTGGTGTAGAACACCTCCTGCTCGTCGTCCTTTTCCTGGCTCGGGTGCGTTTCGTTGAGGCCATACAGGATGGGCGGGATCGCCGGTGCGTGGCTCAGGAAATCGCGCCAGAACTGAACGCGCATCTGATGACGGAACTCGGAGATCTGCTCCAGGGAGCAGGAGTAGCTCTGGGTTGTACCGATCAGATGGGTTTCCGGCAGGGTAATAATTTCATACTTCGGCATCGCGAACTCGCCCAGACGCAGCGGCGGACGCATGCCAAACGAGCTCCAGTCAGGCGAGCGGCGATACAGCGCAGGCGTTAACGAGAACTGTTTTTTAAAGGCGCGGGTGAACGTCTGCTGTGAATCGAAACGATACTGCAGGGCAATATCCAGAATCGGCCGCGCGGTCAGGCGCAATGCCACAGCAGATTTCGATAAACGACGCGCGCGAATATAGGCCCCGATAGCATGACCGGTGACATCCTTGAACATCCTTTGCAGATGCCACTTGGAATAGCCTGCTTTAGCCGCCACATTATCCAGTGACAAAGGCTGGTCGAGATGACCTTCCAGCCAGGTGAGCAGGTCGCGAATAATTCCAGCCTGATCCATATACTATCCTCATCCTTAAAACAGCAGGTGCCTGATAACAGGTTAGCGGATAATAGCATTTTTTGATGTTTTAGCATTCAGTGTTTTTTTTGCGCATTCATGCTTTTTGGCGCACATTACAGGCAGATATATTCTAATCCTGTGATCTTGCTACATTTTTGTCTAAAGTGTTGAATAATCGCTCAGTGTAATTTTAAAGAATGGTAACAATATGAAATACAAGACTTTGATCTTCACCGCGCTGATGCTGATGGTCGGGCGCGCTGCACAGGCGGAACAGATTGGTTCCGTCGATACCGTGTTCAAAATGTTTGGCCCGGACCACAAAATCGTGGTGGAGGCGTTTGACGATCCCGACGTGAAAAACGTCACCTGCTACGTCAGCCGCGCGAAAACGGGCGGTATCAAAGGCGGTTTGGGGCTGGCGGAAGACACCTCTGACGCGGCGATATCGTGTCAGCAGGTAGGGCCGGTTGAATTGAGCGATAAAATTAAAAACGGCAAAGCTCAGGGCGACGTGGTATTCCAGAAACGGACCTCGCTGGTGTTCAAAAAGCTGCAGGTGGTGCGCTTCTACGATGCCAAACGCAACACCCTGGCCTACCTCGCCTATTCAGACAAAGTGGTAGAGGGTTCACCGAAAAACGCGATCAGCGCGGTGCCGATTATGCCGTGGAGGGAATAAAAAAACGGCGCATAAGCGCCGTTTTTTATACTGCCTGACGTGCGGGATTACTCCTGCAGATCGCCGCAGAAACGGTACCCTTCGCCGTGGATCGTGGCGATGATTTCCGGCGTATCTGGCGTAGATTCGAAATGCTTACGAATACGACGGATGGTCACGTCTACGGTACGGTCGTGCGGCTTCAGCTCACGGCCGGTCATTTTCTTCAGCAGTTCTGCACGGGACTGAATTTTGCCCGGGTTTTCGCAGAAGTGCAGCATCGCGCGGAATTCACTGCGCGGCAGTTTATACTGCTCACCGTTCGGGCTAATCAGCGAACGGCTATTGATATCAAGTTCCCAGCCGTTGAATTTGTAGCTATCGACGCTACGACGCTCTTCGCTGACCGTACCCAGGTTCATGGTGCGGGACAGCAGGTTGCGTGCACGAATGGTTAACTCGCGTGGATTGAACGGCTTGGTGATGTAGTCATCCGCACCGATTTCCAGGCCAAGAATTTTATCAACTTCGTTATCACGGCCCGTCAGGAACATTAACGCGACGTTCGCCTGCTCGCGCAGTTCGCGCGCCAGAAGAAGACCGTTTTTGCCCGGCAGGTTAATATCCATGATCACCAGGTTGATATCATTTTCAGAAAGGATCTGATGCATCTCTGCGCCATCGGTCGCTTCAAAGACATCGTAGCCTTCTGCTTCGAAAATGCTCTTTAACGTGTTGCGTGTTACCAACTCGTCTTCAACGATAAGAATGTGCGGGGTCTGCATGTTTGCTACCTAAATTGCCAACTAAATCGAAACAGGAAGTACAAAAGTCCCTGACCTGCCTGATGCATGTCGCAAATTAACATGATCGGCTTAACGTGACTAAAGTACGTAATTGCGTTCTTGATGCACTTTCCATCAACGTCAACAACATCATTAGCTTGGTCTTGGGTACTTTCCCTTTGGACCCGACAGTGTCAAAAACGGCTGTCATCCTAACCATTTTAACAGCAACATAACAGGCTAAGTGACACCAGACACCCAATAAAACTACGCTTCGTTGACATATATCAAGTTCAATTGTAGCACGTTAACAGTTTGATGAAATCATCGTAGCCGAATGCTAGCCTTTGTCACAATTTTTCAATAAACCAACTAGTTGCGGACATTGATTTATAAACGAAGCGAATCCAATCAGAATAGGGTATTCATATCGCTATTATCATTATAAAACATAGGGATAATAGTGTTCTGTTAACATTCTAACTGATTGTTCAGACAAGGAATAGTTTAGCGTTTTTAATTTGTTGTGAAACGCTATTTCGGTGATTTGTGTTGCAATTTTGTAAATTCGCGCTGCGTAATATGTTGAAGTGCATCACATTTTTACCGGCTAACTGATTAAAAAGAGAGCATAAATGCATCTGTCGATTGTACTGGTTGCCCCAGCGAGAGCAGAAAATATAG
The DNA here is from genome assembly GCF_045257065.1 of Enterobacter sp. PP-008-ECC_S150. Classification (NCBI taxonomy): domain Bacteria; kingdom Pseudomonadati; phylum Pseudomonadota; class Gammaproteobacteria; order Enterobacterales; family Enterobacteriaceae; genus Enterobacter; species Enterobacter sp. PP-008-ECC_S150. Next base: position 87,022 of record NZ_JBJHHG010000011.1, on the reverse strand, counting down.
GCGCTGCCGCGCGCGCCATGAAGACCATGGGCTTTACCGATTTGCGTATTGTGGACAGCACGGCGCATCTGGAGCCCGCCGCCCGCTGGGTGGCGCACGGCTCGGGAGATATTCTCGATAATATAACCACTTACGCTACGCTTGCCGACGCGCTGTATGACATTTCGTTTACCGTGGCTACCACCGCACGCAGCCGGGCGAAGTTCCATTACTACGCCACGCCTGCCGAGCTGGTGCCGATGCTGGCAGAGAAAAGCCAGTGGCTGGAGAAAGCGGCGCTGGTATTTGGCCGCGAAGATTCCGGGCTCACCAACGAAGAGCTGGAACTGGCTGACGTTCTCACCGGTGCGCCGATGGTCGCGGATTATCCCTCCCTGAACTTAGGTCAGGCGGTCATGGTGTATTGCTATCAATTAGCATCCTTAATACAAATTCCCCAGCCGCAAAGTACAGGAACCGATGAAAACCAGCTGGCTGCACTTCGCGCTCGCGTGGATAAGCTGTTAGTGCGGCTGGATGTCGCTGACGATCAAAAAATGGCCGACTGGCTGCAACAGCGTCTCGGGCGACTTGAGCAACGGGATACGGCAATGCTGCACCGTTTGCTGCATGACGTTGAAAAAAAATTAGCCGAGTAAAACACTGCCATAAGTTTTTACTATGGCGGATAAGTCTGTATGTGTGGGTTGCATCTGGGGGAATCGGATGAAAATAAATCGTCAAACAGCGGGACGTAAGAGCCTCCCGAATTGTGATCAAATTAAAAATTCGTTGACTTAAGGTGCCCAATCCTTTAACCCTAAAAGAATACAGCACAGACAGATAATAATGACAGAGTACACAACATCCATGAAACGCATCAGCATCACCACCATTACCACAACCACCATCATTACCACAGGTAACGATGCGGGCTGACGCGTACAGGAAAAACAAAAAAAAGCCCGCACCTGAACAGTGCGGGCTTTTTTTTCGGCTAAAGGAAACGAGGTAGAACCATGCGAGTGTTGAAGTTCGGCGGTACATCAGTGGCAAATGCAGAGCGATTTCTGCGTGTTGCCGATATCCTGGAAAGCAACGCCAGGCAGGGGCAGGTTGCGACCGTGCTCTCTGCCCCGGCAAAAATCACGAACCATCTGGTGGCGATGATTGAAAAAACCATCGGTGGCCAGGATGCACTCCCGAACATCAGCGACGCAGAGCGTATTTTCGCTGACCTGCTGCAGGGGCTGGCAGAGGCGCTGCCCGGCTTCCCACATGCCCAGCTGAAGTCCTTCGTTGAGCAGGAATTCGCGCAAATCAAACACGTCCTTCACGGCATCAGCCTTCTCGGCCAGTGCCCGGACAGCGTCAACGCGGCGCTGATCTGCCGGGGCGAAAAACTCTCTATCGCCATCATGGCGGGCGTGCTGGAAGCGCGCGGCCATCGCGTGGCCGTGATCGATCCCGTTGAAAAACTGCTGGCGGTGGGCCACTACCTCGAATCCACCGTTGATATTGCCGAATCAACCCGCCGTATCGCCGCCAGCAAAATTCCCGCTGACCACATGATCCTGATGGCAGGCTTCACCGCCGGTAACGAGAAGGGCGAACTGGTGGTGCTGGGCCGTAACGGCTCCGACTACTCCGCCGCCGTGCTGGCTGCCTGCTTACGCGCGGACTGTTGTGAGATCTGGACTGATGTTGACGGGGTCTATACCTGCGACCCGCGCCAGGTACCGGACGCCAGGCTGCTGAAGTCGATGTCGTACCAGGAAGCGATGGAGCTTTCCTACTTCGGCGCCAAAGTGCTTCACCCGCGTACCATCTCCCCGATCGCCCAGTTCCAGATCCCTTGCCTCATTAAAAATACCGGTAACCCGCAGGCGCCAGGCACGCTGATTGGCGCGAGCACCGATGAGGACGGCCTGCCGGTGAAAGGCATCTCCAACCTGAATAACATGGCGATGTTCAGCGTCTCCGGCCCGGGAATGAAAGGGATGGTCGGCATGGCTGCGCGCGTCTTTGCGGCCATGTCCCGCAACGGGATCTCGGTGGTGCTGATCACCCAATCCTCTTCCGAATACAGCATCAGCTTCTGCGTGCCGCAGGCTGACTGCCTGCGCGCCCGCCGCGCGCTCGAGGAAGAGTTCTATCTGGAGCTGAAAGAAGAACTGCTGGAGTCGCTCGCGATTCAGGAGCGTCTGGCAATTATCTCTGTCGTCGGCGACGGCATGCGCACCCTGCGCGGCATCTCCGCGAAGTTCTTTGCCGCGCTGGCGCGCGCCAATATCAATATCGTGGCGATTGCCCAGGGCTCGTCAGAGCGTTCAATCTCCGTGGTGGTGGATAACGACGATGCCACCACCGGCGTTCGTGTGGTTCACCAAATGCTGTTCAACACCGATCAGGTCATCGAGCTGTTCCTGATTGGCGTGGGCGGCGTAGGCGGCGCGCTGCTGGAGCAGGTGAAGCGCCAGCAGGCTTGGCTGAAGAAGAAACATATCGATCTGCGCGTCTGCGGCATCGCGAATTCCAAAGCGCTGCTGACCAACGTCCACGGCCTGAACCTGGAAAACTGGCAGACCGAGATGAGTGAGGCAAAAGAGCCGTTTAACCTGGGCCGCCTGATCCGTCTGGTAAAAGAGTATCACCTGCTTAACCCGGTGATCGTCGACTGTACCTCGAACCAGGCGGTGGCCGACCAGTACGCGGACTTCCTGCGCGAAGGTTTCCACGTGGTGACGCCGAACAAAAAGGCCAACACCTCGTCGATGGATTACTATCACCAGCTGCGCCTGGCGGCGAGCAAGTCGCGCCGCAAGTTCCTGTACGACACCAACGTGGGCGCGGGCCTGCCGGTTATCGAGAACCTGCAGAACCTGCTTAACGCGGGCGACGAGCTGCAGCGTTTCTCCGGCATTCTCTCCGGCTCCCTGTCGTTTATCTTCGGCAAGCTGGACGAGGGCATGAGCCTGTCGGAAGCGACCCGCGCCGCGCGCGAGCTGGGCTATACCGAGCCGGATCCGCGTGACGATCTCTCCGGTATGGACGTGGCGCGCAAGCTGTTGATCCTCGTGCGCGAAACGGGCCGCGAGCTGGAGCTTTCGGATATTGTGATTGAACCCGTGTTGCCAGCCGAGTTTGACAGCAGCGGTGATGTCAGCACCTTTATGGCGAATTTACCCCAGCTTGACGATGCTTTTGCCGCGCGCGTGGCGAAAGCCCGTGATGAAGGTAAGGTATTGCGCTATGTTGGCAACATTGAAGAAGATGGCGTGTGCCGGGTGAAGATTGCTGAAGTGGACGGCAACGACCCGCTGTACAAAGTCAAAAACGGCGAAAACGCCCTCGCGTTTTACAGCCACTATTATCAGCCACTGCCGCTGGTGCTTCGCGGCTATGGCGCAGGGAACGATGTTACGGCGGCGGGTGTGTTTGCCGATCTGCTGCGTACCCTGTCATGGAAGTTAGGAGTTTAACATGGTCAAAGTTTATGCCCCGGCTTCCAGCGCGAATATGAGCGTCGGATTTGACGTGCTGGGCGCGGCGGTGACGCCGGTGGATGGTTCGCTGCTGGGCGATACGGTGACGGTGGAAGCGGCAGACAGCTTCAGCCTGAACAACGTGGGCCGCTTCGCCAGCAAGCTGCCGTCCGACCCGCGCGAGAATATCGTCTATCAGTGCTGGGAACGCTTCTGTCAGGAGATCGGCAAAAACGTGCCGGTTGCCATGACGCTGGAAAAAAGTATGCCAATCGGCTCGGGCCTGGGATCCAGCGCCTGTTCGGTGGTCGCCGCGCTGGTGGCGATGAACGAGCACTGCGGCAAGCCGCTGAACAACAACCGGCTGCTGGGATTAATGGGCGAGCTGGAAGGGCGCATTTCAGGCAGTATTCACTATGACAACGTGGCACCGTGCTTCCTCGGCGGCATGCAGCTGATGATCGAAGAAAATGGCATCATCAGCCAGCAGGTGCCAGGGTTTGATGAGTGGCTGTGGGTGCTGGCCTATCCGGGCATTAAGGTGTCTACCGCGGAAGCGCGTGCGATCCTGCCCGCGCAGTATCGTCGTCAGGACTGTATCGCCCACGGGCGTCATCTGGCGGGCTTTATCCACGCCTGCTACACCCGTCAGCCGCAGCTGGCGGCCAAACTGATGAAGGACGTCATTGCCGAGCCGTACCGCACGAAGCTGCTGCCCGGCTTTAACGAGGCGCGACAGGCATCAATGGATATCGGCGCGCAGGCGTGCGGCATCTCCGGCTCCGGCCCGACGCTGTTCGCCCTTTGCGACAAGCCTGACACCGCGCAGCGCGTGGCGGACTGGCTTTCTAAACACTACCTGCAAAATCAGGAAGGCTTTGTTCATATTTGCCGTCTGGACACGGCTGGCGCACGAGTACTGGGATAATTAATGAAACTCTACAACCTTAAAGATCATAACGAGCAGGTCAGCTTCGCGCAGGCGGTGACTCAGGGACTGGGCAAAAATCAGGGGCTGTTTTTCCCGCACGACCTGCCGGAATTCCAGCTGACCGAGATCGACGAGCTGCTGAAGCAGGACTTTGTCACCCGCAGCACCAAAATTCTCTCTGCGTTTATCGGTGACGAAATCCCGCAGGCGCTGCTGGAAGAGCGTGTGCGCGCGGCGTTTGCGTTCCCTGCGCCGGTTCAGCAGGTTGAGCCTGACGTTGGCTGCCTGGAGCTGTTCCACGGCCCGACCCTGGCGTTTAAAGACTTCGGCGGCCGCTTTATGGCGCAGATGCTGACCCACATCAGCGGCGATAAACCGGTGACCATTCTGACCGCTACCTCCGGCGATACCGGCGCGGCGGTGGCCCACGCGTTCTACGGCCTGAAAAACGTCCGCGTGGTGATCCTCTATCCGAAAGGCAAAATCAGCCCGCTGCAGGAGAAACTGTTCTGCACCCTCGGCGGCAACATTGAAACTGTGGCCATCGACGGCGATTTCGATGCCTGCCAGGCGCTGGTCAAGCAGGCCTTCGACGACGAAGAGCTGAAGGTGGCCCTGGGTCTGAACTCCGCCAACTCCATCAACATCAGCCGTCTGCTGGCGCAGATTTGCTACTACTTCGAAGCGGTGGCGCAGCTGCCGCAGGAAGCGCGCAACCAGCTGGTGATCTCCGTGCCGAGCGGTAACTTCGGCGATCTGACGGCGGGCCTGCTGGCGAAGTCCCTGGGGCTGCCGGTGAAGCGCTTTATCGCCGCCACCAACGCCAACGACACCGTGCCGCGCTTCCTGAAGGACGGGAAGTGGGCGCCGAACGCCACGCAGGCGACGCTCTCCAACGCGATGGACGTGTCCCAGCCGAACAACTGGCCGCGCGTGGAAGAGCTGTTCCGCCGTAAGATCTGGCGTCTGGGTGACCTGGGCTACGCAGCGGTGACGGATGAGACTACCAAAGCGACGATGCGCGAGCTGAAGGCGGTGGGGTATACCTCTGAGCCGCACGCGGCGATTGCCTACCGCGCGCTGCGCGATCAGCTTAATCCGGGTGAATACGGCCTGTTCCTGGGAACCGCACATCCGGCGAAGTTCAAAGAGAGCGTGGAGGCGATTCTGGGCGAAACGCTGCCGTTGCCAAAAGAACTGGCCGAACGTGCCGACCTGCCGCTGTTGTCTCATGAGCTGCCGGCAGACTTTGCCGCGCTGCGTAAGCTGATGATGACCCGCGCGTGATGTTTTGTCGGGTGGCGCTTCGCTTACCCGACCTACAACGGCTCAGAATGTAGGCCGGGTAAGCGCAGCGTCACCCGGCAACAGCAGCACTCACCCGGCTTTTTTGTGAAGAAATTAAGGAGAAAAATAGCAGGGAAAAAGCAGAAATTCTCAATAAATGCGGTCACTTAGCGTTTAGGATTGCAGAGAATAACATCCCCCGTTCCCCTCGCGTAATCTCCTTACATCGGCCCACGTTGGGCAATGTTAATAAGGAGTCACCGATGTCTACACTGAAACCTGTGCTGATTGCGCTTTCACTGATGCTGGTCGCTCCCATGGCGGTACAGGCATCTGAAATCACCCTCGTCCCTGCGGTAAAACTACAGATTGGCGACCAGGATAACAACGGGCACTACTGGGACGGCGGCCGCTGGCGCGACCATGACTGGTGGAAGGCGCACTATGACTGGCGCGATAACCACTGGCGTCCACATGATGAGCATCGTAAACATGACGATCGTCATGATGACCATCATCACGATGACCACCGCGACGATCGCGGCCCGGACTGGAAACACCACTAATGCAAAACCCCGCCAGCAGGCGGGGTTTATTTTTACTGCTCGTGGCGCTTAAACACCAGCTCACCTTTCCCTGACGACGCCTCGTCAAAGAAATAGCCTTCGCTGTTAAATCCGGTCAGCTGTTCCGGCTTCGTCAGGCGGTTCTGGATGATGTAGCGGCTCATCAGGCCGCGCGCTTTCTTGGCGTAGAAGCTGATCACTTTGAACTTGCCGTTCTTCTCGTCGAGGAATACCGGCTTGATGATTTCGGCATCCAGCTTTTTCGGCTTCACCGACCTGTAGTATTCATCTGACGCCAGGTTAATCACTACGTTATCGCCCTGGGCGCGCAGCGCCGCATTCAGCTTGTCGGTAATGATATCGCCCCAGAAGTGGTACAGATCTTTGCCTTTGGCATTCTCCAGGCGAATCCCCATCTCCAGACGGTACGGCTGCATCAGATCCAGCGGGCGCAGTACGCCGTACAGGCCCGAGAGCATGCGCAGATGCTGCTGGGCAAAATCGAAATCGGCTTCGCTAAAATCTTCCGCCTGCAGGCCTGTGTAAACATCGCCCTTAAACGCCAGAATCGCCTGACGAGCGTTAGACGGGGTGAAATCCGGGTGCCAGTCGTGAAAGCGGGTCGCGTTAAGATCGGCCAGCTTGTCGCTGATGCTCATCAGCGAGGCGATTTGCGGCGCGGAGAGCCTGCGCGCTTCGCGGATCAGCTGTTGGGAATAGTCCAGCAGTTCAGGCTGGGTATAGCGCTCGGTGGCGAGCGGGCTCTGGTAGTCGAGCGTTTTTGCAGGTGAAATCAGAATCAGCATATCCAGTCCTTGCAGGAAATTTAGAGCGACTTTAGCAAAAAATCGCCCTGGATTGATCGATAGCTGTTATTGCCGGGGCAAATCATCCCACGTGCCGGGGGCAAGCTGCGCCTTAATATCGGGATAGCGGGCGGGATCAAAGACCGGCGGAACGCCGAGTTTGCGCTGACGCAGATAGTCTCTGGCAATCAGGCTCACCACGGGGGAAAGCAGCAGGATCGCCGTGAGGTTCGTGATCGCCATCAGCGCCATAATGATATCGGCCAGCTGCCAGACCAGCGGCATACTGAGCAGGGAGCCTGCTATCACCATCAGTATGACCCCCAGGCGCAGCGTCCCGATGGCGGCGCGGGAGTCGAGCTTCAGGAAAATAAGGTTATTTTCAGCGTAGAGGTAGTTCACCACAATCGAACTGAAGGCAAACAAGGTCAGGATGAGCGAGACAAATCCTGCCCCCCAGCCGCCCGTCAGGTTCACCAGCGCCTGCTGGAGAAGCTGTATCCCGGCGGTGCCAGAGGAATGCGGCACGGGGCCTGCCAGCAGCAAAATCATGGCGCTGGCGGAACAGATGATAATGGTATCGGTAAAGACGCCAATCATCTGCACAATGCCCTGCGCGGCCGGGTGCGGCGGCCAGGAAGCGGCTGCGGCGGCCGCGTTAGGGGTTGACCCCATACCGGCTTCATTGGAGAACATGCCGCGCTGGAAACCCGCCATCAGCGCCTGGCTGAAGGTGTAGCCCAGCGCCCCGGAGGCCACCTCGCGCCAGCCAAAGGCGCTTTTGACGATGGTCGCCATCACACCCGGCACCAGGTCGATATGCAGTGCGGCGACGAACAGGCTCGCGACAACCCAGAGCAGCGCCATGATGGGAACCAGCCACTGCATCAGGCGGGCGATGCCCTTGAGACCGGCAGATATGGTGAGCAGTACGACGAGGGCTAAAACGAGACCGGCGAGCCACTCCGGGCAGGAGAAGGCGTAGCTCAGGGCATGGGCGACCGAGTTCGCCTGGACGGTATTAAAAATAAGACCGTACGCGAGCAGTAAAAAAAGCGAGAACAGGATGCCCATCCAGCGCATGCCTAAGCCACGCGCCATGTACCAGGCGGGACCGCCGCGAAACTGTCCGCTTTTATCCTTCTCTTTGTAGAGTTGCGCCAGCGAACTTTCGGCAAAGGAGGTGGCCATCCCGAGTAGCGCCGTCACCCACATCCAGAAGACCGCGCCAGGCCCGCCGGCGCTGATGGCGAGCGCAACGCCCGCCAGATTGCCGCTGCCGAGTCGTGCCGCCAGGCTGGTGCAGAGCGCCTGAAACGACGTTAATCCGCCCGGCTGGGGCGTGACGCTGTTTTTCAGACTTCTGCCAAACTTGCGGATATAGCGAAACTGGATAAACCCGCTGCGTAGCGTAAACCAGAGACCTGCTCCCAGAAGCAGGTAAATCATTATCGAACCCCAGAGGACTTCGTTAATAAAGAAAAAGAAATCAGGCATTAACGTCCCTCTTGTTGATGCCAACGTGAATATGTAAGCGCTACCACTGATTGGGCATGCTGTTGCTTAGCAGCCTGTTAATATTTCCAGTTTATCATACTCTGCCTAAGCGCACTGTCTGCGGTTGCGCTACCCCTCCGTCGTGTTATCATCAGGGCAGACCGGTTACATCCCCCTAACAAGTAAACCTGTCATTTTTCCGCTGCAGGCATGCTGTCGGTAGCGTGAATTATCCAGGGCACGTTAAAAGAGAAACACTATCATGACGGATAAATTGACCTCCCTTCGTCAGTTCACCACTGTCGTAGCTGACACCGGAGATATCGCGGCAATGAAGCTGTACCAGCCGCAGGATGCCACAACCAACCCTTCTCTGATCCTTAACGCCGCACAGATCCCTGAGTATCGCAAACTGATTGACGACGCAGTGACCTGGGCGAAAGCACAGAGCAACGACCGCGCCCAGCAGATTGTGGATGCCACCGACAAGCTGGCCGTGAACATCGGTCTGGAAATCCTGAAGCTGGTTCCTGGCCGTATCTCTACCGAAGTGGATGCGCGTCTCTCCTACGACACCGAAGCGTCTATCGCGAAAGCGAAACGTCTGATCAAACTGTACAACGACGCGGGTATCAGCAACGACCGTATCCTGATCAAGCTGGCTTCCACCTGGCAGGGGATCCGCGCGGCCGAGCAGCTGGAAAAAGACGGTATCAACTGTAACCTGACCCTGCTGTTCTCCTTCGCGCAGGCGCGTGCATGTGCAGAAGCAGGCGTATACCTGATTTCTCCGTTCGTGGGCCGTATTCTGGACTGGTACAAAGCCAACACCGATAAGAAAGAGTACGCACCGGCTGAAGATCCAGGCGTGGTTTCTGTGACTGAAATCTACGAATACTACAAACAGCACGGCTATGAGACCGTGGTTATGGGCGCAAGCTTCCGTAACGTCGGTGAGATCATCGAGCTGGCCGGCTGTGACCGCCTGACCATCGCGCCTGCGCTGCTGAAAGAGCTGGCAGAGAGCGAAGGGACTATCGAGCGTAAGCTGTCCTACACCGGTGAAGTGAAAGCGCGCCCAGAGCGCATCACGGAATCCGAGTTCCTGTGGCAGCACAACCAGGATCCAATGGCCGTAGACAAGCTGGCGGACGGTATCCGCAAGTTTGCTGTTGACCAGGGCAAACTGGAAAAAATGATCGGCGACCTGCTGTAATCATTCCGCGTGACCGGGCTCCCGGTCACGCGACTGCTTTCCCACCCTGTCTGAATCCCCTCTCTGCGTGTATCATTCCCTTTAATCAGTACTCTTTGAATGGAATGAATATGAATACCTTACGCATCGGCTTAGTGTCGATTTCTGACCGCGCCTCCAGCGGCGTTTACCAGGATAAAGGCATCCCCGCTCTGGAAGAGTGGCTTGCCAGCGCGCTGACCTCCCCGTTTGAAATCCAGACGCGTCTGATCCCTGACGAACAGCCGATCATCGAGCAGACGCTTTGCGAGCTGGTGGATGAGATGAGCTGCCACCTTGTGCTGACGACGGGCGGAACCGGCCCCGCGCGCCGCGACGTGACGCCGGACGCGACGCTGGCTATCGCCGACCGCGAAATGCCGGGCTTCGGTGAACAGATGCGCCAGATCGGTCTACACTTTGTTCCGACGGCGATTCTTTCCCGCCAGGTAGGGGTGATCCGCAAGCAGGCGTTGATTCTGAATCTGCCGGGCCAGCCGAAGTCGATCAAAGAGACGCTGGAAGGCCTGAAAGGGGAGGATGGTAGCGTCATTGTTCACGGTATCTTTGCAAGTGTACCGTATTGTATACAGCTGCTTGACGGTCCGTATGTCGAAACCGATGAGAAAGTGGTAGCAGCTTTTCGTCCTAAAAACGCACGTCGCGAAACAATATCCTGAAATTAATCAATATGTGACATTAGCTGAAGCGGCGATAGCGTGGTAGCGCTTTTACGGTATAGTAATTTTTTCTTTACGATTGCTGTAAAAATAAATCCACAATAAACGCATAATGGTTCGCTATGTCACATAACACCCGACCTCTGAATCGACAGGATTACAAAACCCTTACGCTCGCGGCCCTGGGCGGCGCGCTGGAGTTTTACGACTTTATCATCTTCGTCTTCTTCGCCGCCGTGGTGGGGGAGCTCTTCTTCCCGGCGGATATCCCGGAGTGGCTGCGTCAGGTACAAACCTTCGGCATATTTGCCGCCGGGTATCTGGCGCGTCCGCTGGGCGGCATCATCATGGCCCACTTTGGCGATCTGGTCGGGCGCAAGAAGATGTTTACCCTCAGCATCCTGCTGATGGCCGTGCCGACGCTGGCGATTGGTCTGCTGCCCACCTATGCCTCGATGGGCATTCTCGCGCCGCTGCTGCTGTTGCTGATGCGCGTTCTCCAGGGCGCGGCGATAGGCGGTGAAGTGCCGGGCGCGTGGGTGTTTGTCGCGGAGCATGTTCCGGCGCGCCGCATTGGTATCGCCTGCGGAACCTTAACCGCGGGGCTGACCGTCGGGATCCTGCTCGGTTCGGTGGTCGCAACGATTGTGAATACCAGCATGACGCAGCAGGCCGTACACGACTGGGGCTGGCGGATTCCGTTCCTGCTGGGCGGGGCGTTTGGCCTGGTCGCGATGTACCTGCGCCGCTGGCTGCAGGAGACGCCGATTTTCCTCGAAATGCAGCAGCGCAAAGCGCTGGCGCAGGAGCTGCCGGTGAAGGCGGTGGTGGTCCGCCATAAAAAAGCGGTGGTGGTGTCGATGCTGCTCACCTGGCTACTCTCGGCGGGCATCGTGGTGGTGATATTGATGTCCCCGGTGTGGCTGCAAAAGCAGTACGGTTTCGCCCCTGCCGTGACGCTACAGGCGAACAGCATTGCGACAATCATGCTCTGCTTTGGCTGTCTGGCCGCCGGGCTGGCGGCCGATCGTTTCGGTGCCAGCGTCACCTTTATCGTCGGCAGCCTGCTGCTGGCCACATCAAGCTGGGCGTTTTACCATCTGGCGGGCAGCCATCCTGAACAGCTGTTCCTGCTGTACGGCGCGGTTGGGCTGTGCGTGGGCGTTGTCGGCGCGGTGCCGTACGTGATGGTTCGCGCGTTCCCACCTGAGGTGCGCTTCACCGGGATCTCTTTTTCCTACAATGTGTCGTATGCCATTTTCGGTGGGCTGACGCCGATTGCGGTGACGGTGCTGATGGGCGTGTCTCCCATGGCTCCGGCCTGGTACGTGCTGGCGCTCTCGCTGATGGGGCTGGGATTAGGATTTTGGCTTCGTCAGGCGGGGGGATGTCGTGCCCGCGAGGCGGACACGACAGAGGGATCAGCGTTTTTCACCAATCGGTAGAACGGTACGGTCAAACTGCTCGTTCAGCACTTCACCCATTGCGAGGTAGATAGCGCTTGCGCCGCAAACCAGACCAATCCAGCCTGCTACGTGAACGATGCCTTCGTTATCCACCAGGTGACCGATCGCCAGCAGGGCGAACAGGACGGTCAGGCTCAGGAAAACGAACTGCAGCATGCGGTTACCTTTCAGGGTACCGAAGAACATGAACAGGGTGAAGACGCCCCACAGACCCAGGTAAACGCCCAGGAAGTGGGCGTTTGCCGCGTCTGCCATGCCCATTTTTGGCAGCAGCAGAATGGCGACCAGGGTCAGCCAGAAAGAACCGTAAGAGGTGAAGGCGGTTAAGCCGAAGGTGTTGCCTTTCTTATATTCCAGCAGGCCCGCGAAAATTTGCGCGATACCGCCGTAAAAAATGCCCATCGCCAGGATGATGCCATCCATCGGGAACATCCCGATATTGTGCAGGTTTAGCAGGATAGTGGTCATGCCAAAACCCATCAGGCCCAGCGGAGCCGGATTAGCCAACTTAGTGTTGCCCATAAGTCCTCAAAAAATCATCATTAATATGGTGAAATGGTTAAACCCGCGTCAGTTCTCCCTGACGGGGCGCGGCATCATAATGGGCGCAATTGATGGCGTCTATGATCTCATCAGGGTGAAATTAAAATTTTTTTTATGCTTGCCCCTTGATGGATGCCGCCGCGACCCCATCTTGTAGTCAACCGCAGTGTGTGGACCTGAAAAAAATCAAATCTGGGCAGTTGAAAAAGCACGTTCTGCCCTTATTACAGGTACACAACCACATGTTGACTGAATTTTTAGTGGAGACGTTTAGATGGGTAAAATTATTGGTATCGACCTGGGTACGACCAACTCTTGTGTAGCGATTATGGATGGCACTACTGCACGCGTGCTGGAGAACGCCGAGGGCGATCGCACCACGCCTTCTATCATTGCTTATACCCAGGATGGTGAAACTCTGGTTGGTCAGCCGGCTAAACGTCAGGCAGTGACAAACCCGCAAAACACCCTGTTTGCGATTAAACGCCTGATCGGTCGCCGCTTCCAGGACGAAGAAGTTCAGCGTGACGTTTCTATCATGCCTTACAAAATCATCGCGGCAGATAACGGCGATGCATGGCTTGATGTGAAAGGCACCAAAACGGCACCACCGCAGATCTCTGCTGAAGTGCTGAAAAAAATGAAGAAAACCGCTGAAGATTACCTGGGTGAGCCGGTAACGGAAGCTGTTATCACCGTTCCTGCGTACTTCAACGATGCTCAGCGTCAGGCAACCAAAGATGCTGGCCGTATCGCAGGTCTGGAAGTCAAACGTATCATCAACGAACCAACCGCAGCGGCACTGGCTTACGGTCTGGATAAAGAAGTCGGCAACCGTACTATCGCGGTTTACGACCTCGGTGGTGGTACCTTCGATATCTCTATTATCGAAATCGACGAAGTTGACGGCGAAAAAACCTTCGAAGTTCTGGCAACCAACGGTGATACCCACCTGGGTGGTGAAGACTTCGATACCCGTCTGATCAACTACCTCGTTGACGAGTTCAAGAAAGATCAGGGCATTGACCTGCGTAACGACCCGCTGGCTATGCAGCGCCTGAAAGAAGCCGCTGAGAAAGCGAAGATCGAACTGTCTTCCGCTCAGCAGACCGACGTGAACCTGCCGTACATCACCGCAGACGCGACCGGTCCTAAACACATGAACATCAAAGTGACCCGTGCGAAACTGGAAAGCCTGGTAGAAGACCTGGTGAACCGTTCTATCGAGCCGCTGAAAGTTGCTCTGCAGGACGCTGGCCTGTCCGTGTCTGATATCAACGACGTTATCCTGGTCGGTGGTCAGACCCGTATGCCAATGGTGCAGAAGAAAGTGGCTGAGTTCTTTGGTAAAGAGCCACGTAAAGACGTTAACCCGGACGAAGCGGTGGCAATTGGTGCTGCTGTTCAGGGTGGCGTACTGACCGGTGAAGTAAAAGACGTACTGCTGCTGGACGTTACCCCGCTGTCTCTGGGTATCGAAACCATGGGCGGTGTGATGACTGCGCTCATCAACAAAAACACCACCATCCCTACCAAGCACAGCCAGGTGTTCTCTACCGCTGAAGACAACCAGTCTGCGGTAACCATCCATGTGCTGCAGGGTGAGCGTAAGCGTGCGGCGGATAACAAATCTCTGGGTCAGTTCAACCTGGACGGTATTAACCCGGCACCGCGCGGCATGCCGCAGATCGAAGTTACCTTCGACATTGATGCCGACGGTATCCTGCACGTGTCTGCGAAAGACAAAAACAGCGGTAAAGAGCAGAAGATCACCATCAAGGCATCTTCTGGCCTGAACGAAGCGGAAATCGAAAAAATGGTTCGCGATGCCGAAGCTAACGCGGAATCCGACCGTAAGTTCGAAGAGCTGGTTCAGACCCGTAACCAGGGTGACCATCTGCTGCACAGCACCCGTAAGCAGGTTGAAGAAGCCGGCGATAAGCTGCCAGCGGAAGACAAAACTGCAATCGAAGCTGCCCTGAGCGCGCTGGAGTCCTCACTGAAAGGTGAAGATAAAGCGGACATCGAAGCGAAGATGCAGGAACTGGCGCAGGCTTCCCAGAAGCTGATGGAAATCGCTCAGCAGCAGCACGCTCAGCAGCAGGCAGGCGCTGACGCTTCGGCGAACAACGCGAAAGACGACGACGTTGTCGACGCTGAGTTCGAAGAAGTTAAAGATAAAAAATAATCGCCCTGATGCAGGGTAATTAATCGGCACGGGCGTAGGAGAACTCTCCACGCCCGTGCTCGCATGTTAAGGGGCTTAAAAAAACCAATGGCAAAGCAAGACTATTACGAGATTTTAGGCGTTCCGAAAACTGCGGAAGAGCGTGAAATCAAAAAGGCGTACAAGCGCCTGGCCATGAAATTCCACCCGGACCGTAATCAGGGTGACAAAGAGGCTGAAGCCAAATTTAAAGAGATCAAAGAAGCCTACGAAGTCCTGACCGATGCACAAAAACGTGCGGCCTATGACCAGTACGGTCACGCGGCCTTTGAACAGGGCGGCATGGGCGGCGGTGGATTCGGTGGCGGCGGCTTTGGCGGCGGCGCAGACTTCAGCGATATCTTTGGCGATGTGTTTGGCGACATCTTCGGCGGCGGACGTGGCCGTCAGCGCGCGGCGCGCGGCGCGGACCTGCGCTACAACATGGAGCTGACGCTGGAAGAGGCCGTTCGCGGCGTCACCAAAGAGATCCGTATCCCGACGCTGGAAGAGTGTGACGTTTGCCACGGCAGCGGCGCGAAAGCGGGTACGCAGCCTCAGACCTGTCCAACCTGCCACGGTTCAGGCCAGGTACAGATGCGTCAGGGCTTCTTCGCGGTACAGCAGGCCTGTCCACACTGTCACGGTCGCGGTACGCTGATAAAAGATCCGTGCACCAAGTGCCATGGCCACGGTCGCGTAGAGAAAACCAAGACTCTGTCCGTTAAAATCCCGGCTGGCGTCGATACGGGCGACCGCATCCGTCTGGCAGGTGAGGGCGAAGCAGGGGAGCACGGCGCACCGGCTGGCGACCTGTACGTTCAGGTGCAGGTGAAACAGCATGCGATTTTCGAGCGCGAAGGGAACAACCTGTACTGTGAAGTGCCGATTAACTTCGCGATGGCGGCACTGGGCGGCGAAATCGAAGTCCCGACGCTGGACGGTCGCGTGAATCTGAAAGTGCCAGGCGAAACCCAGACCGGCAAGCTGTTCCGCATGCGCGGGAAAGGCGTTAAATCCGTTCGCGGCGGTGCGCAGGGCGACCTGCTGTGCCGCGTCGTCGTGGAAACGCCGGTTGGCCTGAACGACAAGCAGAAACAGCTGCTGAAAGAGTTGCAGGAGAGCTTTGGCGGCCCGACGGGTGAGAAAAACAGCCCGCGCTCCAAAAGCTTCTTCGATGGCGTCAAAAAATTCTTCGATGATCTAACCCGCTAATCTGTTTGCAGGTTTTCATCCACAAAAGCCCGGAAGTCATTCCGGGCTTTTTCTATTTGTGGATATTACTCGGTAAAACTGAATCTATACTCAATATTAATCTGTTTTTGTCGAGCTATCTGGCTTGGTATTATGGTTTTATCGAGGTATTGTTGTAAAAGAGAGAATTAAAGTGAAATTACTACACCGTTTTTTTAGCAGTGAGGCGTCCGGCGGCGTGATCCTGATTATTGCCGCTGCGGCCGCGATGGTGCTCGCTAACCTTGGCAGTACGCAGGCTTTCTACCATGCATTTCTGGAAACGCCCGTCGAGCTGAAGGTCGGGGCGCTGGAAATCAACAAGAACATGCTGCTGTGGATTAACGATGCGCTGATGGCGGTGTTCTTTCTGCTCGTCGGGCTTGAGGTTAAGCGTGAGCTGGTGCTGGGCTCGTTAGCCAGCCGCCAGCGCGCGGCGTTTCCGGTGATTGCCGCGCTCGGCGGCATGGTGGTGCCGGCGCTGCTCTTCCTTGCGTTCACCTGGCAGGATCCGATCGCCCGTCACGGCTGGGCGATCCCGGCCGCGACGGATATCGCCTTTGCGCTCGGGGTGCTGGCACTACTGGGAAGCCGCGTGCCGGTGGCCCTGAAAATCTTCCTGATGGCGCTGGCGATCATCGATGACCTGGGCGCCATTGTGATTATCGCACTGTTCTACACCAGCGATCTGTCGATCCTGTCCCTGAGCGTGGCCGCCGGGGCGATTGCGGTGCTGGCGCTGCTGAACATCTTCAACGTTCGCCGCATCGGTATCTATATCCTGGTGGGGATGGTGCTGTGGACGGCGGTGCTGAAATCGGGCGTGCACGCGACGCTTGCCGGTGTGATCGTCGGCTTCTTCGTGCCGCTTAAGCCGCAGGACGGCAAGTCGCCCGCTAAACAGCTGGAACATGTGCTGCACCCGTGGGTCGCCTTTATGATCCTGCCGCTGTTTGCGTTTGCCAACGCGGGCGTTTCCCTCGGCGGCGTGACGCTGGACGGGCTGACGTCCGTGCTGCCGCTGGGCATTATTGCCGGGTTGTTTATCGGCAAGCCGCTGGGGATTAGCCTCTTCTGCTGGCTGGCGACGAAGCTGAAGCTGGCGTCATTGCCTCACGGCACCACGTTTAAGCAGATTATGGCCGTCGGCGTGCTGTGCGGCATCGGGTTTACGATGTCGATCTTTATCTCGACGCTGGCCTTTGGCGCACATGCGCCTGAGCTCATCGTCTGGGCGAAACTCGGCATTCTTATCGGCTCATTACTGGCTGCGGTAATCGGCTATACCTTGTTGAAGGTGAAATTGTCCGGACAGGCCGTCCAGGCATAGCGGAACACCGGGAGGAGGCGATCCTTCTCCCGATACACACTCAGGGAGAGAAGACGCGATGTCTCATTTGAATTACAACCATCTGTACTACTTCTGGCACGTCTATAAACAGGGCTCGGTGGTGGGGGCGGCCGAGGCGCTCTACCTGACGCCGCAAACTATCACCGGGCAAATCAAGGCGCTGGAAGAACGCCTGCAGGGCAAGCTGTTCAAGCGTAAGGGGCGTGGGATTGAACCCAGCGAACTGGGCGAGCTGGTTTTCCGCTATGCGGATAAAATGTTCACCCTGAGCCAGGAGATGCTGGATATCGTCAACTACCGCAAAGAGTCGAACCTGCTCTTTGACGTGGGCGTGGCGGACGCGCTGTCCAAACGGCTGGTGAGCGGCGTGCTCGACGCTGCGGTGGTGGAAGACGAACAAATTCATCTTCGCTGCTTTGAATCTACCCATGAGATGCTGCTGGAACAGCTGAGCCAGCACAAGCTGGACATGATTATCTCTGACTGCCCCATCGACTCCACGCAGCAGGAAGGGCTGTTCTCGGTGAAGATTGGTGAATGCGGCGTCAGCTTCTGGTGCATTAACCCGCCGCCGGAGAAACCCTTCCCCGCGTGCCTTGAAGAGCGTCGCCTGCTGGTGCCGGGAAGGCGCTCAATGCTCGGACGCAAGCTGCTGAACTGGTTTAACTCCCAGGGGCTAAAGGTAGAAATCCTCGGTGAGTTCGACGATGCGGCGCTGATGAAAGCCTTTGGCGAAGCACATAACGCGATCTTCGTTGCGCCGACGCTGTACGCACACGATCTCTATTCGGAGGACAAGATTTCGGAGATAGGCCGAGTGGATAACGTGATGGAGGAGTATCACGCCATATTTGCCGAACGGATGATTCAGCACCCGGCGGTGCAGCGAATCTGTAATCGTGACTACTCGGCGCTGTTTACGCCACCGGCAATCTGAAGGCATAAAAAAAACCCGCGTTAAGCGGGTTCTTTAAACAAGCAACAACAAGCGGCGATTAAGCCAGTTTGTTGATCTGCGCAGTCAGGTTTGCTTTATGACGCGCTGCTTTGTTTTTGTGGATCAGACCTTTAGCAGCCTGACGATCCACGATTGGTTGCATTTCGTTAAATGCGTTCTGCGCTGCAGCTTTGTCGCCTGCTTCGATTGCTGCGTATACTTTCTTGATGAAAGTACGCATCATAGAGCGACGGCTTGCGTTGTGCTTACGAGCCTTTTCAGACTGAACGGCACGTTTCTTAGCTGATTTGATATTAGCCAAGTCCAACTCCCAAATATGTTCTATGTGGACAATTCAAAGGCCGAGGAATATGCCCTCTTTGCCTTCTTTTGTCAATGGATTTGTGCAAATAAGCGCCGTTAATTAGCGACGCTACGTTACGTAGTGATGGCGCAGGATTCTACCAGCTTGTCTTCCCTGAATACAGCCTTTCGGCATAAAAATCGCAGTTCACGAGCAGATTTTTTCGCTGCGAAAGGTCAGCCTGATGAAATCATTACGGCTTTCTGTTTTGCGCGAACAATCGCCGGTTAACCTTAACCGCTGTACAAGGTATACTTTGGCGATTTTCACTGTTTTGAGCCAGACATGAAGCTGATACGCGGCATACATAATCTCAGCAGCGCACCGCACGGGTGCGTGCTGACCATTGGTAATTTCGACGGCGTGCATCGTGGTCATCAGGCGCTGTTGCAGGGATTGCGTAAAGAAGGGGAGGCCCGTGGCCTGCCCGTTGTAGTGATGATTTTCGAACCGCAGCCGCTGGAGCTGTTCGCGGGCGATAAATCTCCCGCCCGTCTGACGCGCCTGCGCGAGAAGTTGCGCTATCTGGCAGAGTCCGGCGTGGACTACGTATTGTGCGTACGGTTCGATCGCCGCTTTGCCGCGCTGACAGCACAAAATTTCGTCAGCGACCTGCTGGTTAAGCGTCTTGGCGTACAGTTTCTTGCCGTGGGGGATGATTTCCGCTTTGGCGCTGGTCGTCAGGGCGATTTCTTGCTATTACAGAAGGCTGGTCTGGAGTACGGATTTGACGTCACCAGCGCGATGACCTTCTGCGAAGGCGGCGTGCGCGTCAGCAGCACGGCGGTTCGCCGGGCACTGGCCGATGACGAGCTGGAGACGGCGGAAACCCTGCTGGGGCATCCGTTCACTATCTCTGGCCGCGTGGTCCATGGCGATGCGCTGGGCCGCACGATAGGCTTCCCGACGGCGAATATACCGCTGCGTCGTCAGGTTTCCCCGGTTAAAGGGGTGTATGCGGTGGAAGTGGCTGGACTGGGCGATAAGCCGTTTTACGGCGTCGCCAATATTGGCACGCGTCCGACCGTCGCCGGTGTGCGTCAACAGTTAGAAGTGCACCTGCTGGACGTTGTAATGGACCTGTATGGTCGCCATATAGATGTGATACTGCGTAAAAAAATACGCAACGAGCAGCGATTTGCTTCGCTGGATGAACTGAAAGCGCAAATTGCGCGAGATGAATTGACGGCCCGCGAGTTTTTTGGGCTTTGAACCCGGCTTAACTGCCTACGTGATAAATACGGAACCGAGAATCTGATGAGTGACTATAAATCAACCCTGAATTTGCCGGAAACAGGGTTCCCGATGCGCGGCGATCTCGCCAAGCGCGAACCGGGAATGCTGGCGCGTTGGACCGATGATGACCTGTACGGCATCATTCGTGCAGCCAAAAAAGGCAAAAAAACCTTCATTCTGCATGATGGCCCTCCATATGCGAATGGCAGCATTCATATTGGTCACTCGGTTAACAAGATTCTGAAAGACATTATCGTGAAGTCCAAAGGCCTCACGGGATATGACTCGCCTTACGTTCCGGGCTGGGACTGCCACGGTCTGCCTATCGAGCTGAAAGTCGAGCAAGAGTTCGGCAAGCCGGGTGAGAAGTTCACCGCCGCCGAGTTCCGCGCTAAATGCCGCGAATACGCCGCGACGCAGGTTGACGGTCAGCGCGCTGACTTCATTCGTCTGGGCGTGCTGGGCGACTGGTCGCACCCGTACCTGACCATGGACTTCAAAACCGAAGCCAACATCATCCGTGCGCTGGGTAAAATCATCGGTAACGGCCACCTGCATAAAGGCGCTAAGCCAGTGCACTGGTGCGTGGACTGCCGCTCTGCGCTGGCGGAAGCGGAAGTCGAGTATTACGACAAAACCTCTCCTTCTATCGACGTGGCCTTCCACGCGGTGGATCAGGAGGCGGTGAAAGCCAAATTTGGCGTGTCGTCCGTCAACGGCCCGATCTCTTTAGTGATCTGGACCACCACGCCGTGGACCCTGCCTGCCAACCGCGCGATCTCCCTGTCCGGTGAGTTTGAATACGCGCTGGTTCAGGTTGAAGGTCAGGCGCTGATTCTGGCGAAAGATCTCCTTGAGAGCGTGCTCAAGCGCGCGCAGATCGCCGACTACACCGTGCTGGGCACCGTGAAAGGCGACGCGCTGGAGCTAATGCGCTTCAAGCACCCGTTCCTCGACTTCGACGTTCCGGCGATCCTGGGCGATCACGTGACGCTGGACGCGGGTACCGGTGCGGTACATACCGCCGGTGGCCACGGTCCTGACGACTACAACATCAGCCTGAAGTACGGTCTGGAAATCGCTAACCCGGTTGGCCCGGACGGCTCGTATCTGCCTGGCACCTACCCGGCGCTGGACGGTATCAACGTCTTCAAAGCCAACGACATCATCGTGGACATGCTGCGCACCAGCGGCGCGCTGCTGCACGTTGAAAAAATGCAGCACAGCTATCCGTGCTGCTGGCGTCATAAAACCCCGATTATCTTCCGTGCGACCCCGCAGTGGTTCATCAGCATGGATCAGAAAGGCCTGCGCGCGCAGTCTCTGAAAGAGATCAAAGGCGTGCAGTGGATCCCCGACTGGGGCCAGGCGCGTATCGAATCCATGGTGGCTAACCGCCCTGACTGGTGTATCTCCCGTCAGCGTACCTGGGGCGTGCCGATGTCGCTGTTCGTGCATAAAGAGACGCAGGAGCTGCACCCGAACACTCTGGAACTGATGGAAGAAGTGGCGAAGCGCGTCGAAGTTGACGGCATTCAGGCGTGGTGGGATCTCGACGCCCGCGACATCCTGGGCGCTGACGCTGACAGCTACGAGAAAGTGCCGGATACCCTGGACGTGTGGTTTGACTCCGGGTCTACCCACTCCTCCGTGGTTGACGTGCGCCCGGAGTTTGCCGGTCACGCTGCCGATATGTATCTGGAAGGGTCTGACCAGCACCGCGGCTGGTTCATGTCATCCCTGATGATCTCCACCGCCATGAAGGGTAAAGCGCCTTACCGTCAGGTACTGACTCACGGCTTCACCGTGGATGGTCAGGGCCGTAAGATGTCCAAATCTATCGGTAACACCGTTTCTCCGCAGGATGTGATGAACAAGCTGGGCGCAGACATTCTGCGTCTGTGGGTGGCGTCTACCGACTACACCGGCGAAATGGCGGTGTCTGACGAGATCCTGAAGCGTGCTGCCGACAGCTATCGTCGTATCCGTAACACCGCGCGCTTCCTGCTGGCGAACCTGAACGGGTTCGATCCGGCAAAAGACATGGTGAAACCGGAAGAGATGGTGGTGCTGGACCGCTGGGCGGTAGGCTGCGCGAAAGCGGCGCAGGACGATATCCTGAAAGCCTACGAGTCTTACGACTTCCACGAAGTGGTGCAGCGTCTGATGCGCTTCTGCTCCATCGAGATGGGCTCGTTCTACCTCGACATCATCAAAGACCGCCAGTACACCGCGAAAGCGGACAGCGTGGCGCGCCGCAGCTGCCAGACCGCGCTGTTCCACATCGCAGAAGCGCTGGTGCGCTGGATGGCGCCGATTATGTCCTTCACCGCGGATGAGATCTGGGGCTACCTGCCGGGCGACCGTGAGAAGTATGTCTTCACGGGCGAGTGGTACGAAGGTCTGTTCGATCTCTCCAGCACCGAAGCGATGAACGATGCCTTCTGGGACGAGCTGCTGAAAGTGCGTGGCGAAGTGAACAAGGTTATCGAGCAGGCGCGTGCTGACAAGAAAGTCGGCGGCTCTCTGGAAGCGGCAGTGACCCTGTACGCCGAACCTGAGCTGGCGGCGAAGCTGACGGCGCTGGGTGACGAATTACGATTTGTCCTGTTGACCTCCGGTGCGAAAGTTGCGGATTATGCTGAGGCCTCTGCTGATGCTCAGCAGAGCGAGCTGCTCAAAGGACTGAAAGTCGCGCTGAGCAAAGCCGACGGTGAGAAATGCCCGCGCTGCTGGCACTTCACCACCGATGTCGGCCAGGTGGCGGAACACGCAGACATCTGCGGACGCTGTGTAAGCAACGTCGCCGGTGACGGCGAAAAACGTAAGTTTGCCTGATGAGTAAAACTCTCTGTTCAACAGGACTGCGCTGGCTGTGGCTGGTGGTGGTGGTGCTGATTATCGATCTGGGCAGCAAGTTCCTGATCCTCCAGAACTTCGCTCTGGGGGAGACGGTTCCGCTGTTCCCGTCGCTTAACCTGCACTATGCGCGTAACTACGGCGCAGCGTTTAGTTTCCTTGCCGACAGCGGTGGCTGGCAGCGTTGGTTCTTCGCCGGTATCGCCATCGGTATCTGCGTGATCCTGGCGGTGCTGATGTACCGCTCTAAGGCCACGCAAAAGCTGAATAACATCGCCTACGCGCTGATCATTGGCGGCGCGCTGGGCAACCTGTTTGACCGCCTGTGGCACGGCTTTGTGGTCGATATGATCGACTTCTACGTCGGCGACTGGCACTTCGCGACCTTTAACCTCGCCGATAGCGCCATTTGCATCGGTGCGGCGTTAATCGTGCTGGAAGGCTTCTTGCCTAAACCGGCCGCGAAAGAGCAGGCGTAAGCATGAATGCCGGGTGGCGCTTCGCTTACCCGGCCTACAAAATTTGTGGCATCCCGTAGGCCCGGTAAGCGAAGCGCCAGCGGGCAAACAGGCACCCCAAAACAAGCGAGCAATTTGCATGTCTAAATCCGTACAGAGCAACAGCGCGGTTCTCGTTCACTTCACGCTGAAGCTGGATGATGGCTCCACGGCTGAATCCACCCGCAATAACGGTAAACCGGCCCTGTTTCGCCTGGGCGATACCTCCCTGTCTGAAGGTCTTGAGCAGCAGCTTCTGGGTCTGAAAGAGGGTGAGAAAAAAGCCTTTTCGCTGGAGCCGGATGCGGCGTTTGGCGTGCCGAGCCCGGACCTGATTCAGTATTTCTCGCGCCGTGAATTCATGGACGCGGGTGAGCCGGAAATCGGGGCGATTATGCTCTTTACCGCTATGGACGGCAGCGAAATGCCTGGCGTGATCCGTGAAATTAACGGCGACTCGATTACCGTTGATTTCAACCATCCGCTTGCCGGGCGTACCGTTCATTTTGATGTTGAAGTGCTGGAAATCGATCCGGCACTGGAGGCCTGAAATGCAGATCCTGTTGGCTAACCCGCGCGGCTTTTGCGCCGGTGTAGACCGCGCTATCAGCATTGTTGAAAACGCGCTGGAGATTTACGGCGCGCCGATTTACGTGCGTCACGAAGTGGTGCATAACCGCTACGTGGTCGACAGCCTGCGCGAGCGCGGTGCTATCTTTATCGAGCAGATTAGCGAAGTGCCGGACGGCGCGATCCTGATCTTCTCCGCGCACGGCGTCTCGCAGGCGGTGCGTAACGAAGCGAAAAGCCGCGATCTGACCGTCTTCGATGCCACCTGTCCGCTGGTGACAAAAGTGCATATGGAAGTGGCGCGCGCCAGCCGTCGTGGTGAAGAGTCGATTCTGATTGGTCACGCGGGCCACCCGGAAGTCGAAGGCACGATGGGCCAGTACAGCAACCCGGAAGGAGGCATGTACCTGGTGGAGTCGCCGGAAGATGTCCTGACGCTGAACGTTAAAAACGAAGCCAGGCTGTCGTTTATGACCCAGACGACGCTCTCCGTTGACGATACCTCAGACGTCATTGACGCCCTGCGTCAGCGCTTCCCGAAAATCGTCGGGCCGCGTAAGGATGATATCTGCTACGCCACTACCAACCGTCAGGAAGCGGTGCGTGCGCTGGCCGAGCAGGCGGACGTGGTGCTGGTGGTCGGCTCTAAAAACTCCTCTAACTCCAACCGTCTGGCCGAACTGGCACAGCGCATGGGTAAGGCGGCTTTCCTGATTGACGACGCGTCTGATATTCAGGAAGCGTGGGTGAAAAACGCGGCCTGCGTCGGCGTAACGGCCGGGGCATCCGCGCCGGATATTCTGGTGCAGAACGTCATTTCCCGTCTGCAGGAGCTGGGCGGTGGCGAAGCGGTGCCGCTGGAAGGACGCGAAGAGAACATCGTTTTCGAAGTCCCGAAAGAACTGCGCATCGACGCCCGCGAAGTGGAATAACCCCTTATCTGATGAAAGGCCAGCATCTCATGTGCTGGCCTTTTTTTTGCCCCGTACTTTATCGTGACGACAAAATCATGTCTTTTACTGATATTTGAGTCGGTTTCACGTTAAATTCTAATTATCGGTGTTTTCAGTTGGCAGTGCTTCTCAAGGCTGGTTAATCTGAAAACGGTTTACATCATTTTAACGTAAGAGAATAACTATGCATGATGCACAGATCCGCGTCGCCATTGCGGGCGCGGGTGGACGTATGGGCCGTCAGCTGATTCAGGCGGCACTTCAGATGGATGGCGTAGCGCTTGGCGCGGCGCTGGAGCGTGAAGGTTCATCGCTTCTTGGCGCCGATGCCGGTGAGCTGGCGGGCGCAGGCCACACGGGCGTTACCGTACAAAGCAGCCTGGAGGCGGTAAAAGAGGACTTCGATGTCTTCATCGATTTTACCCGCCCGGAAGGGACGCTCGCGCATCTGGCGTTTTGTCGTCAGCACGGCAAGGGAATGGTGATCGGCACTACCGGTTTTGACGATGCGGGCAAGCAGGCTATCCAGGATGCATCAAAAGAGATTGCGATTGTCTTCGCCGCAAACTTTAGCGTGGGCGTTAACGTCATGCTGAAGCTGCTGGAGAAGGCTGCGAAGGTGATGGGCAACTATACCGATATTGAGATCGTAGAAGCTCACCACCGTTACAAAGTGGATGCGCCATCGGGCACGGCGCTGGCGATGGGCGAAGCGATTGCTCATGCGCTCGATAAAGATTTAAAGGACTGCGCGGTCTACACCCGCGAAGGTCACACCGGCGAACGCGTGCCGGGCACCATCGGTTTCGCAACCGTCCGTGCGGGTGACATCGTCGGCGAACACACCGCGATGTTCGCCGATATTGGCGAGCGCGTCGAAATTACGCATAAGGCGTCAAGCCGAATGACGTTTGCCAACGGTGCCGTACGCTCCGCATTATGGCTTAAAGAGAAGAAAAACGGCCTTTTTGATATGCGGGACGTGCTCGATCTCAACAATTTGTAAGCATTATTACCCATCGTGATGTGGTTATTGCAGTCGTAATTGTTTGATTGCATAGGGCAATATTTTATTGCCCTTTTATTTTATCGGTTTAGTGACTTTTTTGACTTAAAGGCATTAAAAGTAGATATATTCCTCAGGATTTACGTTGCTGAAATGTAAATTTTGACCATTTGGTCCACTTTTAGATACCGTGGCGCTTCTTTTTTTATTAAACCCGACGCGCAAGCGTTTTCCGCAGTGATTTACCTGATCTTTTTGTCGCTTAAGCTGCATTCCGCTCTCCAGGCCTGCAAAAGACTAAACAAAATATCCGTTTTAAGTTGACTTTTACCCACCAAATCTCCAGAATGCCGCCGTTTGCCAAAAATCCGCTGGCAACACATTTGCATTGATTCATGACATGGTTATGAATTAATATGCAAATAAAGTGAGTGAATATTCTCTGGAGGGTGTTTTGATTAAGTCAGCGCTATTGGTTCTGGAAGACGGAACCCAGTTTATCGGTCGGGCCATAGGGGCAACGGGTTCGGCGGTTGGGGAAGTCGTTTTCAATACTTCAATGACCGGTTATCAAGAAATCCTCACTGATCCTTCCTATTCTCGCCAAATCGTTACTCTTACCTATCCTCATATCGGCAATGTCGGCACCAATGCGGCTGACGAAGAATCCTCTCAGGTACATGCGCAAGGCCTGGTCATTCGCGACCTGCCGCTGATTGCCAGCAACTTCCGCAGCACTGAAGACCTCTCTTCCTACCTGAAGCGTCATAACATCGTGGCGATTGCCGATATTGATACCCGTAAGTTAACGCGCCTGCTGCGCGAGAAGGGTGCACAGAACGGCTGCATCATCGCGGGTGATAACCTCGATGCGACGCTGGCGCTGGAAAAAGCGAAAGCCTTCCCGGGCCTGAACGGCATGGACCTGGCGAAAGAAGTGACCACCGCCGAAGCCTACAGCTGGACGCAGGGTAGCTGGACGCTGGAAGGCGACCTGCCGGAAGCGAAAAAAGAGAG
Organism: Enterobacter sp. PP-008-ECC_S150; assembly: GCF_045257065.1. Classification (NCBI taxonomy): domain Bacteria; kingdom Pseudomonadati; phylum Pseudomonadota; class Gammaproteobacteria; order Enterobacterales; family Enterobacteriaceae; genus Enterobacter; species Enterobacter sp. PP-008-ECC_S150. Next base: position 60,319 of record NZ_JBJHHG010000011.1, on the reverse strand, counting down.
CGAGCTGCCGTTCCACGTGGTGGCCTACGATTTCGGCGCCAAGCGCAACATCCTGCGCATGCTGGTTGACCGCGGCTGTCGCCTGACGGTAGTGCCGGCGCAAACGTCCGCCGAAGACGTGCTGAAGATGAATCCGGACGGTATTTTCCTGTCCAACGGTCCTGGCGACCCGGCGCCGTGCGATTACGCCATCGCCGCCATTAAGTCCTTCCTGGAAACCGACATCCCGGTATTTGGCATCTGCCTCGGCCATCAGCTGCTGGCGCTGGCGAGCGGTGCAAACACCATCAAGATGAAGTTCGGCCACCACGGTGGTAACCACCCGGTGAAAGACATTGATAACAACACGGTGATGATCACCGCGCAGAACCACGGCTTTGCCGTCGATGAAGCGTCAATGCCGGCTAACCTGCGCGTGACGCACAAATCGCTGTTCGATGGCACCCTGCAGGGTATCCACCGTACCGATAAGCCAGCATTCAGCTTCCAGGGGCACCCGGAAGCCAGCCCGGGCCCACACGACGCCGCGCCGCTGTTCGATCACTTCATCGAACTTATCGAGCAATACCGTAAGACCGCTAAATAATCAGGAGCCGAGAAGACAATGCCAAAACGTACAGACATAAAAAGCATCCTGATCCTTGGCGCTGGCCCGATCGTCATCGGCCAGGCCTGCGAATTCGACTACTCCGGCGCCCAGGCCTGTAAAGCCCTGCGTGAAGAGGGTTACCGCGTTATCCTGGTCAACTCAAACCCGGCAACCATCATGACCGACCCGGAAATGGCTGATGCGACCTACATCGAGCCGATTCACTGGGAAGTGGTGCGCAAAATCATCGAGAAAGAGCGTCCGGACGCGGTGCTGCCAACCATGGGCGGCCAGACGGCGCTGAACTGCGCGCTGGAGCTTGAGCGTCAGGGCGTGCTGGAAGAGTTCGGCGTGACCATGATCGGTGCGACCGCCGATGCGATTGATAAAGCAGAAGACCGCCGCCGCTTCGACGTGGCGATGAAGAAAATCGGCCTCGACACCGCGCGTTCCGGCATCGCGCATAATATGGAAGAGGCGCTGGCCGTCGCGGCTGACGTGGGCTATCCGTGCATCATCCGTCCCTCGTTCACCATGGGCGGCACCGGCGGCGGTATCGCCTACAACCGCGAAGAGTTCGAAGAGATTTGCGAACGCGGTCTGGATCTCTCGCCAACCAAAGAGCTGCTGATTGATGAATCGCTGATTGGCTGGAAAGAGTACGAGATGGAAGTGGTGCGTGATAAAAACGACAACTGCATCATCGTCTGCTCCATCGAAAACTTCGATGCGATGGGTATCCACACCGGTGACTCCATCACCGTTGCGCCAGCCCAGACCCTGACCGACAAAGAGTATCAAATCATGCGTAACGCCTCGATGGCGGTACTGCGTGAAATCGGCGTGGAAACCGGCGGTTCGAACGTGCAGTTCTCGGTGAACCCGAAAACCGGCCGCCTGATTGTTATCGAAATGAACCCGCGCGTGTCCCGTTCCTCCGCGCTGGCCTCAAAAGCGACCGGCTTCCCGATTGCCAAAGTGGCGGCAAAGCTGGCGGTGGGTTACACCCTCGACGAGCTGATGAACGACATCACCGGTGGCCGCACGCCAGCCTCCTTCGAGCCGTCCATCGACTACGTTGTGACCAAAATTCCACGCTTTAACTTCGAGAAATTCGCCGGCGCGAACGACCGTCTGACCACCCAGATGAAATCGGTCGGTGAAGTGATGGCGATTGGCCGCACGCAGCAGGAATCCCTGCAGAAAGCGCTGCGCGGCCTCGAAGTGGGCGCGACCGGCTTCGACCCGAAAGTGAGCCTCGACGACCCGGAAGCGCTGACGAAAATTCGTCGCGAGCTGAAGGACGCGGGCGCAGAGCGTATCTGGTACATCGCCGACGCCTTCCGTGCGGGCCTGTCCGTCGACGGCGTGTTCAACCTGACCAACATCGACCGCTGGTTCCTGGTGCAGATTGAAGAGCTGGTGCGTCTGGAAGAGAAAGTGGCTGAACTGGGCATTAACGGCCTGGACGCTGACTTCCTGCGTATGCTGAAGCGTAAAGGCTTCGCCGACGCGCGTCTGGCGAAGCTGGCGGGCGTGCGTGAAGCGGAGATCCGCAAGCTGCGCGACCAGTATGACCTGCACCCGGTCTACAAGCGCGTGGACACCTGCGCGGCGGAATTCTCGACCGACACCGCGTACATGTACTCCACCTATGAAGACGAGTGCGAAGCGAACCCGTCCGTCGACCGCGACAAGATTATGGTGCTGGGCGGCGGTCCAAACCGTATCGGCCAGGGCATCGAGTTCGACTACTGCTGCGTACACGCCTCGCTGGCGCTGCGCGAAGACGGTTACGAAACCATCATGGTTAACTGTAACCCGGAAACCGTCTCAACCGACTACGACACCTCCGACCGCCTCTACTTCGAACCGGTCACCCTGGAAGACGTGCTGGAAATCGTGCGCATCGAGAAGCCTAAAGGCGTTATCGTGCAGTACGGCGGCCAGACTCCGCTGAAGCTGGCGCGCGCGCTGGAAGCCGCAGGCGTGCCGGTTATCGGCACCAGCCCGGATGCGATTGACCGCGCCGAAGACCGCGAGCGTTTCCAGCAGGCGGTTGACCGTCTGAAGCTCAAGCAGCCTGCGAACGCCACCGTCACCGCCATTGAGATGGCCGTTGAGAAGGCGAAAGAGATTGGCTACCCGCTGGTGGTGCGTCCTTCCTACGTCCTGGGCGGCCGCGCGATGGAAATCGTGTATGACGAAGCCGACCTGCGTCGCTACTTCCAGACGGCGGTAAGCGTTTCTAACGATGCGCCAGTGCTGCTCGACCGCTTCCTCGACGACGCGGTAGAGGTGGACGTTGACGCCATCTGCGACGGCGAAATGGTGCTGATTGGCGGCATCATGGAGCATATCGAGCAGGCGGGCGTGCACTCCGGTGACTCGGCCTGTTCTCTGCCCGCGTACACCCTGAGCCAGGAGATTCAGGACGTGATGCGCCAGCAGGTGCAGAAGCTGGCCTTCGAGCTCCAGGTTCGCGGCCTGATGAACGTCCAGTTCGCGGTGAAAGACAACGAAGTCTACCTGATTGAAGTCAACCCGCGTGCGGCACGTACCGTCCCGTTCGTCTCTAAAGCCACCGGCGTTCCGCTGGCGAAAGTGGCGGCGCGCGTAATGGCGGGCCAGACGCTGGCGCAGCAGGGCGTGACCAAAGAGATTATTCCACCGTACTACTCGGTGAAAGAAGTGGTCCTGCCGTTCAACAAGTTCCCGGGCGTTGACCCGCTGTTGGGGCCAGAAATGCGCTCGACCGGGGAAGTGATGGGCGTGGGCCGCACCTTCGCAGAAGCGTTCGCGAAGGCGCAGCTGGGCAGTAGCTCCACCATGAGAAAATCGGGCCGTGCGCTGCTCTCCGTTCGCGAAGGCGACAAAGAGCGCGTGGTTGACCTGGCCGCCAAGCTGCTGAAACAGGGCTTCGAGCTGGACGCGACCCACGGTACGGCGATTGTGCTGGGCGAAGCGGGCATCAACCCGCGTCTGGTGAACAAGGTGCATGAAGGTCGTCCGCACATTCAGGACCGTATCAAGAATGGCGAATATACCTACATCATCAACACCACCGCAGGCCGCCAGGCGATTGAAGACTCCAAGCTGATTCGCCGCAGCGCCCTGCAGTATAAAGTGCACTACGACACCACCCTGAACGGCGGTTTCGCAACGGCCATGGCGCTGAATGCGGATGCCACCGAGAAGGTGATTTCGGTTCAGGAAATGCACGCGCAGATGAGTAAGTAAGTTTAAATGCCCGGTGCCGTTCGGTTGCCGGGCATTCTCCCCATCTTCAGAAACTTCTGGTTTTTCATCCGCTTTCAGTCAGTTAGCCTAAAATGGTTAGGTCGATAACGAAATTCAACTGAGAGCAGGGGAAAACACCATGCAAAATAAATTACTGATCGCTTCCGTTCTGGCTGCCACCGCAATGTTTACCGTGGCGGGCTGTTCGTCTAATCAGGCGGTGAAAACCACCGATGGCAAAACCATTGTCACCGACGGCAAGCCGCAGGTGGATGACGATACCGGTCTGGTGTCGTACAAAAACGCTGAAACCGGTCAAACCGAGCAGATTAACCGTGACCAGGTGAAATCCATGGGCGAGCTGGATAACTGATTCAGAATTCTGACGTAAGCCCGTCAATAATATTCACTATTAGCCTGTTGAATTACTGACTACACTCTTTTGTTAAAAGAAAGCAGTAACAACAGGCTAATCAATGATTCTGATAATTTACGCCCATCCTTATCCGCAGCACTCGCATGCGAATAAGCGGATGCTTGAGCAGGTAAGGACGCTTGATAACGTAGAGATACGTTCCCTCTATCAACTCTATCCCGATTTTAATATCGATATCGCCGCCGAACAGGAGGCGCTTTCCCGTGCCGATCTGATCGTCTGGCAGCATCCCATGCAGTGGTACAGTACGCCTCCGCTGCTAAAGCTATGGATCGATAAAGTCTTTTCTCACGGCTGGGCGTATGGTCATAACGGCAATGCGCTTAAAGGGAAAAGCCTGTTGTGGGCAGTCACCACTGGCGGAGGGGAAAGCCACTTTGATATTGGTTCTTTCCCGGGGTTTGACGTCCTGGCACAGCCGCTGCAGGCGACCGCGCTCTATTGTGGGCTGAACTGGCTCCCGCCTGTTGCCATGCACTGCACCTTTGTTTGCGACGATGAAACGCTGCAGGCGCAGGCTCGCCATTACAAACAACGCTTACTTGAGTGGCAGGAGGCGCACCATGGATAGCCATACGCTGATACAGGCGCTGATTTACCTCGGCGCGGCGGCGCTGATTGTTCCCGTGGCGGTGCGTCTGGGGCTGGGTTCCGTGCTCGGCTACCTGATTGCGGGCTGCGTGATTGGGCCGTGGGGCTTCCGGCTGGTCACCGATGCCGAGGCGATACTCCATTTCGCTGAAATCGGCGTGGTGCTGATGCTCTTTGTGATTGGTCTGGAGCTCGACCCGCAGCGGTTGTGGAAGCTTCGCGCCTCGGTATTTGGCGGCGGGGCGCTGCAGATGGTGGCCTGCGGCCTGCTGCTGGGCGGGTTCTGTATCCTGCTGGGCATGGACTGGAAGGTGGCGGAGCTGATCGGCATGACGCTGGCGCTCTCCTCAACGGCTATTGCCATGCAGGCGATGAACGAGCGCAATCTGACCGTTTCCCAGATGGGGCGCAGCGCGTTCTCGGTGCTGCTGTTCCAGGACATTGCCGCTATCCCGCTGGTGGCCATGATCCCGCTGCTGGCGGCCAGCGGTTCCTCTACCACGCTGGGCGCTTTTGCGCTGTCGGCTCTGAAGGTGGCGGGCGCGCTGGCGCTGGTGGTGCTGCTTGGCCGCTACGTGACCCGCCCGCTGCTGCGGTTTGTTGCCCGTTCTGGCCTGCGCGAAGTGTTCAGCGCCGTGGCGCTGTTCCTGGTATTTGGCTTCGGTCTGCTGCTGGAGGAGGCCGGGCTGTCGATGGCGATGGGGGCGTTCCTTGCAGGCGTTCTGCTGGCGAGCTCTGAATACCGTCACGCGCTGGAAAGCGATATTGAGCCGTTCAAAGGCCTGCTGCTGGGGCTGTTTTTCATCGGCGTGGGGATGTCCGTCGACTTCGGTACGCTGGTGACGCACCCGCTGCGGATCGTCATCCTGCTCGTCGGCTTCCTGGTCATTAAAATGGCGATGCTGTGGCTGATTGCGCGTCCGCTGAAGGTGCCGAATAGGCAGCGCAGCTGGTTTGCGGTTCTGCTGGGGCAGGGAAGCGAATTTGCGTTCGTGGTCTTTGGCGCGGCGCAAATGGCAAACGTCCTCGATCCCGAGTGGGCGAAAGCGCTGACGCTGGCGGTCGCGCTGTCGATGGCGGCGACGCCCGTCCTGCTGGTGGTGCTGACGCGTCTGGAAAAATCGGGCAGCGAGCAGGAGCGTGAAGCCGATGAGATTGACGAAGAGCAGCCGCGCGTGATCATTGCCGGGTTTGGCCGCTACGGGCAGATCGTAGGCCGTCTGCTGCTGTCCAGCGGGGTGAAGATGGTCATCCTCGATCACGATCCAGACCATGTTGATACCCTGCGTAAATTCGATATGAAGGTGTTTTACGGCGATGCGACCCGCGTCGACCTGCTGGAATCCGCCGGAGCGGCGAAAGCCGAGGTGCTGATCAACGCCATTGACGATCCGGAGACCAGCCTGCAGATGGTGGAAATGGCGAAAGAACATTTCCCTAGTCTGACCATCATTTCCCGTGCGCGCGATGTGGATCACTATATCCGCCTCAGGCAGGCGGGCGTTGAATCTCCCGAGCGTGAAACCTTCGAAGGCGCGCTGAAGTCTGGCCGCATGGCGCTGGAAAACCTGGGGCTCGGCGCGTATGAAGCGCGCGAACGGGCGGACCTGTTCCGCCGCTTTAATACCGAGATGGTGGAAGAGATGGCGGCGATGGCGGGCAGTACGGCCACCGAGCGAGCGGCGGTGTTTAAACGCACCAGCGCGATGCTGACGGAAATCATCAATGAGGATCGCAATCACCTGTCGCTGATCCAGCGTCACGGCTGGCAGGGCACGGAAGAGGGCAAGCATACCGGGGACCCTTCTGACGAACCGGAGAGTAAACCTTCCGCGTGAAGCGGAGTTGCCAGCAATATTAAAAAATTTCTTTATCTTTACTCTGCCGCCAGTCGACGAAAGATTAAGCTTTCCGTATAGTGGCGGCAATTTTTTGCATCCGGGAAATTTTCAATGATCAGTCTGATTGCAGCGCTGGCGGTGGACCGCGTTATCGGTATGGAAAATGCCATGCCGTGGAACCTGCCTGCCGATCTCGCATGGTTTAAACGTACTACGTTAAACAAGCCGGTAGTGATGGGCCGCCTGACCTGGGAGTCGATTGGTCGTCCATTGCCGGGCCGTAAGAATATCGTTATCAGTAGCCAGCCGGGCACTGACGATCGCGTCGAATGGGTGAAATCGGTCGACGAAGCGATTGCTGCATGCGGCAATGCCGAAGAGATCATGGTGATTGGCGGTGGCCGCGTGTACGAGCAGTTCCTGCCAAAAGCGCAGAAGCTGTATCTGACCCACATTGATGCCGAAGTTGAAGGGGATACTCATTTCCCGGACTACGATCCGGACGAGTGGGAATCGGTATTCAGCGAGTTCCACGACGCGGATGCACAGAACTCCCACAGCTACTGCTTCGAGATTCTGGAACGTCGTTAAGTGATTTTCCCTCTCCTCGCCGGGAGAGGGAATAATGTATCAGGAGGCAACGGCCTCGTTTTCTCCTGAGTTCAGCTGTCGGTTCGATGGCTGCACAAAGTACGCTTTATCTTCCCAGCGTAAGCAGGTTAACTCTCCGCCCCAGCAGCATCCGGTATCCAGACCGTAGATCCCTTCCGGCGTTCCTTTTCCTTCCAGCGCGGCCCAGTGGCCAAATACCACGCTGTACTCGCTGGTCACCGGTCCCGGAATGGCAAACCACGGCTTCAGCGGAGCGGGCGCGCTTTCCGGCGTCTCTTTGGAATACATGTCCAGCTGTCCGTTCGGGAAGCAGAAACGCATGCGGGTGAAGGCGTTGGTGATAAAGCGCAGACGGGCCAGACCGCTCAGCTCCTCGCTCCAGTGGTTTGGCATATCGCCGTACATGGCATCCAGGAAGAAAGGATACGAGTCGCTCGCCAGCACCGCCTCAACGTCACGCGCGCAGGTTTTCGCCGTCTCAAGATCCCATTGTGGGGTGATCCCGGCATGCGCCATGACCAGCTTTTTCTCTTCGTCAACCTGCAGCAGGGGCTGACGGCGCAGCCAGTTAATCAGATCGTCCGCGTCCGGCGCATCCAGCAGTGGGGTGAGGCGATCTTTAGGTTTGTTGCGGCTGATCCCGGCGAATACCGCCAGCAGATGCAGATCGTGATTACCCAGCACCATGCGCACGCTGTCGCCCAGCGATTTGACGAAACGTAATACTTCAAGAGATCCGGGGCCACGCGCGACTAAATCGCCCGTCAGCCAGAGCGTGTCCTGTCCTGGCGTAAAGTCGACCTGTTTTAACAATGCGATCAGTTCATCGTAGCAGCCGTGAACGTCGCCAATCAGATATGTAGACATTAGATTAATGAATAAGTGTGGTTACGGCGAGACGGAACACGGGAATGGCAACGCGGAAGCCATTGCCATCGACGTCGACCATTTCATAATGGCCTTGCATGGTACCCATCGGCGTTTCGATCACCGCGCCGCTGGTGTACTGATACTCTTCTCCAGGGGCGATGTGGGGCTGTTCACCGACCACACCTTCGCCCTGTACTTCGATTTCGCGGCCATTGCCGTTGGTGATAAGCCAGTAGCGCCCGCGCAGCTGCACCGGCGTCCGCCCCAGATTGCGAATGGTCACGGTGTAAGCGAAGACAAAACGTTCTTCGTCCGGGGAGGACTGGGATTCAACATAGACGCTTTGTACATGGACACAGACGCGGGGCGAATCAATCATGGCTTAACTCTCCTTCGGCGGCGCATTATCGCTGATATAATTAGCCAGCTTGCAGTACTGCTCTACGGAAATGTTCTCCGCACGCATTGCCGGGTCGATCCCCAGCTCGGCTAACACCTCAACGGTAAACGAATTGCTCAGGCTGTTACGGATCGTTTTACGGCGCTGGTTAAAGGCCTCCGTGGTGATGCGGCTGAGCACGCGCAGGTCTTTAACCGGGTACGGTTTTGTTTTGTGCGGCACAAGGCGCACAACCGCTGAATCCACTTTCGGTGGCGGCGTAAAGGCGGATGGCGGAACTTCGAGTACCGGGATCACGTTGCAGTAATACTGCGCCATCACGCTTAAACGACCATACGCTTTACTGTTCGGGCCTGCAACCAGACGGTTAACCACCTCTTTTTGCAACATGAAGTGCATGTCGGCAATGGCATCAGTATAGCTAAACAGGTGGAACATGAGCGGCGTGGAGATGTTGTACGGCAGGTTGCCGAAGACGCGCAGCGGCTGACCCATTTTTTCCGACAGTTCGCCAAAGTTCATGGTCATGGCATCCTGCTGATAGATGGTCAGCTTCGGCCCGAGGAACGGATGCGTTTGCAGGCGTGCGGCCAGATCGCGGTCCAGTTCGATGACGGTCAGCTGGTCGAGGCGTTCGCCGACCGGCTCGGTCAGCGCGGCAAGGCCCGGGCCGATTTCGACCATCGCCTGACCTTTTTGCGGATTAATAGCCGAGACAATGCTTTCGATCACGAACTGATCGTTAAGGAAGTTTTGCCCGAAACGTTTACGGGCTAAGTGGCCCTGATGGACTCGATTAGTCATTGAGTATTAACAATCATTTTGATGGCGAGATTAAGCGCCGTAATAAAACTGCCGACATCCGCTTTCCCCTGGCCTGCCAGATCCAGCGCAGTACCGTGGTCAACGGACGTTCGAATAAAGGGTAAACCGAGGGTGATATTCACCCCGCGGCCAAAGCCCTGGTATTTTAGCACGGGCAGGCCCTGATCGTGGTACATCGCGAGCACGGCGTCGGCATTATCCAGGTATTTTGGCTGGAAAAGGGTATCCGCAGGCAGCGGCCCGCTGAGGTTCATCCCCTTCGCCCGCATTTCGTTGAGCACCGGAATGATGGTGTCGATCTCTTCGGTGCCCATGTGCCCACCTTCACCGGCGTGCGGATTGAGGCCACACACCAGCACGTGCGGCTGCGGGATGCCAAATTTTGTCTGCAGGTCGTGATGCAAGATCCCGATGATCTCACGCAGGAGTTCAGGAGTAATCGCATCAGGAATGGCTTTGATCGGCAGATGGGTAGTCACCAGCGCAACGCGCATCGCCTCCGTCGCCAGCATCATCACCACTTTCGGGCTGTGCGAGCGCTCCTCGAAGAACTCCGTATGCCCGGTAAACGGTATGCCCGCTTCGTTGATAACGCCTTTGTGGACCGGGCCGGTGATCAGGGCGGCAAATTCGCCCTTCAGGCAACCGTCGCAGGCGCGCGCAAGGGTTTCAACGACATAGTGACCGTTTTCCATGCTGAGCTGGCCCGGAATAACCGGCCTGCGAAGGGGAACGGAGAGAAGAGTAAGCGTACCGGCTTGCTGCGGTGCAGGCTGTTGACCTTCAACGTAAGGGATGAGCGTTAAAGGCAGACCGAGCAATGCTGCCCGGTCCTGTAACAGTGTTGCATCGGCGCAGACCACCAGTTCCACCGGCCAGCTGCGCTGGGCGAGCTGGACAACGAGGTCAGGCCCAATCCCGGCGGGTTCGCCGGGCGTGATAACAACACGATGCTGTTTCATTAGTTGCTCAGAATTTTCACGTAAGCACTGGCGCGTTGTTCCTGCATCCAGGTAGCTGCTTCTTCAGAGAACTTACGGTTGAACAGCATACGGTAGGCTCTGTCTTTCTGAGCCGCATCCGTTTTATCCACGTTACGGGTGTCCATCAGCTCGATCAGGTGCCAGCCAAATGAAGAGTGAACCGGCGTGCTGATCTGGCCTTTGTTCAGCTTCATCAACGCGTCGCGGAAGGCAGGATCGTAAATATCCGCAGCGGCCCAGCCCAGATCGCCGCCCTGGTTAGCAGAGCCAGGATCCTGAGAGAACTCTTTTGCCGCCTTCGCAAAGGAGGTTTTACCGCTCTTAATGTCCGCAGCAATCTGTTCCAGCTTCGCACGTGCCTGATCGTCAGTCATGATCGGTGACGGTTTCAGAAGAATGTGGCGAGCGTGAACCTCAGTGACGGAAATATTTTGGCTCTGGCCGCGCAGGTCGTTCACCTTCAGAATGTGGAAGCCCACGCCTGAACGGATAGGACCGACGATATCCCCTTTCTTCGCCGTGCTCAGCGCCTGGGCAAAGATGGATGGCAGCTCCTGAATACGTCCCCAGCCCATCTGACCGCCTTTCAACGCCTGTTGGTCTGCGGAGTAGGTGATGGCCAGCTTGCCAAAGTCGCCGCCGTTACGCGCCTGTTCGACAATCGAGCGCGCCTGGCTTTCTGCTTCCGCAGCCTGATCGGACGTTGGGTTCTCTGGCAGTGGGATCAGAATGTGGCTCAGGTTCAGCTCTGTGCTCGCATCGTTCTGGTTACCCACCTGTTTTGCCAGCGCGTCCACTTCCTGAGGCAGGATGGTGACGCGGCGACGTACTTCGTTGTTACGCACTTCCGAAATCAGCATCTCTTTACGGATCTGGTTACGGTAGGTGGCGTAGCTGATGCCGTCATAGGCCAGACGGCTGCGCATCTGATCTAAAGACATATTGTTCTGCTTCGCGATGTTAGCGATCGCCTGATCGAGCTGCTCGTCAGTGACCTTCACACCCATTTTCTGCCCCATCTGCAGAACGATCTGATCCATGATCAGGCGCTCCAGGATCTGGTGGCGCAGCGTGGCGTCATCCGGAAGCTGTTGACCGGCTTCGCCCGAATTAAGCTTCACCGATTTCATCAGACCGTCAACGTCACTTTCAAGCACGACGCCGTTGTTAACCACAGCAGCGACTTTATCAACAACCTGGGGGGCCGCGAAGCTGGTATTCGCAACCATAGCGACACCGAGCAGCAGCGTTTTCCAGTTCTTCATACTTTTTCCATTTCAATTAACCGCAAAGCGGATTACGTTGCAAATCAAGCACATTACAAGGCGCTACTGTACGGCAGAATATTCGAGCGCAGCATTTTCTGGGTACCCAGACCGTAGTTGGAACTCAGGCCGCGTAGCTCGAAGTTAAAGCCAATCACGTTATCGTATTTGCTCTGATTGTTTTCAGTGTTCCAGCCGTTAAGCTTACGTTCGTAACCGACACGCAGCGCGTAACAGCAGGAGTTATATTGCAGACCTACCATCTGGTCAGCAGCTTTATTGGCGTTGGTGTCGAAGTAGTACGCGCCTACGATTGACCACCGGTCGGCGATTGGCCAGCTTGCTGCACCACCCACCTGCGAAATACCGTCTTTATACTGCTCTGCAGTACCGTAGTTCGGTAACGTCGCCTGAATATATTCCGGGCTGGCATAACGATAGGTCAACTGCACCATACGATCTTCATCCCGGCGGTACTCAATGGCTGCCGTACTGTTGGCGATATTGTCGAGACGGGTGTCATATTGCACGCCGCCGCGCAGGCCCCAACGATCGGTCATACGCCAGTAGGTGTCGCCAGCCCAAATCAGCGAACCTGTCTTGTTATCTTTCTCCCACTTGATATTGTCATCGCCCGTGCGAGACTCGGTGAAATAGTAGATTTGACCAACAGAAACGTTAAAACGTTCAACGGCGGCATCATCATATACGCGTGTTGTGACCCCGGTCGTTACCTGGTTCGCTGAAGCGATGCGGTCAAGGCCACCGTAGGTACGATCGCGGAACAGGCCGCTGTAGTCAGACTGCAGTAATGAGGAGTCGTAGTTATTGATGTTGCTCTGATCGCGATAAGGCACGTACAGGTACTGCATACGTGGCTCCAGCGTCTGGGTATAGCCATCCGCCAGAAGATCCATATTGCGTTCGAAGATCAGCTTGCCGTCCATTTTGAACTGGGGAAGCGTACGGTTTACGCTTTCCTCAAGATGGGCGTTGTTGTTGGTATTGTAATCATCAATATTTTTCTGCTGATAGTGTGTCGCCATCAGCTTGGCTTCCGTGTTCAGGCTTGCCCAGTCATTCGACCATGGCAAGTTGATGACGGGCTCCAGGTGAACACGGGTGGCTTCAGGCATACTGGAATTGGTGTTAACAAAATGCACTGCCTGGCCATAAATACGGGTGTCGAATGGACCCACATCATTCTGGTACCAGTTAACGTCCAGCTGTGGCTCGGCGCCATAGGTACTCGCCGTCTGGCTGGAGAATACCTGGAATTGTTTGTTGGTTACCGTCGCATCAAAGTTCTGCACCGCATAGCCAACGCTGAAGATCTGCGTGGCATAACCGTCGGTACTCGAACCGTATTTTGACGAGAAATCATTGAAGTAGCTCGGGTCGCTGACCTTGGTGTAGTTGACGTTGAAGCGCCACACCTGATCCATCACCCCGGAATGCTGCCAGAAATACATCCAGCGGTGCTTGTCGCCTTCGGTAGGATGCTCGTCCTGGAAAACTTTATCCGAAGGCAGATAATCCAGCTCCATCAGGCCAGCACCGGCGTGGGTCAGATAGCGGAACTCGTTCTCCCACATGATGTTGCCGCGCTTGTGGATATAGTGCGGCGTGATCGTCGCATCCATGTTGGGCGCGATGTTCCAGTAATACGGCAGGTAGAACTCAAAGTAGTTCGTGGTGCTGTATTTGGCGTTAGGGATCAGGAAGCCCGAGCGGCGTTTGTCACCCACGGGAAGCTGCAGATAAGGGCTGTAGAAAATGGGAACCGGACCCAGCTTGAAGCGGGCGTTCCAGATCTCCGCGACCTGTTCTTCGCGGTCATGGATAACCTCGCTCCCGACCACGCTCCAGGTATTTGAACCCGGCAGACATGACGTGAACGTACCGTTTTCCAGGATCGTATAGCGGTTTTCGCCACGCTGTTTCATCAGGTCTGCGTCACCGCGACCCTGGCGACCCACCATCTGGTAATCACCTTCCCAGACGTTAGTATCTTTCGTATTCAGGTTTGACCACGCTTTCGGACCTTTCAGGATGACCTGATTGTCGTCATAGTGCACATTACCCAGCGCATCCACCGTGCGTACCGGCTCGGCCGCGCCTTCCGGCTGCTTCTGGTGCAACTGCACTTCATCTGCCTGCAGACGGCTATTGCCCTGGTTAATATCCACATTGCCCGTAAACGTGGCATTGTCAGGGTAAGTCCCTTTGGAACTGTCGGCAGTAATGGTTACCGGCAAGCTATTTGTATCGCCACTCACCAGTGGGCGATTATAACTTGGGACGCCAAGCATACATTGCGAGGCGAGATCGGCCGCCAGCCCCTGTTGACTGTACAGGGCGGTGCCAATCATTGTGGCCAGGAGGGTGGGGATACGTTTTTTCATACGTTGTATTTTATTGTTCCGTCATCAGTGGCTACGGCTTACAAACGCTCAGAGACTATCTTACTCATCTGCGCAGTACCAGCGTTAATCCTGCCCGTTTGCGTGCCAGAGTGTTAGGCTCGCTATCGAATGACGAGTATGATAAAGCAAATTATAGGCGATGTCCTTCAATTGACCGTGACTTGAACACAGTGATGATGACGTTGCGTCGGCCAGGAATATGACTATCCGGGGAGTATATGCAGTATTGGGGTAAAATAATCGGCGTTGCGTTCGCCATCATCATGGGTGCCGGGTTCTGGGGAATTGTGCTTGGGCTTATTATCGGCCATATGTTTGACAAGGCGCGCAGCCGCAAAATGGCCTGGTTTGCCAATCAGCGCGAGCGTCAGTCACTCTTTTTCTCCACCACCTTTGAGGTCATGGGGCACTTAACCAAATCCAAAGGGCGCGTCACAGAAGCCGATATTCAGATTGCCAGCGTCTTTATGGATCGCATGAACCTGCACGGCGACTCCCGTCTGGCAGCGCAAAATGCGTTTCGCATCGGTAAAGCGGATAACTATCCGCTTCGCGAAAAAATGCGTCAGTTCCGCAGCATCTGCTTCGGGCGTTTTGATTTAATTCGGATGTTTCTGGAAATTCAAATCCAGGCGGCGTTTGCCGACGGTTCACTGCATCCGAATGAACGTGATGTGCTGTACGTGATTGCGGAAGAGCTGGGCATCTCCCGCATGCAGTTCGACCAGTTCCTGCGCATGATGCAGGGCGGGGCACAGTTTGGCGGCGGGTATCACCAGCAGTCGTCCGGCGGCGCCTGGCAGCAGGCGCAGCGTGGCCCAACGCTGGAAGATGCCTGCAACGTGCTTGGCGTTAAGCCGTCTGACGATCAGACCACCATCAAACGCGCCTATCGTAAGCTGATGAGCGAGCACCATCCGGACAAGCTGGTCGCGAAAGGCTTACCGCCGGAAATGATGGAGATGGCGAAGCAAAAAGCGCAGGAAATCCAGAAGGCGTACGAGCTGATTAAAGAGAAGAAAGGTTTCAAATGAGAAAAAGCCCGACGACGTCGGGCTTTTTTTCGGGCTTTTTTAGAAGTCCACCGGGGCTTTAAACGTCATCGCGTTGCCGAAGGCCGGATGGGTGATGGTGAGCGTCTGGGCGTGCAGCTGCAGACGTGGCGCAAGCGCCAGCGCTTCCGGCGGCGCGTAAAACCGGTCGCCCAGAATCGGGTGACCTAAGGCAAGCATATGCACGCGCAGCTGGTGTGAACGTCCGGTAATCGGCTTAAGCAGGACGCGCGCGGTGTTATCCGGCGCGTACTCCAGCACTTCATATTCGGTCTGCGCGGCCTTGCCAGTTTCATAGCACACCTTCTGCTTTGGCCGGTTCGGCCAGTCGCAGATCAGCGGTAAATCCACCAGCCCTTCCGCCTGCGCCGGGTGACCCCAGACGCGGGCGACGTACTGCTTTTTCGGCTCGCGCTCGCGGAACTGGCGCTTTAACTCGCGTTCCGCGGCCTTATTCAGCGCCACCACAATCACGCCGCTGGTGGCCATATCCAGACGATGGACGGACTCCGCCTGCGGATAATCGCGCTGAATGCGCGTCATCACGCTGTCTTTGTGCTCGTCCAGACGCCCCGGCACGGACAGCAGGCCGCTCGGCTTGTTGACCACCATAATGTGTTCATCCTGGTACAGAATGACCAGCCAGGGATCCTGCGGCGGATTGTAAGGCTCCATCACCATCTTGCGCTCCGTTTACTGATGCGTCACAACGATAAGACGCAGGGCATCCAGACGCCAGCTTGCCTGGTTGAGGCTTTCCAGCACCTGCTGACGGTTGCTTTCAATCGCCGTCAGCTCGTCGTCACGGATGTTAGGGTTTACGGCCTTCAACGCTTCCAGACGCGACAGCTCGGCAGACAGTTTCTCGTCGGCTTCACTGCGCGCGGCGTCAATCAGCGCTCGGGCCGCTTTCTCAATCTGGGTTTCGCCCAGCTGCAGAATGGCGTGCACGTCCTGCTGTACCGCGTTAACCAGCTTGCTGCCCGTGTGGCGGTTCACCGCGCTCAGCTGTCGGTTGAAGCTTTCGAATTCAACCTGTCCAGCCAGGTTGGTACCGTTTTTATCCAGCAGCAGACGCACCGGCGTTGGCGGCAGGAAGCGGGTAAGCTGCAGCTGTTTCGGCGCCTGCGCTTCCACCACGTAAATCAGCTCCACCAGCAGCGTGCCCACCGGCAGCGCCTTGTTCTTCAGCAGGGAGATGGTGCTGCTGCCGGTATCGCCGGAGAGGATCAGGTCCAGGCCGTTGCGGATCAGCGGGTGTTCCCAGGTGATGAACTGCGCATCTTCGCGGGACAGCGCCACGTCACGCTCGAAGGTGATGGTGCAGCCATCTTCCGGCAGGCCCGGGAAATCCGGCACCAGCATGTGATCGGACGGGATCAGGACAATCAGGTTCTCGCCGCGATCGTCCTGGTTGATGCCGACGATGTCGAACAGGTTCATGGAGAAGCTGATCAGGCTGGTGTCATCATCTTGTTCTTCAATGCACTCGGCCAGCGCCTGGGCTTTTTCACCGCCGTTGGAGTGAATTTCCAGCAGGCGGTCGCGGCCCTGCTCCAGCTGCGCTTTCAGCGCGTCGTGCTTCTCGCGGCAGGACTTGATCAGATCGTCAAAGCCGTCGGTGTTTTCCGGCGCGGCCAGGTAGCCGATCAGATCCCCATGCACCTGGTCGTAAATGGTGCGGCCCGTCGGGCAGGTATGTTCAAACGCGTCCAGACCTTCGTGGAACCAGCGCACCAGCACGGACTGGGCGGTTTTTTCCAGATAAGGCACGTGGATCTGAATATCATGCGCCTGGCCGATACGGTCCAGACGGCCAATACGCTGCTCCAGCAGATCCGGGTTAAACGGCAGGTCGAACATCACCAGGTTGCTGGCGAACTGGAAGTTACGGCCTTCAGAGCCGATTTCCGAACACAGCAGCACCTGTGCGCCGCTGTCCTCTTCCGCAAACCACGCCGCGGCGCGGTCGCGTTCCACGATGGACATGCCCTCGTGGAACACGGCGGCGCGAATGCCTTCACGCTCGCGCAGAACCTGCTCCAACTGCAGCGCGGTGGCCGCTTTGGCGCAGATCACCAGCACCTTCTGGGAGCGGTGCGCGGTCAGGTAGCCCATCAGCCACTCCACGCGCGGGTCAAAGTTCCACCAGGTGCCGGTATCGCCTTCAAATTCCTGGTAGATTTGTTCCGGGTAGAGCATGTCGCGGGCGCGCTCTTCCTGGGTTTTGCGCGCGCCCATAATGCCGGAGACCTTGATTGCCGTCTGATACTGCGTCGGCAGCGGCAGCCTGATGGTGTGCAGCTCGCGTTTCGGGAAACCTTTCACGCCGTTGCGGGTGTTACGGAACAGCACGCGGCTGGTGCCGTGGCGATCCATCAGCATGTCGATCAGCTCTTTACGCGCGGATCCCGCGTTGTCGCTGTCGCTGTTCGCGGCCTGTAAAAGCGGCTCGATATCCTGCTCGCCGATCAGCTCGCTCAGGGTGTTGAGTTCGTCATTAGAGAGACGCTTGCCCGCCAGCAGCATGGCGACGGCGTCCGCGACCGGACGGTAGTTATTCTGTTCTTCCACAAACTGCGCAAAGTCGTGGAAACGGTTTGGATCGAGCAGGCGCAGGCGGGCGAAGTGGCTTTCGAGGCCCAGCTGCTCCGGCGTTGCGGTCAGCAGCAGGACGCCCGGGACGTGCTCGGCAAGCTGCTCGATCGCCAGGTATTCGCGGCTTGGCGCGTCTTCGCTCCAGACCAGGTGGTGCGCTTCGTCAACGACCATAATGTCCCACTCGGCATCGCACAGGTGCTCAAGACGCTGCTTGCTGCGGCGCACGAAGTCCAGGGAGCAAATCACCAGCTGTTCGGTTTCAAACGGGTTGTCCGCATCGTGCTGCGCTTCGGCGTAGCGTTCGTCGTCGAAGAGAGAGAAACGCAGGTTGAAGCGGCGCAGCATCTCAACCAGCCACTGGTGCTGCAGGGTTTCAGGCACCACGATCAGCACGCGCTCGGCGGCGCCGGAAAGCAGCTGTTGATGCAGGATCATGCCCGCTTCAATGGTTTTACCCAGGCCCACTTCATCGGCCAGCAGCACGCGCGGCGCATGGCGACGGCCCACGTCATGGGCGATGTTCAGCTGGTGGGGGATCAGGCTGGTGCGCTGGCCGCGCAGGCCGCTCCACGGCATGCGGTACTGTTCACTCTGGAACTTGCGCGCGCGATAGCGCAGGGAGAAACGATCCATACGGTCGATTTGCCCGGCAAACAGGCGGTCCTGCGGCTTGCTGAACACCAGCTTGCTGTCGAGCAGCACCTCACGCAGGATGACATTGGCCTCGTCGGTGTCCAGACGAGTGCCGATATAGGCGAGCAGTCCATTCTCTTCTTTTACGTCTTCAATCTTGAGCTGCCAGCCGTCATGGCTGGTCACGGTGTCACCCGGATTAAACATCACGCGGGTTACAGGGGAGTCATTGCGAGCGTACAGGCGGTTTTCACCGGTGGCAGGGAAGAGGAGGGTAACCATGCGCGCATCGACGGCAACGACGGTTCCTAATCCAAGTTCGCTTTCTGTATCGCTGATCCAGCGTTGACCAAGTGTAAAAGGCATAGTTGTTCGGCTCTAATCTTAATTGCAGGCAATAGTTCGACCCCCGTCAAATAAAGACGGTCATCGAAAAATGGGTCCGGGAATGGAAAGGGCGCTATGGTACTGGATGGCAGCCATTTCGTCACGCGTCAAAATAGGCCAAGTTGCCCTGTAACCAGTGTAGCAAAGTCGTCGTCGATGAAGGGCAAAATTCCGTCGGCGACCGGCTGAAGCTGACGCGTCAAATAGTGATCGTAATCGAGCGGTGAGTGCTGATAATCCACGGGTTCCGGGCCGTTAGTTGTCCAGACGTATTTGATGGTTCCCCGGTTCTGGTACTGCGGCGCGCGGCCGCGCTTCACGTTCTCTTCATCCGCCAGGCGCGCGGCGCGCACGTGCGGAGGAACGTTGCGCTGGTACTCCGCCAGCGGGCGGCGCAGGCGCTTGCGGTAGACCAGCTGGTTATCCAGTTCGCCCGCCATCAGGCTGGCTATCGTCTCGCGCACGTAGTCCTGATAGGGCTCATTGCGGAACACCCGCAGGTAGAGCGTCTGCTGGAACTGCTGCGCCAGCGGGGTCCAGTCGGTGCGCACCGTCTCCAGCCCTTTAAAAACCATCCGCTGCGCGTCGCCTTCCTGAATCAGCCCGGCGTAGCGCTTCTTGCTGCCCTGATCGGTACCGCGAATGGTGGGCATTAAAAAGCGGGCGAAATGGGTTTCAAATTCCAGCTCCAGCGCGCTGGTTAACCGCGCTTTCTGCAAATGTGCCTGCCACCAGTCGTTCACGAAGGCGACCAGCGCTTTGCCGATTTGCGCGGCGTCGTCTTCTGAATGCGCGCCCTTAAGCCAGACAAAGGTGGAGTCCGTGTCGCCGTAGATGACGTCATAGCCCCGGGATTCAATCAGCGCTTTGGTCTGGCGCATAATCTCGTGCCCGCGCATGGTGATCGAGGAGGCGAGACGCGGATCAAAGAAACGGCAGGCGCTGGTGCCCAGCACGCCGTAGAAGGCGTTCATGATGATTTTCAGCGCCTGCGAGAGCGGCTTGTTGCCGTGGCGTTTGGCCTCGTCGCGGCCGTGCCAGATGCTGCCCACAATGTCAGGCAGGCAGTGTTTTTCCCGCGAGAAGCGTGCGCCGAGGAAGCCTTCGGTGCTGTGCTCATCATCCGGCTGGGCCATGCCCTCAACCAGCCCGACGGGATCGATCAGGAAGGTGCGGATGATCGACGGGTACAGGCTTTTGTAGTCCAGGACCAGTACCGAGTCGTACAACCCTGGACGCGAATCCATAACGTAGCCGCCGGGGCTCGCCTGCGGCGGCACGTCCCCGAGGTTGGGTGCGACGTAGCCTGCCCGGTGCATTCGCGGAAAATAGAGGTGGCTAAAGGCGGCAACCGAGCCGCCGTGCCTGTCGACCGCGAGGCCGTTCACCGTCGCGCGCTCCAGCAGGAACGGCATGATCTCGGTTTTGTGGAATATCTGCGTGACCAGCTCGCAGTCTTTCAGGTTATAGGTGGCGAGCGCGGGCTTATCCTGGTTAAAGCGCCGGTCGATCTCGTCCATTCGGTCCCAGGGATTGTCGATGGATTTGCCTTCGCCAAGCAGCTCCTGGGCGACCGCTTCGAGGGAGAATGACGAGAAGTTCCAGAAGGCGGACTTCAGCGCCTCGATGCCGTCGATAATCAGGCGGCCATTGGCCTGGGCGAAGAAGACGCCGTTCTTGAAGCCGTGTTCGCGCCATTCCAGCTCGCTGTTTCCGCGCCCGAGCATCAGCGGGATACGGTAGCGCTCGGCATGCTTTTGCAGCACGCGCAGGTCGAACTGCACCACGTTCCAGCCAATCAGGACGTCGGGATCGTAGTCGGCAAACCACTGGTTAAGCTTCTCCAGCAGCTGCGGGCGGCTGTTGACGTACTCAAGCCGGAAATCCAGCGCGGAGGCATCGCCGTTCGGCGGCCCGAGCATATAGACAACCCGATCGCCGCAGCCTTCCAGACCAATGCAGTACAGCTCGCCATGGCGGGTGGTTTCAATATCCAGGGAGACCCACTTCAGCGGTGGACGATAGTGCGGATTCGGCTTCAGGCGCGCGTTAACGAGGCTGCCGTTATGCTCGGTGCCATCGACCCAGGCGGGCGCGGTGATAAAACGCTCCATCAGAAAGCGTTCCGGTGGGCGGATATCGGCTTCGTAGAGCGTCACGCCCGCCTCGCGCAGCAGTTTTTCATAGCGCATCAGCTGACGATGGGCGCGGCAGTAGAGGCCGTAAACCGGCTGGCGGTGGAAATCTTTCAGCTCAAGGGGCGTTATGCGCCAGCCGTTTTCGCCGCGCAGCAGCTGTCTGACTTTTTCGACGTGCGCTTCAGGGATAAACGCCACGGACTCCTGCGGCGGCAGCGTGACGTGCAGCGGACCGTTGTCCGTCGCCAGCCAGAACGCAACCTCGGTGCCCTGAGGCGTATCCCGCCAGTGTCGGGTCAGTAAAAAGCCTTCTTGCGCCTGCGTCACGCCGTTATCCCATAAAACAAAACCAGGCCTGATTATAGCCTGGTTGAGGTGGGTTTGCTGGGGTTTTATACAGTACCTGTTTTGCCGGATGGCGCTGCGCTTATCCGGCCTACAGGATCCGTAGGCCCGGTAAGCGCAGCGCCACCGGGCAATGATTTACTGCCCGTAATACGCCTTTGCACCGTGCTTGCGCAGGTAATGCTTATCCAGCAGGGTTCGCTGCATATCCGGCAGCTGCGGCGCGAGCTGGCGACAGAAGATCCCCATATAGGCAACCTCTTCCAGCACGATGGCGTTATGTACCGCATCCTCCGCGTTTTTCCCCCAGGCAAACGGGCCGTGGGAGTGCACCAGCACGCCGGGCATTTGCGCCGCGTCGATACCCTGTTTTTCGAAGGTTTCGACAATCACGTTGCCGGTTTCCCACTCATACTCGCCGTTGATTTCCGCATCGGTCATCAGGCGCGTGCAGGGAATGGTGCCGTAAAAGTAATCCGCGTGGGTGGTACCCGTGGCCGGAATAGACTGGCCCGCCTGCGCCCAGATGGTGGCATGGCGGGAATGGGTATGCACAATGCCGCCGATGGTCGGGAATGCCTGATACAGCAGGCGGTGAGTCGGCGTATCGGACGACGGCTTTTTGTTCCCTTCCACCACTTCACCCGTTTCGATGCTGACCACCACCATATCGTCCGCCGTCATCACCGCGTAATCCACGCCTGAAGGCTTAATCACGAACACGCCTTTTTCGCGGTCGACGGCGCTGACGTTGCCCCAGGTCAGGGTCACCAGGTTATGTTTCGGCAGCGCCAGGTTGGCATCAAGCACCTGCTGCTTCAAAACTTCGAGCATTACGTTCTCCTTGCCGGGTGGCGCTTCGCTTACCCAGCCTACGGTTTTGTAGGCCCGGTAAACGCAGTGCCACCGGGCATTTCGTACTTAGCGTTTTGAACCGTAATAGACTTCGTTCCAGCGCAGCGCGTCTTTGAAGGCGGGCAGGCGGGTGTCGTTATCAATCACGGTCAGTTCGATATCGTGCAGCTCGGCGAACTGGCGCATGTCGTTCAGATCCAGCGCGTGGCTGAAGACGGTATGGTGCGCGCCACCGGCCAGGATCCAGGCTTCTGACGCGGTTGGCAGGTCCGGCTGTGCTTTCCACAGGGCGTTGGCGACCGGCAGTTTCGGCAGGGAGTGCGGCGTTTCAACCGCATCGACGCAGTTCACCAGCAGGCGGAAACGATCGCCCAGATCGATCAGGCTGGCGTTGATGGCCGGGCCCGTGCGGGTGTTGAAGATCAGACGCGCCGGATCGGCCTTACCGCCGATGCCGAGGTACTGCACGTCAAGGATCGGCTTCTCTTCGACGGCGATCGACGGGCACACTTCCAGCATGTGCGAGCCGAGCACCAGGTCATTGCCGTTTTCGAAGTGGTAGGTGTAGTCCTCCATAAAGGAGGTGCCGCCCTGCAGACCGGTCGACATCACCTTCATGATGCGAAGCAGAGCGGCAGTTTTCCAGTCGCCTTCGCCCGCAAAGCCGTAGCCCTGCTGCATCAGACGTTGTACCGCCAGACCCGGCAGCTGTTTCAGACCGTGGAGGTCTTCAAAGGTGGTGGTAAAGGCGTGGAAGCCGCCCTGTTCCAGGAAGCGCTTCATGCCCAGCTCGATACGCGCCGCGTCCAGCATGTTCTGGCGCTTGTCTCCGTTGATTTGTGCCGCAGGCGTCAGGCGGTAGCTGCTTTCGTACTCGTCCACCAGCGCGCTTACGTCGCCGTCGCTGATTTCATTGACCACCTGCACCAGGTCGCCCACCGCCCAGGTATTGACGGAGAAGCCGAACTTAATCTGCGCGGCCACTTTGTCGCCGTCGGTGACCGCCACCTCACGCATGTTGTCGCCGAAACGCACCACTTTCAGGTGGCGGGTATCCTGTTTTGATACCGCCTGGCGCATCCACGAGCCGATACGCTGTTGCGCCTTGCCATCCTGCCAGTGGCCGGTGACTACCGCGTGCTGCTGACGCATGCGCGCGCCGATGAAGCCGAACTCGCGGCCGCCGTGCGCGGTCTGGTTCAGGTTCATAAAGTCCATGTCGATGCTGTCCCACGGCAGGGAGGCGTTGAACTGGGTATGGAACTGCAGCAGCGGTTTGTTGAGGATAGACAGGCCGTTGATCCACATTTTGGCCGGTGAGAAGGTGTGCAGCCACACCACCAGACCGGCGCATTTATCGTCGTAGTTGGCGTCGCGGCAGATGTGGGTGATTTCGTCCGGCGTCGTGCCCAGCGGTTTCAGCACCAGCTTGCACGGCAGCTTGGCCTCCGCGTTCAGCGCGTTGACGACGTGCTCCGCGTGTTTCGTCACCTGCTGTAGCGCTTCCGGTCCGTACAGATGCTGGCTGCCAATCACAAACCACACTTCATAGTTATTAAAAATGGTCATCATCGTGTCCTTAATGGGTCAGGGTTGCCGTAGTGTCCGCGGTGCTTTTGGCCGGGGCGGCGACAGGGAGATAGTGAAGTTCAGCGCTTTTTGCCCACTGCTGGTAGCGCTGATAAAGCTGTTCAAAGCGTTGCGCCTGCTGGGCGCGCGGCTGGAGCGTGTTTTCGACGGCGCTCGCCATATGCTGCTGCGCGGTCGGGATATCCGCATGGACGCCTGCGGCCACGGCGGCGAAAATCGCCGCGCCCAGCGCGCAGCACTGATCGGAGGCCACAATCTGCAGCGGACGGTTCAGCACATCGCAGCAGGCCTGCATGATCACCGGGTTTTTACGGGCGATGCCGCCCAGCGCCATCACGCTGTTGACGTCGATACCCTGTTCGATGAAGCACTCCATAATGGCGCGCGCGCCGAAGGCCGTGGCGGCAATCAGGCCGCCGAACAGCGCAGGGGCGTCGGTCGCCAGGTTGAGATCGGTAATAACCCCTTTCAGGCGCTGGTTGGCAAACGGCGTGCGGCGACCGTTGAACCAGTCCAGCACCACCGGCAGGTGATCGAGAGACGGGTTTTTTGCCCAGGCTTCCGTGAGCTGCGGCAGAAGCTGCTTTTTGCTCTCTGCGATCTGAGTTTTCAGTTCAGGATGCGCTGCCGCCAGCCGATCCAGCGGCCAGCCCAGCACGCGGCCAAACCAGGCGTAGATATCGCCAAACGCGGACTGACCGGCTTCCAGCCCGATAAAGTCCGGCACCACGCTGCCGTCAACCTGGCCGCAGATGCCTTTTACCGCGCGGTCGCCAACGGTGGCTTTATCCGCCGTCAGGATGTCGCAGGTTGACGTTCCGATGACTTTGACCAGCGTGTTTGGCTGCGCGCCCGCGCCCACGGCGCCCATGTGGCAGTCAAAGGCGCCGCCGGAGATGGCCACGTTCTGCGGCAGGCCGAGGCGCGTCGCCCACTCTTCGCAGAGCGTGCCCACCGGAATATCGGCGGTGAAGGTGTCGGTAAACAGCGGATAGGTCAGGCTCTTGTTGATAATCGGGTCGAGCTCATCGAAGAACGCGGACGGAGGCAGGCCGCCCCAGCTTTCATGCCACAGGGATTTATGCCCGGCGCTGCAGCGACCGCGGCGGATGTCCTGCGGACGGGTCGTGCCGGAGAGCAGGGCGGGCACCCAGTCGCACAGCTCAATCCACGATGCCGCAGCCTGCGCGACGGCGGCGTCGGCACGGGTGACGTGAAGGATCTTGGCCCAGAACCACTCGCTGGAGTAAATCCCGCCGATGTAGCGCGAGTAGTCGGTTTTGCCCGGCTGATGGCACAGGCGCGTAATGGCTTCGGCCTCTTCCACGGCGGTATGGTCTTTCCACAGCACGAACATGGCGTTCGGGTTGTCGGCAAACTCCGGGCGCAGCGCCAGCACGTGGCCTTCGGCATCCACCGGAGCAGGCGTGGAGCCGGTGCTGTCGACGCCAATCCCGACAATTTCCGCCCGTTGGGCGTCAGTCAGTTCTGCCAGAACGGTTTTGATCGCCGCTTCCATCGACTCAATGTAGTCACGCGGGTGGTGGCGGAACTGGTTGTTTGGCGCATCGCAGTAGCGCCCCTCTTGCCAGCGCGGGTACCACTCAACGCTGGTTGCTATTTCCCGGCCAGTGGTACAGTCCACTGCCAGCGCGCGAACCGAATCGCTGCCAAAATCGAGGCCAATCGCAATTGCCATGGTGTTGCTCCATCGAAAAAACAGGTATGGAAGAACATTAGAGACTGGGGGCAAAAGTCGTCAGGCAGGATCCGCTAATCTTATGGACTAAATTGCTGTTACAACGGAAAGTGTGACGCCGTGCAAATATTCAATGTGGACATTTCTGCCGCACTTATAGACACTTTTGTTACTGCTCATCCGCCTGCTCTGGCGGAGAAATCAGGGGTAAAGGCTGAAACATGGCGGACGTAAAAGCGGCGTGATGCTTTTTAGATCGTTTCGCGGGCCATTTTTAAGCTGCTTTTAGTGATATGGACAATTGGTTTCCTTCAGGACCCTTGGGAGAACTGAATCTATGGCCGAAACGCAAAACGATCCCCTGCTGCCGGGATACTCGTTTAACGCGCACCTTGTGGCGGGGCTGACGCCTATCGAGGCTGAGGGATATCTCGACTTTTACGTCGACCGACCGCTCGGCATGAAGGGGTATATCCTCAACCTGACCGTGCGCGGAGAGGGGATCATCAAGAATGGCGACCAGCAGTTCGTCTGCCGCCCCGGCGATATCCTGCTGTTCCCGCCGGGGGAGATCCATCACTATGGCCGTCATCCGGATGCCAAAGAGTGGTATCACCAGTGGGTCTACTTCCGTCCGCGCGCCTACTGGCAGGAGTGGCTTACGTGGCCCGCTATTTTTGCGCACACCGGTTTTTATCGCCCGGATGAGGTACATCTGGCGCAGTTCCGTGAGCTGTTCGCGCAGATTATTGAGGCGGGGCAGGCCGGTGGTCGCTACGCTGAGCTGCTGGCAATAAACCTGCTTGAACAGCTGCTGCTGCGACGAATGGAGGCGATTAACGCGTCGCTTAACCCGCCGCTGGATAACCGCGTGCGCGACGCCTGCCAGTACATCAGCGACCACCTGGCCGACAGCCAGTTTGATATTGCCAGCGTTGCCCAGCACGTCTGCCTGTCGCCGTCGCGGCTATCGCATCTGTTCCGCCAGCAGCTGGGCGTCAGCGTGTTGAGCTGGCGCGAGGATCAGCGCATCAGCCAGGCGAAGCTGCTGCTCAGCACCACCCGAATGCCGATTGCCACCGTAGGGCGCAACGTGGGCTTTGAGGATCAGCTCTATTTTTCTCGCGTATTTAAAAAATGCACCGGCGCCAGCCCGAGTGAATTCCGCGCCGGATGTGAATAAACGGTAAAAAAAGC
Source organism: Enterobacter sp. PP-008-ECC_S150 (assembly GCF_045257065.1). Taxonomy (NCBI): domain Bacteria; kingdom Pseudomonadati; phylum Pseudomonadota; class Gammaproteobacteria; order Enterobacterales; family Enterobacteriaceae; genus Enterobacter; species Enterobacter sp. PP-008-ECC_S150. The sequence continues at coordinate 33,744 of NZ_JBJHHG010000011.1, read as the reverse complement.
TAAACAAACAGGTGAACCCGGAAAGCAACCTGTAAACTATTCAGACAATTGTTGCCTTGACGCGGTGCGGGGCGCTAAGCAGAATCGCTGATTCGTTTTCTGACCGGAATAGTTATGCAGGCATTGCTGGAACACTTTATTACCCAGTCCGTTATGTACTCGCTCATCGCCGTGGCGCTGGTGGCGTTTCTGGAATCGCTGGCGCTCGTGGGGTTAATCCTGCCCGGCACCGTGATGATGGCGGGGCTTGGCGCGCTGATTGGCAGCGGCGAGGTTAATTTCTGGCAGGCGTGGCTGGCCGGGATTATCGGCTGCCTGCTGGGCGACTGGATCTCCTTCTGGCTGGGCTGGCGCTTTAAGAAGCCGCTGCACCGCTGGTCGTTCATGAAAAAGAACAAAGCCTTGCTGGATAAAACCGAGCATGCGCTGCACCAGCACAGCATGTTTACTATTCTCGTGGGCCGCTTTGTCGGGCCAACGCGTCCGCTGGTGCCGATGGTGGCGGGGATGCTGGATCTGCCCGTCGCAAAGTTTGTGGTGCCGAACATCATCGGCTGCGTCTTCTGGCCGCCGTTCTACTTCCTGCCGGGGATCCTGGCCGGTGCGGCTATCGATATTCCTGACGGCATGCAAAGCGGTGAGTTTAAGTGGCTGCTGCTGGGTACCGCGCTGCTGCTGTGGCTGGCCGCGTGGCTGTGCTGGCGGCTGTGGCGCAGCGCGAAAGCCAGCGTCGATCGCCTGACGCGCTATCTTCCGCGCACTCGTCTTTTGTGGCTGGCCCCGCTGACGCTGGGTGTGGCGGTGGTGGCGCTGGTCGCGCTGATTCGCCACCCGCTGATGCCGGTGTACGGTGAGATTTTATTAAAAGTGGTCAGCCGTTAATGTGTTTTTTCTCTCTGGCATCCCATATCTCTGCCAGCCCGGTTTGAGCTGGTGATTGATTAGACTTGAGATAAATGACAGGGAATAAGTGAGATAATTATGGGAAGAACTGGGTCAACATGGGAAGAGACTGGATGGAATATGCAATACCCTTACAGTATGTGAAAATCAGACCGGCCCGAAAAAAACAGAACTCGCACCAGTCTGATTGCAGATATTACTCCTTTCTCCCCGTATCGGCATCGGGTTCACCATCAAACAGTTTGCCCTGCATTCGATCCAGTTCTTCTTTTCTGACCCGCTTCACCACGCTGTAAACCCACTGTAGCGAAACACCAAATTTACGGGCCAGTTCGTGATGGTTGCGCCCGTCAAACTCCAGGAAGATTTCACGGTCGCGCTGGCTGACCTTCCAGACCATGCCCATCGGGAAATAGACGTTTTGCCCGCCCCAGACCTGCATCATACGGTTCGCGACGGCCTGACCAATCTGGTCGGCAACTGCGGGTTCGATATCAATAATCTCGCGGACGGTCTCAGAGGTGTGCTGTGCCAGTTCCACCAACAGTTCCGGCCCTTTACTACGAAACTGATTCAGGTCGCTCATTGCTTCACCCCCGCAGCCCTGCGCTGCCACTTTTTCAGTTTCTCAATAACGCTACTTGCCTGCTCATTGCTGAGCCAGCGTAACGCGCTGATGCCCGTTTCCCGTTTAACCCATAGCGCCAGCGCCTGCTCTGAACTGTCACGGACGACACCTGCCGCAGCCATTTCAAGCCATAGTGCACGGATTTTCTTTGACTGAGGATGGCTATCCAGCGGTAAACCGGACCTGGATTTCCCGGCAGGTTTAACGCGAAAGCCTTTCTTTTTCATGGATTCCAGCACGCAGTTTAGCTGTGTGGTATCCATCCCTTTGGTTGAGGCTTTGCCGGTCAGCCCCTGCAGCATCTGGCGGTAAGTATCCTCATCCATCTGGAGGTCGCTGCGGGCAATATGAATAAGTTGAATGAGGCGCTGTTTAGTCATCATCGACCTCACCTTTCGATTTTCCTCTGACATAGTCAACATATAAAGGAAGGGCTACAGGCCAGCAAAGGAGCATTACCGCCCAGCTAATCCAGTATTTAGCGCCGCTGTATCGTGAACAAAAACCTGAATGGCGGTGCAGCTCAGCATTACACCACCCCACGAGGCAGTACCAGAACAGGGCGCATACAATATATTCAGCCATCATAAGCCACTCCCCAGCTTCCGCTGCTCATGCCCGCTGACAGGCTGATGCAGGCGAACGTTTTCCCCTTCTCTGTAACCGATATGGCGCGACAAATCCGCGCCACGTGATTTCCCAGCTTCACGGCCCGTAGTTGTGCCTGAATCCGGGTATTTCTGTTCGAGCCAGAGTTGAGCCAGCTCCCGTTCCTCACGAGTCATAGCAAACAATTGCACTTCACTACGCACGGCCAGTACCCAACCTTCGGCAAATTTGTCGCCACGGCTGGTCTTTGTCGTGCTTTTGATTCTTTTATTCTGCTGCCCGATGTAGTTTTTTCGCGCCGTAATAAGCTGTCGGGCGAGAACATCCCAGGTATAAGACGCCAGCTCAACGCGGCCTTTATTACCGTAAAAGCCAACGCTGGGTTTATGACCTGAATGAATAATAGATTCCACCCCAAAGGCCGCCTGGATGATCCCCAGCAGACCCAGCATGTAACGTGGTGGATTAACGCTGCCTGCAGCCCAGTAGTTGCTGATGCTTTCGTCTATATCACTGAGTGCAATATCGTCACGGGTAATGCCGTATGTCTGCATCAGTTTCTGAACACGCTGCAGTGCCAGTGATGCTTCATGTGGATTATCAGATTTTGACAGTGCCAGGAGTTTCTTTAATTTCTCCAGAATCTTTTCTTTATCAGTCATAATTAATCCTCCTTACCTGCACCTGGTTCTATTATGTGCAGCCGTGGCTCTCCATCTTTCGGCTCTGGCCACTGGCGAGCCTTATTTATCGCCAGTTTTTCAACCATTGCCCTAGTGATTGACTCATCAGAAATACCCATACGGCGCTGAGCATCCCACAACAGAAACTGCATATCAGCCCACTCAAGCAGATCGGATGGGGCAGCTGATGCCTCCAGAGCTTCTTTCGACAGGTGTTTCAAAGGGCCAATAGGGCCAACATCGCCGAATGTCGCATTTGACCACTCGGCATGTTCACGACGAACTTGTTCACGTTGATTAGGCTTGCGAAGCTCCTGTAGTTCAGCCAGTGCCAGCACACAATCATGAAATATTGGGTCTATCTTTTGACCGCTGATATAGCTATTTAAAGCATTGTCATGATCGGCCCAGCGTTTCAGGCTTTGATGGATATGGGCCAGGCGATCATCTGGTAATTTTTCATTCTGCGGCATAAGTCACCCCCAGTCGTTCGGCAAGGCGTTCCAGCTTTTTCTGCTTATGAAAGTCAATCATCAGGCCCATCCCGTTGAGGCGGAACTGTTCAATCATGATTTCAACGTCAGCCAGTTCGCCAGCCAGGTCAACTTCACTGCCCAGTCCGTTCATGTTACGGGCAGCAGCAGCGGCCAGTTCGGCGGCTTCTTCTATCAGCTTCAGTGTCTGTGCTTCAGGGCCAAAGGCTTTCAGCGCCAGATAGTAGATCGCCGAACGGTTATCTAAATTCATGTCTTTCATTTTGTTGCCTCGCAGGGGATGAACTCCATGGCCGGGACTTCGGTGTAGTAATGCTGGCTGCAGTGAGGGCATACCAGCGTGATGAGGACGGCTGGCACATGGTATTTGCCAGAGGTAATGACGCTGGCGTCGCTGAACTTCAGGGTAGTGATACCTTTCTTACAGTTGGAACATTTGATGGACATGATTTATTCCTCAATGCTGTTTTCGGCGTGCAGAAGCCCACGGCACTGACGCCGAAATAAAAAAGAAATTGAATTAAAATTAAATGGCAGCGATATCTAACGGAATATTAATTAGTTTCCCGTGTTTATCTTTCTCCCGGAAATTAATATAGGTTTTGGACATTGCCACCTGCAGTGATTCCGATATGGCTTCCATTGCCCGGTTCCAGCGCTCGTCCTGAATCTTGACGCGGCGCAGGGAAAGAATACGTCCGGTATTAAGCTGGCCCTCTTTGTCCACCTGGAAAGCATCGCTGATGATGGCCCGCAGGTTGGCGTTTGCGCCTTCCGACCACTCGGTGACGCACTCGTCTATCAGATCTTTGGCAATCTGCAGCTCTGGCCCGAAGGTCAGGGTTTCCTGCACGCGGATGGTGATCTGCTGAGCACCGTCGAAGCTGCTGAAGGTCACGTTGCCTTTGGCACCGCCACGCGTTCTGCCGTACTTCTCGGCCACAAGGTCAAGCCAGGCATAGCACTCGTCAAAGGCACGACGCTTGAAGTCGCTGAGTTCATCGCGTTTAACTTTCGCGGCGGCAACCTGTTCTTTAACGAAAGAATCCATCGCAAGGTCATAGTCAGACACCTGGTCAACCGGCACCAGACGCCCCTTGCGGTCTTTCATGTAGTCTTCTTTATTTACTTCGCTCATCTCTGTTCACCTTATGGTTAATGTAATGACTCTGACCAGGTAATACGGCAGCCATGCAACTCAAAGACGCCCTGACGAAAGCGCCCTGAGCCGTCATGGCCAACATGGGTATAACTCGCTTTGCCCTGCTCCAGCAGACGGGCACAGTGCCCGTTGCGGGCGATACGGATAACCGGCTTACTGCCCGCAATCATGACGCTCTGCACGGTGGTGTTCATGGCGTTGAGCGCCATAATGGCGGACTGCACCTTGCTCATTTGCTGGTTGATATCGGCGATGGATTTCATGATTAAACCCCTTTGACGACGTCGGCGTTGACCTGCGGAACCCCGATTTCAGCAGCCAGATTCATGGCAGCTATCACCAGGTTACTGACGGCCAGCGGATACAGCAGGCTGACCATGCTTTTTCGGTTACTGCCCAGATTACTCAGGCGGGCGCGGATGGCCTCCACTGCGCTGGCGTCCATGATGTCGGCCAGTTGCTTACCGGCGCGTTGCAGCTTGAACGTCAGAAACTCTTCGAGGCTGTTGTCCAGCGGCAGTAGTTCAACCACCTCGCAGCGCTGGACGACCTCACGGACTTCCATGTTGCGTTCGGACAGTTTGTCCGCCAGCTCAGGCTGGCCAATCAGCACGATGGACAGCAGCTTTTTGAAGCCGGACTCCAGTTCAAAGAAGCGTTTAAGGTGCTTCAGTGTCGGAATGGGCAGACTGTGGGCCTCCTCAATCACCAGAACATGGCTGAAACCCGCCTGGCTGCTGTCCTTCAGAACGCGGTGCAGCTGGCGGAAACGGGCGTCCTGGCTGCGTTTGATGCTTTCCAGTGGCGCTATGGTGCTGATGATGGCTTCGGCGATAGCTGCCGCCTTGAGGGTTTTGCCCTTCACATCATTGTCTTCCATGGCGATGATGTATGGCTCTATGACAATCACCGGCGCGTTCTCACGGTTAACGCGTTCAATCAGGTCGCGGCGCAGCGTGGATTTACCCGCGCCGGACTCGCCGATAACCGCCAGAAAGCCACCGTGGCGGGCAGTCTGGAACAGCGCCTCACGCACGTAGCGGATATCCGGCGTGGTGAACACATCGTCCGCGCCCTGCATGGCTTCATCGGCGAACGGGTCACGGAAAAGGCCAAACGCTTTTTTAGTTGCTGGAAATAACACCTGCTTTTTGAGTAACATGTTCTCTTCCTCACTGAGGTTGGTTTTATCGGTAGTACCCGCTGTACGGGGCGTGACAGCGCCCTGTGCAGCATCAAAACTCTTCGCTGTATCAATCCCCTGACTTTCCAGATATAACGCCAGACGCTGGCGCACCTCCTCCGTACTGGTGCGGGGCCACTCGTTATGGTTCACAATCTGGGCCAGTGTGGCCTCGGAAACGGCGACGGCTCTTGCCACCACCGCCTGCGGGATGCGGGCCTCTTTCAGTTGTTGCTTCAGTACCAGCATGCCTTCCTCCTCAGTTACCGTTAACGATGCTGATAACGCTGTTACGGGCCGGAGTGGTCAGGGTGACCATGACCTCATCCAGCGCGGTTTCCGGTACGCCATCAGGGTACTGTGCCGCTAACTGGCGGTAATGTTCCGGCGTCCAGGTATGGCCGTTAGCGCTGAACTTCTCGCGCAGGGCTTTCGCCGCCTCCACATGGGTCAGCGGACGCTGCTCGATACGCGGCCCGCGCACATCTGAAGCCTGACCGCGTTTAGGCATGTAGGCCGGGTGGTCATCGCGCTCAATGTCCAGATAAGGGTTGAAGCGACCACCGAACGGCAGGGCTTTGTCTTTCTTCGCCGCCTCGGTTTCTTCCTGGCTGGCGGTGCCGTAGGTATGTTGTTCCACTTGATCGCGGTTTGTCTGGGTAACAGTTTCCGGCAGCTGTCGATATTCTTCACCAATCACCGGTGCGCTGGTGCTGTACTGCCAGAGTTCATCTTTATGTATCGCGTGAATAACGTGGAAGGTCTCAAAGCCTTCATCATTGACGATAACGACCCGCGCTTCATCGTCTGACCACGGATTGCGTGCAACCAGTACTTTGTCACCGACGAACACACCAGGAACGTCAGACACATCGTATTCCTTGCCTCTGAAGGGTACGCGCAGCTTGCCGGTAACGGTGCGTTCTTCAGGTGCAGAGATGGCCAGTTCCCTGCAGATTTCGGGAGGCGGGGCTTTTACCAGTTGCTCTTCGGTGATTCTCAGCCAGGCATCGGTACGCGACATGCTGTGGCGGCTATGGATTGCGGTGCGGTTAAACTTCATACGCCAGAGACGCGCCAGCCGGTTCAGTTCATCAATATCATCCACCCTGAGAAAGCGCAGGCCGCCCTCGAACTTGCGTTCGATAATGTCACGAGCCTTTTCCACCGAACCGGTGGCGCGGGCGTTGTGAGCCTTATGCTGAATGGTGCGGATGCCCATCGCCCGGCACATATTGAGCAGCGAGGCCGAGACCAGCGCAGAGCCGGGGTCGGTAAACAGAATTTTCGGCACCCCATGCAGTACGTCGGCGCTGCCGCGTTCCTGCATGGCGTTAATCATCACTTCCAGGAAGTTGACGGCACTTTCTCCCCCGAAGCGGTACTCGACGTAAATCCAGCCCGTAGTGTGGTCGGTGATTTCAAATGACCACACCCGGTCATTGACGATACGGTCAAGGTTGCGGGGTTTGTTTTTGTTGAACTCTGCCGCGCTCATGACGCGCAGACCGGTGTCCCCTTTTGCCCTTTTGGCCGGATTTTTGAGGTAATACAGCACGCAGATGGACGCATCCAGTTGCCAGACGTGGTTTGGATGCAGACTGGCCAGCTCCAGTGCAGGAGATGGTGCCCGTAACTGGTCGGGGTGCATACGATGCTGGCGGAGGGCGCGACTGATAGCGTCAATTGAGAGCGGGAAAAACTCCCCGGTCTCAGTATCGGTGCGGCCAGCAATAATCAGACCGTTATCGCGTAATCCGTCCACAATATCCTCCAGACTGTAGCCTTTCTTACCGTTGCCGGGACGGGGAGACGCCAGCCACGCCCCGGAGATGGTCAGCATCTCATCGTGGGTCAGCGTCGTTTTACCGGCATCTGAGCGCTGTTTGCGTGGTCGGCTCATCCGTACCCCCTTAAGCTTTTTCAGCAGGGTGGCGCGTGACATCTGTAATTCTTCACACGCTGCCCGGTATACCGCCTCTTTTTCACCGTGTCCGGCTGCGTCAGCGGCGGCGGCTATGCTGACAAGCCGTTGCGTCAGCGCTGGATTCATGATTCAGCCTTCGCTTTTTGTTGCCATTGCTTCCATTTCTCACTGTTCTCGTGAAGTTTCTCCGCAATCTCAACAGCCCGTTTGTTGGCAGAGCAGCGACAGCGTTCGTTTTGGATATAGTGAATTTTTTCCAGAAGTAACGTTTCCATTGCGGTGGCAAATGCATGCGCATCGGGTGCTGAAATCCTGATTTCTCCAGTACTGGTCAGGATGCAGAATCCCGCCATCATGTCTGGTACAAGAGTGCATAGCGCGTGTCCAAGAACTTCCGGGCTATCCATGTAAAGGCTTTCCTGCGGTTCCCGTTCTCTTACTGGTGGTGTCAGATGTGACGCGACCATGTTATTCATCCTCTTCCTGTGCTTCTTTCACCCAGTCCGGCATGCTGTCAATCTCGCGGAAGTCAGGCAGGTCAAACTGTTGACGCATGTCGACTACACGGGCTTCGATATCATCAAGCAGTCCTGCCATGATATGGGTGTGGCTGATGCCGGTACGTTCTGCGTGTTCGGCCAGTGCCTCAAAGCCGCATTTGAGGTTGATAAGAGCGCTGAGTACGCCGCTTTTAAAGCCAGTGGCTTCCGTTTCAAGCGCCTGACCTTCTTCATCAGGCGTCTCTGTAGTTGCACGACGCGTCAGTTTCGCCTTGAGTTCATCAGCCTGATCTTTGAGAACGTTGATCTCATCTTTCTTTTCGGCCAGCGTCTGGCGGCTGATTTCGAGGTCGGTTTTGAGGTCTTCTTTCTCTTTGGTGTGCTTGGCGATCATTTCCTCGGCCAGCTCCAGCAGGGCCGTTTTGTCGCCTTCTTTGGCTACTTCAATGAGGGCGCTTTTCTGGTCGTCCGGCAGGCGGCGGAACTGGCGCAGTTCGCGATAACCAATCCCCATGCGGGACATGGAATCTAAGGCTTCTTCACCGAAGGCGGTAAGGTTGGCAATATCTAAATCTGCTTTATCAACGGAGATTCCGAGAACATTACAAAACTCATCCCATGTGCCCGAAAACTCCGAACCGTTCGGTGTTTTCTTGCCCTTTAGATTGCGATATAGCTTGTTTTCTTTAACAAATGCCAGTTTAGAAGTCCGAACTGTTCGGGAAAATTGCTCAAATGCATCAGCCATCTGTGCCTGACCAAGAAGCTGATTCAGCAGATCACGTTCATCACTGAGTTGGCTGGTTACTGTCGCCATCAGATTTTGAGTCGCTTTCAGTTCGGGATTTAGCTCCACGTCAGGTGCAAGTTCAGCATGTTGTGATTTTGTGCGAGCCATTGTTACTCCTTAGCGGCTACCAGCCAGTACACGCTGGTTAAGTTCGTCGATGCGCCCCTGTGCGCGGGACATTTCATTGTTATGGGCCATGGCGATTTGCAAAAGCTGTACACCAGGAGCAAAACGCCCGTTTTCAAGCTTGAGCGCCAGCCCTTCTTCAATCAGGGTATTTAGGGCGCGGTTGATGTTGGCTGGAGACTCTCCCAGAGCTGATGCCAGTTCACCGTTAGAAACCCCGTTCAGAGCGTGACCGCGCAGTGCTTTAAGAACGCGCAGAATGCGGGAGCCAGAACTGGATACATTTGCCTTACTCATGTCACATTCCCCTTTTTGCAATATGTGATAACCTTTTACGCAGACAAAAAATCATCAGGCGGCTTGGGCTGCTGATTTAAGTCCAAGCTTCACAGCGATTTCATGGGATTTACCGTACCGAGCCTTGGTCTGACCGTTGAGAACGCGGTAGACCTCGTAACGGCTGTAGCCGTTTTCTTCTGCCCACTGGGTGAATGTAATTCCCCGCTGGCGGAAGAGCGTTTTGACTTGGTCTGCAGTCATTGTTGTCTCCTTGGTTGATACAACTATGTTTGTACTATGTGTGTTAGATTATTGTCTAAAAAATTAGACAGAGCAAGGTATATGTCCATTATTTTAGAAGAACTTCACGATCGTCTAGTTGAGGAATTAAAACGCATCGGCCCTCAAACTGTTGCTAAGTTAACGGGCATATCTCGTGCGACGATTTACAACTGGATGGAAAAGGGCAATACGCCCTTAGATAAATTGGCTCTTTTGGATGCAGCGGGCATAGATGTTACTTACATACTTACTGGTCAGTGTGCTCCAGGGTCTATTGTAGAGAGACCTTCCTTAACAACTCGGCAGGCGGCGTTGTTGGACAACTATGAGCACTTAAATGATTCAGACAAAAAGGCTTTAGAGCGTACAGCCTTTGCGTTGGCGGAACAGGGAAAGGTGAGCAAAAAAACAAAAACAGCATCATGATATGCTCTGAATCTTTAATGCAGAATAAGCTGGATGTATAAGAAAAAGGAGACCAACATGGCGGGTATTCAGGTTATTGCAGGAAATTTTCCCAAGGGATGGGCAAGTTTTGGCTTTGGCACTATTGTCTTCGGTAAAAAACCTAAACAAGGCTTCCCTGATGCTATTGTGCTGAACCCGAAGGAAGAGCTGCTATCAATTGAAATTGCAGACAGTGAGGTGGAAAGCCGCATAGGTAAGGCCGCAGGCACAGGTATCCTTGGTGGGCTAATATTTGGTGGCGCGGGTTTGGTCATTGGAGGCTTGCTTGGCGCAGCAGATAAGACAAAGAAGACCATAACATTTAAAGCGGCATTCACGGGGAATAGGCAGCTTCTAGCTAAAACGGATGCAAAAACCTTTTTAAAGCTGCAGTCAATCGCTTTCGATAACGCAAATAATTTGCCTGTAACCGATAAGGTGCATGTTGAAAATTTGGATGCTTCAGCTGAAAATCCATCGACTAAAGAGCCAGATTCCCCTTCTGTTGCTGTAGCCAAGATGACATCTAAAGATAAGCTTGAGCTTGCGGTTGGCTTGGTCGTCATCACCTTAGTTATCTGGGCAGTGATTCACTTCTTTTTTTAGGAAAGTGCTTAAAAACACGTGCAGTTCTAATAGAAGTAAGGGCGATTTAAATCCGCCCTTGAGTATCATTTTTTACGCATTGACGGTGTCACAGCCCATCAACAACAGGGGCCTGATAGCAAGCCCGCATGGCTATTGGGATTGGGGGAAATAGTTAATTTTATCTGACCAATGAGTATTCCTTTCAGCTTATCTTCAGGGGGCATTCGCGGCGTTTTCTCTACCCGCTCAAGCGCGGCCTGCATCTCTCTTATTGCCTTTGCCAGATTGTCGGCATTGACGCTAAGTGTGTAGATTTTTGCTGCAGTTTCATACTCATCGCAGGTTATTCCCATTAAGTATGAGGCTTTGGGCTTATTGATTGCTGAACTCATGCGTTTCTCCTTTCAGAAATTGCATATCACAAGTTCCTGGCGCGGTGATGGCTTACCCGCCAGGCTGTAGTTGATGTCAACGGTTTGAATATTCAGGCCATTGAATGCCTGCCGCATTTCCGGGATATCGTTCACCGATATAATCATCTTACCTTTGATGCTCCGCGCCAGCTCCGCCATGTGGACATAGTTACCTATAGGGAAATCTACACCATAGCCTTCCGTTCCCCAGTACGGTGGATCACAGTAGAAAAGCGTGTGGGGGCGATCATAACGCTCTATGCACTGGTGCCAGTCCAGATGCTCTATCAGCGTTCTGGACAGGCGCAGGTGTGCCATCGACAGTTCTTCTTCGATGCGCAGGAGGTTAAAGCGCGGCGCACTTGTGGTGGAGGTTCCGAACGTGTGATCGGCCACCTTGCCGCCAAAAGCCTGTTTCTGCAGGTAGTAGAACCGGGCCGCCCGCTGTATGTCGGTGAGCGTCTCTTCCGGCGTGTCCTGCAGCCATTTGAATATCTGACGGCTGACCAGTGCCCACTTGAACTGGCGGACAAACTCTTCCAGATGATGTTTTACCACCCGATAGAGGTTCACCAGTTCCCCGTTGATATCGTTAATGACTTCGGTCTTGCTGGGAGTCTTTAGGAAATAGAGCGCAGCTGCCCCGCAGAACGGCTCCACATAGCAGGTATGGGCCGGAAACAACGGTAAAATATGCTTCGCCAGACGACGTTTACCACCAATCCATGGGACGATGGGTAAAGATTGTTCTTTCATTATCCGTAAGCCTTTTGCAATCAATGAAAATATGGCAGGCTAGTCTGGTCTCGCGAGACTGACTGAACCCTGGTCGGCTCACAGTGCATACCTGTGGGTTGATGACCAGCCTGGTGTTACCGCACCAGGCTGGTCGTTCTTTCAAAGCCATCATGCGGTTCTCGTCCGCATCCTCACTATTAACGCTGTTTAAAATCCCTTTCCCCGACCATTTGTGATGCTGTCTCCACTACACAAGGAGACGCTCATGAAAAACCTGAAAAAATTCATTCCCTCTGTTAAAAAGCCCCGCCTCAGCGGCTGGCTGCTGACCTCTGTGCTGTTGCTCGGCACCATCGGCCTGGTCTCGCCCCAGCAGCTGCCGGTGGTTGTCTACAAGCTGTCGCTCATCACGCTGGCGGCTGTGCTGGGCTACTGGCTTGACCGTTCGCTTTTCCCCAAAGCCCGCCCCGGTCAGTACCTGAAGCACGATGACAGGCTGATGGCTGATGGTCGCTTCCCCGTCCAGACTGGCCTTCACCTGGTCTTTTCCGCTGCGTTGATCCGCCGTGCGCTGATTGTTGCCGCAGTCTGTCTGGCCGTAGCGATGGGGCTTTAACGATGACCCTCTATATGTACTGGCCTCAGGTTGTCTGGGCCGTGCTGGTATTGCTGGGGCTTGGCATCGAGCTTGCCCGCCACGGGCAAGCTCGCACGGGTAAGCACAGTTTCTGGTGGCAGCTCTTTGGTTCAGCAACGGTAGCCTGGTTGCTGTGGTGTGGCGGCTTCTTCAGTCAGGCCCGCGCAGCCCAGCCACCGCAGGCCGCGCTGCAGTATCGCGACGATGTGATCCGTAATGCCCGGCTTGAATGGGGGATGTCTGCGCCGGTGGCCGATTTTGCCGCGCAGCTGCATCAGGAAAGCGGCTGGCGACCTGATGCGGTCTCACCGGTTGGTGCTCAGGGACTGGCGCAGTTTATGCCCGCCACTGCCGACTGGATAAGCCAGCTAATGCCGGGGCTTAAGAGCCGCGAGCCGTTCAATCCTGCATGGGCTATCCGGGCGCTGGTCAGCTATGACCGCTGGCTATGGGAGCGAGTAAGCGCCGCCAACAACTGTGAGCGGATGGCCATGGCCCTGTCGGGGTACAACGGCGGTCTGGGCTGGGTGCAGCGTGACAAACGGCTGGCATCGCAGAAAGGGCTGGACAGCGCCCGCTGGTTTGGTCATGTCGCCACGGTCAATGCCGGACGCAGCGCCGCCAGCTGGCGTGAGAACCGCCACTACCCGCAGCGCATTCTGCGGGAACTGGCACCGCGCTATCTCACATGGGGAGGCAGCAGCTGTGTGGAACCTGGTTAAAAGACTACCGTGGCGCGGCATGCTGCTGGCGCTTGTTCTGGTGGCTGTTCTTTACGGGCTGAACCGCTGGGGCTATCACGACGGTTCTAAGGACGCAAAACGTGACGGTGACGCAGCGCTCAGTCGGCTGCAGTCAGCGTTTGATACCTACAAAACCGAACAAACGACGCTTGAGAACGCTGCGCTGCGGGCCTGGGCAAAGCGGTATCAGGATCAGGTTACCGCAGGCCATCAGGCCGAAGCCAGTTACCTTGAGCAGATTGCTCAGCTTGAGAGCCAGAACAAACAATTACAGGGGCAAATTAACGATGTCACACAGCGCTGGATTGATGAAAAAGGCAAGAGCCATCCCATTGAGTGCGTGTTTACTCGCGGTTTCGTGCGCCAGTACAACGCCGCGCTCGGATATGACAACGCATCCGTCGGCACCGGTCATTCAGACACAACTGCCGCCGCTGGCACCGGCGCTCGCGCAGCGTCCGGGCAACCTGAAGCCGCTGACGCCTGGCTACGCGACTCAGGCGTCTCCCAGCGCGACGTCCTCGCCAACATCATCGACAACGCGAAGCAGTGCCGCATCTGGCGCAGCCAGATAAACCAACTGCTGGACGAACGGGAAGGATTACAGAAATGACGTTGCAGGTTGAATTCTGGACGGTGGTGGGCTTTCTCATCACCTTCATGAGCTTTGTCGGCGGTATGGCCAAGTGGCTGTTCAGTAAAGCGGAGGAGCGTCAGGCGGCGCGGTTCGCCTCCCTTGAGCAGTCGCTGCAACAGTCTGCCTCCAACTGGGGCGAGCTGGAAAAAGAATTTATGCGGTTTAAGGCGGATTTACCGCTGAACTACGTCCGCCGCGAGGATTACATCCGGGGCCAGACGGTCATCGAGGCCAAGCTGGACGCACTCTACAACAAACTGGAAGTGGTACAGCAGTGCCGTCATACAGGAGGTCACCATGGTTGATATCGCCCGCGTGCGCCGGGAATCCCTGCGCTGGAGTCTGCTGGTTGCTCTGAACAAAACCCGCCCGTATACCGCCAGCGAGACGCTGCTGCTGGATGTATCCCGCGCCATCTACCCGGATACCACGCCGCTGGAGCTGCGCCGTGAGCTGGATTATCTGGCCGACCGCAAGATGGTAGATCTGGAGAAAAAACCCTCCGGTGACTGGTTTGCCGACCTGACCCGCCTTGGCGTCGACCTGGTGGAATACACCGTGGAATGCGGCCCCGGCATCGCCCGCCCGGAAAAGTACTGGAGTGAATAATGGCCAGACGCAGTACGATAGAAAAGCTGCCGGAAGATGTGCGTCGCTGGCTTGAGCGGGCGCTGACTGAATCCGGCTTCAGCGGGTATAACGAGCTGGAGTCCCTGCTGCGTGAGCAGGGTTACGTCATCAGCAAATCGGCTATCCATCGCTATGGCCAGAAGATTGAGCGCCGCTATGGCGCTATCCGTGCGGCTACCGAAGCGGCCCGCATGCTGACCGAGGGAGCTGCTGACGATCAGGATGCGCGTTCGGAGGCGGTGATCGCCCTGATTCAGACCGAGCTGTTCGAGAGTATTGTCCAGCTGCAGGAAGCGGAAGAAGGCGAAGTCGACCCCAAAGAGCGCGTGGCGCTGCTGTCGAAGGTGGCGAAGAACGTGGCCACGCTGTCCCGCGCGTCCGTCAACCTCAAGAAGTTCCAGTCCGAAGTCAGGGCCAGAGCGCAGCAGGCAGCCAGCAACGCCGAGAAAATTGCCCGTAAGGGGGGACTGTCAACCGATGCAGTACAGGCGCTGCGCCGTGAAATTCTGGGGATTGCCACATGAGTCAGCTTGCTCCCGTTTTGCCTGATACCTCGGCGCTGGATATCCCCGCCGTTCTGATGCCCTACCAGCAGCGCTGGGTGGCTGATACGTCGCCGCTCAAGGTGATTGAGAAGAGCCGCCGAACCGGTATCACCTGGGCTGAGGCGTCCGATGATGTGCTGACCGCAGCCTCTTCAGCGCCTGCGGGCGGGATGAACGTGTATTACATCGCCTATAACCAGGACATGACCGTCGAATACATCCAGGCGTGTGCGATGTGGGCGCGGGCATTCAACTATGCTGCCAGTGAAATCGAAGAAGGTTTCTGGGAAGAGGACGAAGACGACAAGCACATCAAGACCTATACCATCAAGTTTCCCGACTCCGGCTTCCGCGTTGTCGCGCTCTCCAGTCGTCCGTCTAACCTGCGTGGCCGTCAGGGCATCATTGTTATCGACGAAGCGGCGTTCCATGAGCAACTGGACGAGCTGCTGAAGGCGGCGCTGGCGATGCTTATCTGGGGTGGCAAGGTGCGCGTTATCTCCACCCATGACGGTGACGATAACCCGTTCAATACGCTTATCGGTGATATCCGGGCCGGACGTCAGGGGGGTAGCGTACATCGTATTACTTTCCAGGAGGCCGTGGCGGAGGGACTGTTCCACCGCGTCTGCCTGCGTACCGGGAAAGAATGGTCGCAAGCGTCCGAGCAGGCGTGGATGGCATCGGTGTACAAATTCTACGGTGCCGGTGCATCCGAGGAGCTTGACTGTGTCCCGGCCAACGGAGGCGGCGCCTGGCTGTCCCGCGCCCTGATTGAGTCCCGTATGTCGGCTGACACACCGGTGCTGCGCCTGACCTGCCCGGAGGGCTACGAGCTGAAGCCCGACGACGTCCGCTGGAGCGAGACGCAGGACTGGCTGGTCGAACACCTCAAACCATTGCTGGAGGCGCTGCCTGCTGACGCACGTTCTTTCCTGGGGCGCGACTTTGGCCGCAGCGGTGACCTGTCGGTGGACTATCCCCTGTTGCAGGAGAAGAACCTGGTACGTCGCGTACCGTTCGTGCTGGAGCTGCGCAACGTGCCGTTCAAACAGCAGGAGCAAATCGCGTGGTATCTGATGGACGGCCTGCCAAACCTGATGGGCGCGGCGCTTGATGCCCGTGGTAACGGCTCTTACCTCGCCGAATACGCCATGCAGCGCTACGGCTCCAGCCGGGTTAAGCAGGTGATGCCAACTGAAAACTGGTATCGCGAGCATATGCCGCCGGTCAAGGCTGCGCTGGAAGATGGCAACCTGGTGGATTTACCGAAGGATGAAGACACGCTGGATGACCTGCGGGCCGTTCAGGTGGTAAACGGCGTTCCCCGCGTGCCGGAACAGCGCTCAAAAGCGAAGTCTGACAGTGGCAAGCGTCACGGGGATTCAGCCATCGCACTGGCGCTGGCGTACTTCGCCAGCCGTGAAATTAACAAAGGGCCGGTGAAGGCAAGCTCACGCCGTCGTCGTCAGGCGGCCCGTATGCTGGAGGATTACTGATGGCCCGTGGACTCTGGGTTTCACCCAATGAGTTTGTCTCTTTTACCGAACCCACTAAAACGCTGACGGAGCAGATCGCCTCGCGCAGCCGCTCCATCGACTTCTTCGGGCTGGGGATGTACCTGCCTAACCCTGACCCCATTCTGAAATCTCAGGGCCGGGATATCCGCATCTATCGCGAGCTGCGTACCGACCCGCTGGTCGGCGGCTGCATCCGCAGGCGTAAGGCGGCGGTCAAGTCGCTGGAGCGTGGTCTTGAGCGCGGTCATGCCCCGGCGCGGGTATTCAGCTTCATCCGGGATATGCTCGACGATCTGGATTTGTCCCGTATCATCGGCGAGATGACCGACGCCGTTCTCTACGGGTATCAGCCCTGTGAGGTCATGTGGGGACGCTCTGTTAAATCCTGGGGCATCGCCGATATCGTGGGCAAGCCACCGGAGTGGTTCCAGTTCGACAATGACAATCTGCTGCGCTTTCGTGCTAAAGACGCCGGGCTGGAAGGCGAGCCGGTACCGCTGAACAAGTTCGTGGTACCGCGTCAGGACGCGACCTACGACAACCCGTATGGCTTCCCTGACCTGTCGATGTGCTTCTGGCCCGTGACATTCAAAAAAGGCGGCATGAAATTCTGGGTGCGCTTTGCCGAGAAGTACGGCTCACCGTGGGTTATCGGCAAGCATCCGCGCGGGACGGCCCAGGGTGAGATTGACCTGCTGCTGGACTCCATGGAGGCAATGGTGGAAGACGCGGTGGCCGCTATCCCTGACGATTCCTCCATTGAAATTAAGGAGGCCGCAGGCAAGGCCGACAGCAGCGATATTTATCAGAACCTGATCACGCTTGCCCGCAGTGAAATCTCCATCGCTCTGCTGGGGCAGAACCAGACCACCGAGGCCAACAGTAACCGCGCCTCCGCGCAGGCCGGACTGGAGGTCACCGATGATATCCGTGACGCTGACGCTGATATCGTGGAAAGCGCGGTGAATCAGGCCATCAGGATGGCGGTATCGATGAACTTTGGCGATGTGGCCAGCCCCGTCTGGAAGATGTGGGAACAGGGAACGGTCGATGATACCCAGGCGACCCGCGACGAGAAACTCAGCCGCGCCGGTGTGGTCTTCACCCCGCAATACTTCAAGCGTGAGTACCAGTTGCAGGACGGCGATATTGATGAGACACCACCGTCAGAGCGCCAGAAGAACACATTGCCGCTGTCGTTCGCCGAGGCCATTGATGCCGATTTTCAGGCCCAGCAGGACCTAGATGATGCGCTTGATATTCTGATGAACGGTGGAGCGTTAAACGGCGTGCTTGCGCCGGTGCTGGAGCCGCTTTTTGAACAGGTGAAAGACGGCGTTAACCCGTCTGAGTTGCTGGGTGAGCTGGCCGAGCTGTACCCGCAGATGAACACGGACGACCTGCAGGAACGGCTGGCCCGTATTCTCTTTGTGGCAAATATCTGGGGGCGTCTGCATGAGCGTGACCACGGCTGAACTGGCGTACTGCATGACGCTTCCCCCGAAGCGGGCTATCAGTTACCTGAAGTCCAAAGGGTATAGCTTCACGTGGGACTGGGAGGAGATGTGGCAGGATGCCCATGCCCGCGCCTTTACCGTCGCCAAAGTGACCCGCCTTGATATCCTGGAAGATATCCGCAGCCGCCTTCAGCAGGCACTGGATGAGGGGAAAACAGACCGCTGGTTCCGTAAGGAGCTGGAGCCAGAACTGCAGCGCAAGGGGTGGTGGGGGCCACGTGACACCACCGACCCGGTAACGGGCGAGCCGGTCACCATCCAGCAGGGCAGCCCGTGGCGGCTCGACACCATCTTTCGCACCAATATGTCCGTACTCTACAGCGCCGGTCGCTGGGCCGAGCAGATGGAGAACGTCGACGACAGGCCGTACTGGATGTATACCGGCATCAACGACAGCCATACCCGCAAGAGCCATCTGGCGCTGCATGGTCTGGTGCTGCGCTATGATGACCCGTTCTGGCAGGCGTTCTACCCGCCGAACGGCTGGCGCTGCCGTTGTGGCGTGATTGCCCTGAGCGCGGCGGATGTGCGTGCCCGTGGCCTGAAGGTGTCAGGTTCTGGCTCAGCCATGGGATGGGAGCTGAAGCTGGTCTCAGAGAAAACAGGCGAGATGCAGAACGTCGCCACCTTCAATACCGGCACCACTAAGGTGGCCACCGACGTCGGCTGGTCTTATGCGCCGGGGGCTGCATACCGTCCCGACCTTGCCCGCTATCAGGGTACG
Organism: Enterobacter sp. PP-008-ECC_S150; assembly: GCF_045257065.1. NCBI lineage: Bacteria > Pseudomonadati > Pseudomonadota > Gammaproteobacteria > Enterobacterales > Enterobacteriaceae > Enterobacter > Enterobacter sp. PP-008-ECC_S150. The sequence continues at coordinate 15,039 of NZ_JBJHHG010000011.1, read as the reverse complement.
CTTCAACCACTGGCACAGCAGGAACTGAGAGGATAACGATGGCTTCCGATAACCTGGTCAATGTCACCATTAACGATGAATCCCTGCGCCGGAGCCTCCGTGCGCTGGACCTTGCAGCCACAGACCTGGAACCCGCGATGCGCAAAATCGCCGGAACCCTGCTGGCGGAAACGCAGTTTAACTTTCTCGATGAGGGGCGTCCGGGGTGGAGGCCCTCACTTGCAGCGCAGGAGCGCGACGGGCAAACGCTGCAGGATACCGGGCGTCTGATGGGGTCGGTATCAACCGACCATGACGACCGGCAGGCAGCGGTTGGCACTAATGTCGTTTATGGGCCGATTCACCAGTTCGGTGGTAAAACGGGGCGTAATGAGTCCGTTGAACTTCCTGCCCGTCCGTTCCTGCCACTGACAGGGGACGGTGAGCTGCAGCCTGAGGTGGTAGTCCCCATCCTCGATACGATTGTCCGCCATCTTGAAGCAGCGGCCCGTCGCTGAGTTTTGTCTCTACAGACGGGTGATTTATCATTGCCAGCCGCTGAGGGGCTGTATTACCTTTATAAAGGCTTTACAGCCCCCGCTTCGCACCACTATTCGTCCGCAACGTGACATTCCCCGTACTGATACTCCCGATTTTTTCTAAAGCAGATTAAAAGCGCTGCTGATGCTTTTTCCACAGACTGTCCCCGACAACGTAACGCGGGACAGCAAAATGCCAGCCATTCACATTTTTAAAGCCGGTCACCATACCGATATGCACGGTTTGAGTATGCCGTTCACGCAAAGCGATCTTGCCGCCTGCGTGAAAGCCTATGACCCGTCCGTCCATGAAGCACCTCTCGTTATTGGCCACCCAAAAACGGAAGACCCGGCGTGGGGCTGGGTGAAATCCCTGTCGCTTAACGGCGGTGATCTGCTGGCAGAGCCTGACCAGCTCGACCCGCAGTTTGCCGAACTGGTGGGCAACGGACGCTTCAAGAAGGTCTCCGCCTCGTTCTATCTCCCTGACTCACCGAACAACCCGAAGCCCGGCACGCTTTACCTGCGTCATGTCGGCTTTCTGGGGGCGCAGCCACCTTCCATTAAGGGGCTGAAGCAGGTGTCGTTTGGTGAGAAAGAAGAAGGCGTTGTGGAGTTTGCCGACTGGAGTGATATCACCAATGCCTCTTTATGGGGCCGTCTGCGCGATTTCCTGATCGCCCAGTTCGGGCTGGACGAGACCGACAAAGTGCTTCCTTCATGGCAGGTGGACTCCCTGCGCGAAGAGGCTTACCGCGACACCGGGAAGTCTGAACCGGACTTCAGTGAACACAATCCCAACCCTCAACAAGAGAACAGCACCATGACTGAAGAAGAAATCAAAGCGCTTCAGGCGGAAAACACGCGTCTGAAAGCGGAAGCCACCCAGCGGGCGGAACAGGAAGCGAAGACCAGGCAGGAAAAACTGCACGCGGACAACGTCTCCTTTGCCGAGAAGCTGGTCGGCGCGGGTCGCCTGACCCCGGCAGCAAAACCGGTTGTTGTTGCCATTCTTGATGCGGTAGCCGGTGGCGATAAACCTGTCGAGTTCGCTGAGGGAGATACCCGCACCCCGCTGGCCACGGCGTTTAAGACGCTGCTGGATGGCACTGCCCCGGTACTGAATTTCAGTGAGCACGCGACCAAAGACCGTGTGAACACGGATATCAAAACGACGTCAGCCGAGTTCGCTGAAGCCGACCCGGAACGTCTGGCGCTGCATCAGAAAGCGCTGGAACTGTCGAAAAAAGAAGGCATCAGCTACGACGCTGCTGTCTCCCGCTGCCTGTAATTAAGGAGAGAACATGTCTGACTATTTAAAGGGTAAGCGCGTTGTTGACCCGGTGCTGACCAGCATCGCTCGCGGTTATAAAAATGCCGCGTTCATCGGCGAACGCATCTTCCCCATTGTCCAGACCGATAAGGAAGGTGTGACCGTTCCGACTTTCGGTAAATCCGCCTTTGTGGAGTATGACACCGAGCGTGCCGTGGGGGCTGACAGCAACGTTCTGGTACGCGAGAAAACCGGCACGCTGGACCTTGTTCTAAACGAACACGATCTGGCCGCACCGGTGGACTATCGTGAGCAGGCGGAGTCAATGTTCAACGAAGAGGCCAAAGCCATTCGCCGTGTGACCAGCGGTGTCAACCTGAAGCGCGAACTGTATGCAGCCCGTCTGGCTCAGGACAAAAAAGTCTATCGTGCGGCTAACGTCAAGGCGCTGGCTGCGGCTGAACGCTGGGCCGGTGGTCAGGGCGATCCGATTGGCATCATTGAAGGCGGGATCGAAGCGGTACGTAACGCCACCGGCCTGCGTCCGAACCTGATGACCATGGGGGCAAGCGTCATGTCGCTGCTGAAGTTCCACCCGGCGATTCAGGCCGCGATTGGAGCTAACGAGCGCAAGCGTATCACCATCGAAATTCTGAAAGACCTTTTCCAGCTGGAAGATGTGGTGATCGGCGAGCCGGTCTCCATGTCCTCCATGAAAGATGCGCAGAACAAGGACAAAGTCCCGACCGATATCTGGAGCGATAACCTGATGCTGCATTGCGTCGGCAAACCCCAGCCAGGCACCGACAGCGCCGACGAAAATGAGCCGTCCTTCGGTTACACCCTGCGCCGTAAAGGGATGCCGGTGGCGGATAAATACGACGGCGTCGGCGGCAAGGTGAAGTACTGCCGTTATACCGATATCTACAAAGTCGCCGTGGTCGGTGGCGATGCCGGGTATCTCGTCACCAACATCGTGAAATAAGGAGACGGTCATGGGTACAACTCAGCAGGTCATTCTGACCACTACCGTGACGGCCAGCGCGGCGCTGACGCAACAGCGCTTTGTCGGTGCCGATAACGCACCTTGTCAGGCCGGAGCCGTCGCGCTCGGCGTGGCTGAGGTGGATGCAGCTGCCGGTGATGTAACGCCGGTCAACGTACTGGGCATTGTTGCGGTCGAGGCCGGTGCCGCGATTGCTAAGGGGCAGAACGTCCAGTCGGATGCAAACGCCTGCGCCGTTCCCCAAACAGCAGCATCAGGCGACACCCCGGCAGGTATTTCAGCCGGGATTGCGCTGGATGAAGCACTGGCCGAAGGTGATGTTATCCGCATCCTGCGCGGGGTGTGACATGTACTGCACCCTGGCGGATTTACAGGAACAAGTGCCTGAGTCAACGCTGATTCAGCTCACTAACGAGGTCGTGGATTTCGACACCCCTGCCACGGTGAATGTGACGGTTGTGGACAGCTGTATTCGCTACGCCGGGGAGTTGATTGATGCGCACCTTCGTGGCCGCTATACCCTGCCGCTGGCAGAAGTGCCTACCGTTCTGCGGGATATTGCCATCACGCTGGTGCGTTACCGCCTGTATGTCCGTCGTCCTGAAGGTGATTTGCCTGACACCGTCAAAGACGACAACAAAGAGGCCCGGCGTCAGCTTGAGGCTATCCGCGACGGTAAGCTGACGCTGGGGCTGCAGTCCACTCAGAAGGACGTGCCTGAGTCCGGTGAAATCCGGGCGCGGGCACGCCGCCCCACCTTTGGCGGGCGCGACGGCTTACTGGAGAAATACTGATGAACGTTCTGCCCGTCCTTGATGCGGTACTGGCCCGGTTGCGCGAGAAGCTGCCCCAGCTGCAGGTAGAGTACTTCCCGGAAAAGCCGTCCGAATACCGCCTGAATCATCCTGTCGGGGCGTTGCTGCTGAGCTATGCCGGTTCGCGCTTCGACAAACCCGATGATATTGGTGCGGTGATCCAGCCTCAGACCATCCAGCTCTGCGTCACGGTGGTCTTCCGCCAGCTCAACGGTAAAAGAGGTGCGATTGACGTTCTGGATGCAGTCCGCCGCACCCTCGGTGGCTACACCCCGCCGAACTGCCGCCGTCGTATCTGGCTGACCCGTGAAGTGTTTATCGGTGAGGTCAAGGGGCTGTGGCAGTACGCTCTCGACTTCGCAACCGAAAGCGTCTTTATCGAAGACAGCGATTTACCGTCCGGCCCGCTGTTAACCGAAGTGAACTATGAGGAAAGCGAGTGATGAAAGAATACCGCTATTCCGGCCCGGCCAGCGGCGTCACGCTGTCGGACGGAACCGAAATCCTGCTCTGGCCGGGGAAGAATGTTTCCCTGCCGGAGGAGCATGACTATGTGAAGGTACTGGTGGCGCTGAAGCATCTGACACTGGCATCTGAAGATACTAAACCCGCCAGCATACCGGCTGTGCAGTCACCAAAGCGCAGGAACGGCGGCGACAACGATGTGAAACTGGAGGACTCCCATGGCAGCTAACTATCTGCATGGCGTCGAAACCATTGAGGTGGAAAACGGTGCCCGCCCGGTAAAAACGGTGAAGTCTGCCGTCATTGGCCTGATTGGTACCGCCCCGATGGGGGACGTCAATACGCTGGTGCAGTGCCTGTCTGAGAAAGATGCAGCGGCGTTTGGCAGCCAGTTCACCGGCTTTACCATTCCGCAGGCACTGGATGCGATCTACGACCATGGCGCAGGCACCGTTCTGGTTATTAACGTACTTGATCCGTCGGTGCATAAAACCGCTGTGGCCGATGAAGACGTAACCTTCGATAAGGCGTCGGGCAAGGCACCGCTGGCTAATCCGGTGGTCGCACAGCTGGTGCTGAAGCCTGACAGCGACGGCCAGCCTTATGTGGAAGGTCAGGACTACTCGCTTGATGCACAGACAGGGGTGATTACCAACCTCGGTAAGAGCATTGCTGCAGATGCAACGGTGAAGGCGAGCTATAACTATGCTGATCCGACCAAAGTCACTCCGGCTGATATCATCGGTGCCGTTAACGCGGCGGGCAACCGAACCGGCATGAAGCTGCTTAACGACAGCTTTAACCTGTTTGGCTATTTCGCAAAAATCCTGATTGCCCCGGTCTTCTGCACCCAGAACAGCGTCTCGGTTGAGCTTATCGCCATGGCTGAGAAGCTGGGCGCGGTGACCTACATCGACGCACCGATTGGTACCACTTTTGCTCAGGCTCTGGCGGGGCGTGGCCCGGAAGGCACCATTAACTTCAATACCAGCTCCGACCGCGTCCGTCTGTGCTACCCGCACGTCAAGGTGTACGACGCGGCCACCAACAGCGAACGGCTGGAGCCGCTGAGCCAGCGTGCTGCAGGTCTGCGTGCCAAAGTCGATCTGGACAAGGGCTACTGGTGGTCGTCCTCCAACCAGGAAATTCTGGGTATCACCGGCGTGGAGCGCCAGCTGTCGGCAATGATTGACGACCCGCAGAGCGAGGTGAACCTGCTCAACGAACAGGGCATCACCACGGTCTTCAGCAGCTACGGCAGCGGCCTGCGTCTGTGGGGCAACCGTATGGCGGCATGGCCAACGGTCACCCATATGCGCAACTTTGAGAACGTTCGCCGTACCGGTGATGTGATCAACGAGTCCCTGCGTTACTTCAGCCAGCAGTACATCGACATGCCGATTACCCAGGCGCTGATTGATGCGCTGACGGAGTCGGTCAACGCCTACGGTCGCAAGCTGATTGGCGACGGTGCGCTGCTGGGCTTCAGCTGCTGGTTTGATCCGGCCCGCAACGAAGAGACGGAGCTTGCCGCCGGTCACCTGTTGCTGAGCTACAAATACACGCCACCACCACCGCTGGAGCGACTGACGTTTGAGACTGAGATCACCTCGGAATACCTGTTAACCCTGAAGGGGAATAGCTGATGGCAAAGATTGAGATCAACCGCATCACGAATGCCAACATCTACCTGGATGGCGCTAACCTGCTGGGCCGGGCCGAGGAGGTCAAACTCCCGGACGTCTCCATGACCATGCAGGAGCATAAGGCGCTGGGGATGGTGGGCAAGGTGGAACTCCCTGCAGGCTTCGACAAGCTTGAGGGCGAGATCAAGTGGAACAGCTTTTACCGCGACGCGATGCTGTCTGCCGCGAACCCGTATAAGTCGCTGGCGCTGCAGTGCCGTTCCAGCGTTCAGCGCTACAGTTCGCAGGGGCTGATTGACGAAATTCCGCTGGTCACTTTCCTGACGATCATGTTTAAGAAGAACCCGCTGGGGACGTTCAAACAGCATGAGAACGCCGAGTTCTCCAGTAGCTTCACCTGCACGTACATCAAGCAGGTACTTGATGGTGAAGAGCTGCTGGAGCTGGACTATCTGGCCAACATCTTCCGCGTCGGCGGCATTGACCAGTTGACCGACTACCGCATCAACATCGGGGGCTGACGGTGACCGTCGAGATTGAAGATAAAGGCGGGAACTGTGGTTCGATTGGCATGGGGAATGGTACGTGGTTTACCATCCTTGATATTCCAGGGGTGGAAAACCTTTTTAATACCCAGAAAACCAATGACCCGATTGACTGCACACGCTCTAAAGCACGAAAGCTCGCTGACTTGATTGAGGCATGGGAGCCACCTGACCACTGGTTCACCGGCATCGGCAAATCTGAAGGAAAGGCACTTCTTATCGCATTCCTGCGTAACAGCAAAGGCTTTCGCACTCACTGATATCACAGGGGCTTCGGCCCCTTTCTTCTTAATCCCCTTTAATATCCGTCACGTCCACCTCCAGACATACTGCTCTGAACTTACACAGGAGCACGATCATGTCACAGACCCAATCCGATACTTTTAAACTGTCTTACCCCTTCACCACAGCTGCTGGCACCAGAGTTGAGCAGGTTGAACTGAAACGCCTGACGGTCAAAGACCTGAAGCAGGTGCGCAAAATCAGTAAAGACCCGGCTGACTGGGATGAACCGCTGATTGCCCGTAGCACCGGTATTCTCCCGGAAGACCTCGATAACATGGATCTTGCCGATTACATGGAGCTGCAGAAACGATTTCAGCAAGTCACTGGGCTGGGCAAGAGCGACGAAAACGCTGATGCAGGCGCAGGGGCTGCTGGCGAGGTGGTTTAGATTTCAGCCGGGGGAGATTGATGCCCTCGATACTGACGATCTGGAGATGTGGCTGGAGCAGGCTGAAGAGCAAATCAAAAGCGAGTTCGGCGACAATCAGTAACGACTCATCACTTAACAGCCGCCACTCGCGGCTGTTCTGCATGGCTTTCAGACATTTTCCTTCCGTTTTTCCGCTTTCAGAGGATAACCACCGTGGCCAGTGAATTTTCAGTCGGCGTCATTATTGGCGGCATTGTCGGGAGCAGCTTCCGCTCAGCCGTCAGTGGTACCCGACGCGCCCTTGATTCCCTGGGCGATACATCGCGCCGCCTGCAAGAACGCCAGAATGCCTTAACTCGTGCAACAGAACGCTATGGTCAGTTGGGTTCTTCCCGAATGCAGCGCCTCAACAGCGACCTGCTGCGGGTAAGCCGCACAATGGAGCAAATTGAGCGCCAGCAGCGCCGTCTGTCAGCAGTATCGGCCACCAGTGATGCGTTGAAAACTAACCGCATGGCGCTCTATGGTCAGGGAGCAGAAACCTATGCCATCGGCAGAACACTGGGCGCACCAGTCATGGCCTCGGTCAAACAATATGCCTCGTTTGAATCGCAGTTGCGGGATATCAGTGTCACAGGCGATCTGGATGCCCGGCAGGAACAGGCTATTGGTAACGCTATTCGGCAGGCATCGCTCAGGGTTAATCAACTGCAGGAATCTCTGCTGGGTGGCGTTGGTCAATTGGTTGCTGATGGTATGAACCCGGAACAAGCAGCAAATTTTGCAGGGATGTTGGGTAAGGCGGCCACGGCGACCAAAGCCGATATGACCGACCTTGCCAAAATGACATATGCCTTCAGCGATGCGCTTAGAATCACTGATGCGAAAGAGCTGGAGCAGGCGTTTGGGATTGCGGCAACCGGGGCCAAGCTAGGCTCGTTTGAGCTGAAGGATATGGCGAAAGCGTTACCCGGTATGGCCAAAGCCTTCGCTGCACGTGGTATTTACGGCAAAGACGCAATAACCCAGATCGTCGCCAGTCTGGAAGTGGGTAAAGGCAGCGGCTCAGCGGAAGAGGCCGTCACCAATATGTCAAACTGGCTGGCGGCAATGGGACGCGGAGATACCACGCAGAAATACGCTAAGGCTGGCGTGGATTACCAGGGATCAATGCAAAATTATGTAGCCCAAGGGTTCTCTCAATATGAAGCCTCCCTGATGATTGCCAACCGGTTTATCGACGGTAAAGGCAAGGCATTTGTGCAGCAATGGAAAGCGGCAGGCTCAAGAGGCGATCAGGAAGGCCAGCAGAAGCTGATGGAGTCCTTCGGACTGGCGGAAGTCTTTACCGATATCCAGACCGTGAACCATCTGCTGTCGATGCGTCAGGGCTGGGATAAGTACCAATCTAACAAGCAGGAAATGAACACTCCCTCTGCAATGTCTACGCTGGACAAGGATGCAGCGAAACAAAATGATACGCTCGAAGGACGTTGGCGCAGAACGCAGATTGGGTTTAACGACTCGGCTATTAGCATCGGAGAATCATTACGCCCGGCGTTGATCCAGCTTGGGGAAACGTTCATCCCCTTAATGAACAGCGTTGGAAAATGGATCGCGGCTAATCCGCAACTCGTGAGCGGCACAATTCAAGTGATTGGCGCATTACTTGCGTTCAAGATGGCAACCATCGGCCTCAAGCTCGGGCTGAATCTCCTTATTTCACCTTTCGTCAACGTCTGGAAAAATGCCGTGCTCCTGCGGGCCAACTGGCTTCGCCTGACACTCGCGCTGGGTGAAGGCGGCAAACTTCGCTGGCTGGTGACCGGCTTCAGCGCCGTCGCCAGAGGAGCCAGAACACTGGGTGGTGTGCTGTCAGGTGGGCTGGTTCGCGGCATTATGATCGCCGGGCGTGCCGTTCTCTGGATTGGGCGGGCATTGCTGATGAATCCCATTGGTCTTGCTATCACCGCCGTCGCGGCGGCGGCTTATCTTATTTATCGTAACTGGGGGGCTGTCAGCAGTTGGTTCAAACAGCGCTGGGCTGACATTAAAGAGGCTTTTAACGGCGGTATCGTGGGGATTGGTAAACTGCTGATTAACTGGTCGCCGGTTGGTCTGCTCTATAAAGCCTTTGCGGCTGCGCTGAAATATCTCGGCGTTGATCTGCCCGCGAAGTTCACTGACTTCGGTGGCCATCTTATCGACGGGCTGATAAACGGCATCAAAAACAAATGGGAGTCGCTCAAAACCACCGTCACAGATATGGGTGACAGTGTCGGCGGCTGGTTCAAGGAAAAGCTGGGTATCCATTCGCCGAGCCGCGTGTTTATGGGCTTTGGTGACAACATCGCGCAGGGTGCCGCTATCGGCCTGCAGCGTACCACACCACTGGCAGCGCTCGCCGGACAACGCCTGGCAACAGAGATGACTCCCGATGTTCCCCGTATCCCGTCGCCGGAAATCATGGCTGCGGGATATTCAGGTCGTGGCGCAGTTGCAACTGGCGGCGGAACATCTGGCGGTATCCAGGTCAGCTTTAATCCTCAGTTTTTCCTCAATGGCAAAGAAACCGCAGCGCCTGCCGGACTGACCGGCGCACTGAATATGAGCCTGCATGAACTGGAGAAAATGCTGGAGCGTCTGCTGGCTCAGAAACAACGTCGGGGGTACGAATAATGTTTGCGGTACTGGGTGATATTGAGTTTGAACTGATTACCTACTGGGACGGCTTTGAGGCCACTTTCGGTGTCGATTATGCGGAACATGCCCGCATAGAGGGTAAGCCCGGCCTGCAGTTCGTCGGCGACAAGCTGGACGAAATCCAGATAAGCCTGGTCTTCCATCAGCATTATTGTGTGCCCGACGTGGAGCTGGCGAGACTGAGAACGGCCATGAAAGCCCATCAGGCGCTGGCACTGGTTTTCGGCAACGGTGACTATCGCGGCTGGTTTGTGATTACCGACGTGACCGCGACCAGCGAGCAGACCGACAGCACAGGCAACGTGCTGGCCGTCAATGCCACCGCATCTCTCCGGGAGTACATCGGCGACCCGAAGAACCCGCTACAGCCTCCTGCGATACGCACGCAGGTTCCCGGCGTCGGGGCGGTCTCCGGTGCCGTACCTTCTCCCTCCGGGGTGGCGCAGTACGTTCGCGACGGCGTCAACTATGCCAAACAGGCGCAGTCTGTTCTCCAGACCACCATCAGCGCCGTTCGGGTGGCGCAGAAAATGAAGGATAACCCCGCCGTCGCGCTGACCCGCGTGCCGGGGCTGATGAGCGGACTGGGCAACGTGTCCGGGGCGTTAGGCCAGAGCGTTCCGGCATTCAATGCGCTCTCTGAATCCATGCCTGATGCCATCAGTCTGGCCAGAGCCACCAGCGATGCGGCCACGTATGTACAACAGGCACAGTCTTCGCTGAGCGGCGTGGACGGCAGCAATATCGCGGCAGCGCTGGATGCCGTTTCCGGGCAGCTTAACTCCGCCAGCACCACCTTCACTCGTATGTCGCCGGGGTTAAGCACCATGGCAGCTAAAATTCTGGCGAGGAGTGTGTGATGTTTCTTGAACATGTTACCCGTGACGGAGAGCGCTGGGACTCTCTGGCATGGCAGTACTACGGCGACCCACTGGGCTATCCCCGGATAATTGCCGCCAATCCGCACGTGGCCATTACGCCGGTGCTGCCCTCCGGGCTGTTGTTACTGATCCCGGTTATCGAGGCTGAAGAAGCCACCACAGAAGAGGATATTGCCCCATGGCTGAGATAAACAGCACTGCACAGGTCGCATCAGCGTTAACCGGCGTCAGCGATGTTCTGAGTCCGGTGTTCACGCTGTGGTATCTGCAGAAGAACATCACCACCGATATCGCCCCCTATGTCACCCGCGTAACCTACAGCGATAACATCAAAAGCGAGTCCGATACCATTGAGGTGGAGCTGGACGACACCGATGGCCGCTGGCTGGATAAGTGGTATCCGGGCAAGGGTGACACGCTGACGCTGAAAATGGGTTATCAGGGCGAGAAGCTGCTGTCCTGTGGTACGTTCTCGATAGACGAGATCGAGGTGAGTTCGCCCGCGTCCGTTGTCGCTATCCGGGGCGTGGCCACGTCGGTCAACAACGCCCTGCGGACAAAATCCAGTCGTGGTTTCGAGAGCACCACGCTGGCGGCTATAGCCGGACGGATTGCCAAAAAGCATCAGCTGAAGCTGGTTGGCAGTATTGAGTCCATCAAAATTGACCGGGTGACCCAGTATGCTGAAACGGACGTGGGCTTCCTGCGTCGACTGGCCAGCGAGTATGGTTATGCCGTGAAAGTGGTCAGCGACCAGCTGATTTTCTCTCATCTGGCCACGCTGCGCGATCAGGAGCCGGTAAAACAGTTGAAGCCACAGGATGTGGCCAGCTTTTCCCTGCGTGACACCATCAACCGCGTCTACAAATCCGCAAAGGTAAAACACCAGAAGAGCAGCGATAAAAAGCTGATCGTCTACGAAGCTGATGGCGGTACCAGCGAAAGCGACAAACAAACCAAAGGCGGTAAGGTCACCAGTGCCGACTCACTGAAGGTCAACAGCCGCGTCAGTGATCCGGACAGCGCCCGGATTAAAGCAGATTCGGCGCTGGCCAGGCATAACGAATACCAGCAGAACGGCTCGCTGTCGCTGATGGGGACGCCTCAGTTGACTGCAGGCAACAAAATTGAACTGGTGGGTTTTGGTCAGTTATCCGGGCCATGGCTGATAACTACTGCCCGCCATGCGTTTGACCGTAACAGCGGCTACATCACCGAACTGGAAGTGGCACGAGGGCCGGTTACGCAGGGCAAAGCGAAGAAAGGTAAAAAGACCGGAAAAACCCAGACGCTGACCGTCTATAAACCGGACGGCAGCACGTCCACGGTAATAAAGGAGAAAAAATAATGGCAGGCGTCACCCGTCAGGTCGGTACGGTCAGCGCCGTCGATGCCGACAAGGTTCAGGCCCGCGTTCGTCTGCCTGAGTGCGATAACCTGCGCACTAACTGGCTTAACGTACTGCAGCGCAACACCCAGGATAACAAGGATTACTGGCTACCTGACGTGGGGGAGCAGGTTGAGGTGCTGCTCGATGCCAACGGCGAGGATGGTGTCATTCTGGGCGCGGTGTATTCAGACGTCGATAAGCCACCGTTCAGCGACAAAAACGTCCGGGGCACGAAATACGCGGATGGCGCAGAGTTCAGCTATAACCGCGCGACCCATACGCTGACGGTCAAAGGTGGTATCGAGCGCGTAGTAATCGAGGTTGCGGTAGGTATCAGCCTGAAGGGGAAAACCATTGATTTGACCGCTGACACCACCACGGTGAACGGCAACCTTGAAATCAACGGCAATGCCCACTCCACAGGCAGCATGCTCTCTGACGGCCAGAACTCCAATCATCACTCCCACTGACCTTCTTAAACGCCTTTAATATCGGCGTTCCCGCACAGGGGCAATACTGCCCCCATGAAAACAACTTCCGTATTCTGGCAACCGGCCCTGCAGGCCCCTGGCGAAATCGTCCGGGGGCTGGATGATATCTGGCAGGCCATTCAAATCATCCTGCGAACTCCTCGCGGCAGCGACCCGCATCGCCCGGAGTTCGGCAGCAACCTGCATCTTTATATCGACTGGCCCATCGACCGGGCTATCCCACATGTGGTGCGCGAGTCCGTTGATGCCATCCGGCGCTGGGAGCCTCGCTGCCAGCTTATGTCGGTTAAACCCGCCGTCGACGGTGAACATCTTACGCTCCGGGTGAGCTGGAAAGGCTCTGACGGACAGCCCCGGACTCAGGAGCTTTTATGGCGCTGACAGAACCCGATTTTATTGAACGCGATGCCGACAAAATCACGGCTGAAATGATTGCTCAGTACGAAGCCGCAACCGGCAAGACGCTGTACCCCGCCCAGGCTGAGCGCCTGTTGATTGACCTGTGGGCATACCGCGAAATGCTGGTCAGGGTAGCGGCGCAGGAAGCGGCCAAACAGAATCTGGTCGCCTTTGCCCGTGAGCCGATGATTGATTACCTCGGTGAACTGGTCGGTGTTTACCGCCTTGCCGCGCAGCCTGCCACCACCACTCTCCAGTTCTCCGTGGATGAGGCACTGGCCATTGATGTGCTGATTCCGGCAGGCACCCGCGTCAGCGCTTCCGACAGCATTATTTTTGCCACCGATACGGACGTGGTGCTGAAAGCCGGATTGCTTCTGGTCAATGCCACGGCCACCTGTACCGAACCGGGAGCCGCTGGCAATGGCTGGCAACCTGCGCAGGTCAGTCAGTTGCTCGATGAGATTGATAACGTCGACCTGCAGGTGACCAATCTGATGGCAAGTTCTGGCGGTTCAGAGCAGGAAGACAATGACAGGCTCCGCGAGCGTATCAAACTGGCCCCGGAGTCATTCACCAACGCCGGAAGCCGTATGGCATACCGCTTTCATGCCATGCAGGCCCATCCCAACATCGTCGACGTCGCTGTGCTCTCCCCGGTTCCCGGCACCGTAGAACTGTATCCGCTGCTCAGTACCGGCCTGCCGGAGGACAGCATCCTTACGCTGGTAGAGAGTTTCTGCTCGGGCGAAAAAGTCAGGCCGCTCACTGACACCGTGCGGGCTAAAACACCTGTGCAGGTGGATTACGCCATTGAAGCCAACATCACTATCTATCGTGATCAGGATGCCAACTCGATAAAGGACAACGCCAACAGCGCCATACAGAACTGGGTGGCGTCCCGTACCGCCACGCTGGGGCGCGATATTGTCCCCAGTCAGATTATCAGCGTGCTGTCCGTTGCCGGAGTGTATCAGGTCGAACTGGTGACACCAGTGCTGAAGGTAGTGGCAGAAAACGAATGGGCAAACTGTACGGCGATCACTCTTAACATGACCGGGGTGTCCGATGGCTGAGCCGCTACAACTCCCGCCACCGCTTGAGGGTGATATCAGTCTCAGAACGCTGGGAAGACTCGCCGGGCGGCTGGATAACATCGACCTGAGCGTACTGATGGTCTATCTCGTCGATATTGTCGACAGTTCCGCGCTGCCATGGCTGGGCGAGCAGTTCTCACTGTTCGGCGATGGCTGGGAGCTGGCGGAATCTGACGATGTACGCCGCATGCTTATCAAATCCGCTATCGAGCTGCACCGCTACAAAGGGACGCCGTGGTCAATCAGGGAAATTATCCGCCGTTTCGGCTTCGGCGAAGTGGATCTGATTGAAGGCACTGGCCAGATTGGCTACGACGGCAAACACACTTACAACGGGCTTTTCGTTCATGGCGATGCGGAAGCCTGGGCGGTATATCGCGTCATCCTTCAACAGCCCATCACTAACGATCAGGCGGCGCTGTTACGCCAGACGCTCGCTGCTTTTGCTCCGGCCCGCTGCCATCTGGCAAGCCTGGAGTATCAGTCTGTCGCCATTCGCTACAACAACACCGCCAACTATGACGGCAGCTATAACCACGGGAGCAGTTAATTATGGCAAACCTACCTGAAACACCGCAGTGGGAAGAAGGCATCTACCAGATTGAGGTCTCTGACCCCATTCTGGGTGGGCCTGACGGAATCTCTAACCGTCAGGGTAAACAACTGGCCAGCCGCACGCTGTACCTGAAGCAACAGGTTGAAAAAGGCGGTTCTGAACTTGCGAAACACATCGCGGCAGCAGACCCGCATACCCAGTACGCACCGAAAGCCAGCCCGACATTCACCGGCACGCCAACAGCGCCTACGCCTGCAAATAGTGATAACAGCAAGAAGCTGGCGACGACAGAGTTTGTGGCCAAAGCACTTGCGGCGCTTGCTGGCAGCGCTCCTGAGACGCTGGATACGCTCAAAGAGCTGGCTGATGCCCTCGGCAACGATCCGAATTTTGCGACCACGGTGTTGAACAAGCTGGCGGAAAAGCTGGCCAAAGACCAGCACGGCGCAGATATTCCTGACCCGGCGCTCTTTGTCAAAAACCTTGGAATTGACAGGGTGGAGCAGCTCAATAACGAAACGAAAATTTATGCTGGGGATGATCACTCCATATTTTTATCAATAAGAATTGATGGCCTGTGGGGTATTTACGATCCACTA
>NZ_JBJHHG010000010.1:0-183636 GCF_045257065.1 Enterobacter sp. PP-008-ECC_S150 | reverse complement strand
ACTGGAGTCATGAAGACGCTCAAGTTCAGCTTTTTGTTGGTCAGTGATAAAGATTTTCATGGGGACAGCATGATCTCCTGTTGCTGAAAAATCAAGCGTCTTCAATGATCACGGGTATATACGTTTTATTGCTTCTGGCGGTTGCGCCTATTTTGCCTTCAATAACCTTGTAGTGGATCAGTACATTGAGGGCACCCTCTAAACCCCGGGCAATCATATCCTGCTGGTAAATTCTCGGTTCTCCCGTCTCGGCCGTTATCGCCGGGATACCATTTTGAATAAAGGTTGTCTCCATTGAGCCGGCTTCGCCGGGATCTTTCTTAATTTGATCGGCCGGAAAAAGTTCTGCAATCGTCCGGGCATCCGCATTGCGGTAGTCGGCATAAATGAACAGCGGATAAGCCGTTCCGGTAGACTGGGTGTGATAGTCAATCGCCAGGTCTACATTTCCCTTGTAAACCTTATTCCACATCATCCATGCCTGACGCTCAGCAGTGTTACCCGTTTCTTTTCCCGGATGTACGCGGTTGTAGTCGATCGTCTCACTACCATCGGTTGAAACAGACCATGTCCGGGAAACCCTTTCAAGACCAGAACGGTTTGGGCCAATAATACCAATAACGCTTCCTTTCATTTTGGCGGGGTCCAGTTGTTCCATCACTTTTTGTACGATGCGAACCCCATTTAGCTCATCCCCGTGGACGCCAGCCTGAAGCAGAACTTTCTTCCCGTCCGTTTTCCCTTTTGCCACCATTATGGGGACATACCATCGCTGTCCCGTTCCTGTCTCAACCCCCTCGAACATGAAGCGATGTTGTCCTGCTGTCAGGTCAGCTACATCCAGAGTCGAGATAACAGGTACTCCCTGCACCTTATCACCCGTATACACCGTTGCCGCGTGAGTCATTGAGCATGGCAACGCTAAGCTGAGAGCGAATGCGATACGGCTAGTAGATATCTTCATGTGCGTCATTTTCCATTTGATAGGGTTGAGATTTTTATTTTCTGGCATGGGCCGTGGTTCGTGCTCATTAAGTTAATAGTGATTTTATGAGGCCAGCCAGTGGCACGATCGGGAAATGTGAATTTGCATAGGTTAGCGCTCCGGCGTCAGGAACAGGATTTGCGCGATCCATCTTCCTGCCCGGCTTCTTCTTTCCAACATACCTCACAAAAAACGATCCTCCTCTTTGATCAACTTTTCATCTTCGCCTATATGACTAGTCATGAAATTTTAAATGACTAGTCATATAGGGAGAGAGCATGAACACATCGCTACCGGCCAATTTTTTATGGGGCAACTCGGTCTCCAGCATGCAGACGGAGGGCGCGTGGAACGAGGGCGGAAAGGGCATGTCGGTCTACGACATCCGTGAAGCCGGGGAGAATATTTCCGACTGGAAAGTGGCGACCGACTCCTACCACCGCTACCGGGAAGATTTCGACCTGATGCAGGATCTCGGCATGAACTGCTACCGCTTCCAGATTTCCTGGAGCCGCGTCTGCCCGCAGGGAGACGGTGATTTTAACGATGAAGGCATCGCGTTTTACGACCGCTTTATCGATGACCTGATCGCCCGCGGCATTGAGCCGATGATCTGCCTGTACCACTTCGATATGCCGCTGGCGCTGGCGCAGGAGTACAACGGCTTTAACGACCGCCGCGTGATGGAGGCCTTTATCCGCTACGGTAAAAAGATGATCGACTGCTTTGGCGACCGCGTGAAGTACTGGCTGACCTTCAACGAGCAAAACATCTTCCATATGCCGGAAGCCTTCCGCATTTCCGGTTATATGAAGGGTGACAAAACCCTGCGCGAGCTGTACGAGCTGCAGCATCATACGATGGTGGCGCACATGGCGCTGACCGAATACCTGCACCAGACCAAACCGGGCAAGCTGATGGGCGGCATGCTGGCGCACCAGCTGATCTACCCGGCCACCTGCAAACCGCGCGATATCTTCTGCGCCCAGCAGTATGACGAATTCCTCAACCAGAACCTGCTGCGCGTCTTTGCCGGGCAGGGCTACAGCCCGGCGGTAATGGCGGTGGTGGAGCGGGAAGGGTTTGGCGATATCTACCGCGCCGAGGATTTAGCCCTGCTGGCGCGCACCAAAAACGACTATATGGCCTTCAGCTACTACGCCAGCAAAACGCTGGACAGCGACGCCATCCCAGAAGGCACGCCGGTGAACGATTACCTGCTGCACGGCGAGAAAAACAACCCCTACCTGAAGGCCACCGAGTGGAACTGGCAGATCGATCCGCTCGGCTTTCGCACCATCATCACCCGCTACGCCAACGACTGGCGGATGCCGGTCTTCCCGATTGAAAACGGCATTGGGGTGATTGAGGCGTGGGACGGCGTGAACCCGATTGAGGACACCTACCGCATCGACTACCACCGGGCGCATATCGAGGCGATGAAAGCGGCGATGTTCGAGGACGGGGCAGAGGTCATTGGCTACCTCGGCTGGGGGTTAATCGACATTCTCAGCTCCCAGGGCGACATGCGCAAGCGCTACGGCGTGGTCTATGTCAACCGTGAAAACCACGATCTGAAAGACCTCAGGCGCGTGCCGAAGAAGAGCTACGCGTGGTTAAAACAGGTTATCCATACCAACGGACGCGAGATGTAAGCCGTACGCTGCCGGGCCGTTTTTGTGACTGATTGATGGGAACTCTCCGCTATGTCTGAAACAAAAATCACACCGCATATGCAGTCCTTTGTTGATAAATTTGTCGAGTTCTCGGCGCGCCTGGCAAACCAGGTGCACCTGCGTTCTCTGCGCGACGCCTTCGCCACGGTGATGCCCATCTTCATCCTCGCCGGCCTGGCGGTGCTGGTGAACAACGTGGTGTTTCCGTGGATTTTTCACGGCGATACGCTGGCACACTTCAAAGTGTGGGGCGAGGCGATTATTAACGGCACGCTGAACATCGCCGCGCTGCTGCTGGCGCCGATGATCGCCTGGTCGCTGGCGCGCAACAAAGATTTCGACAATCCGGTCTCGGCAGTGGTTATCGCCGTGAGCAGCTTCATCATCATGATGCCGATGCGCCTGCAGGTTACGCCCGTCGGCAGCGATGCCACGGTGAACGTCACCCAGGTGCTGACGTTCGCCAATATCGGCTCGACCGGGATTTTCGCCGGGGTGCTGATTGGGCTGCTCTCAACGGAGGTGTTTATCGCCATCTCGCGGCTCAGGGCGCTGCACATTTCGCTGGGGGAAAACGTGCCCCCGGCGGTGAGCAAATCCTTCACCGCGCTGATCCCGACGATCCTCACGCTCTCCCTGTTCGCGGTGCTGGCGGCGATACTGGCAAACGTGCTGCATACGGACCTGATCCATCTCATTACCACCTTTATCCAGCAGCCGCTGCGGCTGATCAACACCAGCCTGCCGGGGACGATTTTCATCTATAGCTTCGGTAACTTCCTGTTCACGCTGGGGATTCACCAGTCGGTGGTCAACAGCGTGGTGCTGGAACCGTTCCTGCTGATCAACACCAACGAGAACATGCTGGCCTTCGCCAACGGCCAGCCCATCCCGCACATCATCAACAATATCTTCGTGCCGACCTTTGGCATGGTGGGCGGGACGGGCAGCACGATCTCGCTGCTGATCGCCATCTTTATCTTCTCCCGGCAAAAATCGGCGAAGCAGGTGGCGCGCCTGTCGCTGGCGCCCGGATTATTCAACATCAACGAGCCGGTGATTTTTGGCCTGCCGATCGTGTTTAACCTGCCGCTGATGATCCCGTTTGTGCTGCTGCCCGCCATCGGCATCTGGTTTGCGTGGCTGTGCACCACGCTGGGGTTAATGTCGCGCTGCGTGGTGATGATCCCGTGGACTACGCCGCCCATTCTCAGCGCCTGGCTGGCCACTGCAGGGGACTGGCGGGCGGTGGTGGTGCAGTTGGCAATCATCGTATTTGGTGTATTCTTCTACCTGCCTTTCCTCAAAATTGCCGAGCGAGTGGCCTTGAAAAACAGCGGGATAGAAAACTAACTGAAAGGAAGGACGATGGCGGCGAAGTACATCACCATAGCGCGGGAAATCAAGAAACGCATTATCAGCCAGCAGTACGCCGCCAACGAACCGCTGCCGGACCAGTTTGCGCTGGCGGCGGAGTTCAGCACCAGCCGGATGACCATCCAGCAGGCGATGCGCCAGCTGATCGTCGAAGGTCTGGTCTATACCCGCCAGGGGCAGGGCACGTTCATCCGCAAAAACTTCCTCCAGCTCTCGCAGTGGGATCTCTCCGGCAGCGACTATTTTGGCGCCACCAAAACCTGGGAACATCTGGGGACGGTCACGAGCCGGGTGGTGCATTTCGAGCTGCGCTTCCCGAACGAAAAGGAGCAGGCCTCGCTGATGGTAAACGCCGATGCGCCTGTCTATGACTTCATTCGACTGCGCTTGCTGAACGGCGAACCGATGTCGCTGGATTCCACGGTGATGCCGATGAATCTGGTGCCGGGCCTGACGAAAAACCATCTTGAAGGCTCTGTGTTTAAGTACGTGCAGGAGACGCTGGGGCTGAAAATTATGGGGTCGTACCGGGTGGTGAGGGCGCTCAAGCCCAGCGCGCTGGACAGAGAGCATCTGGTCTGTGAGGAAACCGATCCCGTACTGGAAGTGGAGCAGGTGATTTATCTCGAGGACGGTACGCCGCTGGAGTACGCCCACTGCCACTATCGGTACGACCACGGCGGGATCGTGATCGTGAATAACGGATAAAAAAAAGCGGGCAACGTGGCCCGCTTTTTTAATGCTTCGCTATCAGTTCAAGCGCACCGGCATACCGGAGCGGTTCTGTACGGCCTGGTCAACGATGGTCGTTTCCACGTCTGGCTGAGAGGTCACCGCCTGCACCGCGCTGTTCAGCGTAACAGGAACAACTTCGTTGTTGTTGATCTGGTCTTCGCTGGTGGACAGCGGGTTGTGCACTTCGATGTAGCGGCTGCCGTCTGGCTCAGAGGTCGCTTTCACCGGTTCGTTGATGAACTGCACGCGCGTACCGACCGGCACGTTTTCAAACAGGAACTTGATGTCGTCGTTACGCAGACGCACGCAGCCGTGGCTGACGCGCAGGCCGATACCGAAGTTGGCGTTGGTGCCGTGGATAGCGTACAGGCGGCCAATGTACAGCGCGTACAGACCCATCGGGTTATCCGGGCCCGCTGGCACAACGGCCGGCAGCGGTTCGCCCGCAGCGATGTATTCCGCGTGCATTTTGGCGGTCGGCGTCCAGGTTGGACCCGCTTTCTTACGCTCAACTTTGGTGGTCCAGTTCATTGGGGTGTCTTTACCCAGCTGGCCGATGCCGATTGGCAGCACGATCACGGTGTTGGTGCCTTTCGGGTAGTAATACAGACGCATTTCCGCGCTGTTAATCACGATACCTTCATGAACGGTATCCGGCAGGATCAGCTGCTGAGGGATATTCAGCACGGTACCCGCTTTTGGCAGATACGGGTCAACGCCCGGGTTCGCTTCCAGCATGTTAGACAGGCCCAGCTGGTACTGCGCCGCGAAGTACTCCAGCGGCTGCGAGTTACCTTCAGGAACCGTCACCACCTGGTTTTGACCCACCAGACGGCTACCGTCTGTAGGCAGAGGGTACGTCACCGCAGACGCGGTCTTACAAAAACCTACTACGGCTAACGCCGCCGCAAAAAGCGTTGTTAATTTCATGTTCATGTTGTGCGAGGTATCTAAGCCATTCTGGCGATGAGTTGATAAGTCTGAATCTGTGATGGGAGCGCATTATATGTGCATTCCCGCTCACTGGGAATTCAGATGTGTACGAAATCACATTTTTTTCGATTTTGTTAAAGTTTAGTGGATTGCCGCAACACGGGATCTCAATTCGGAATTGTGGCATAATGCCGTGTTTATCACACTTTTCGCAGGAATCTCCCCGTGTTAGTTACCAGCAACGTCACTATGCAGTTTGGCAGTAAGCCGCTGTTCGAAAACATTTCCGTCAAATTTGGCGGCGGCAACCGTTACGGCCTGATTGGTGCCAACGGTAGCGGAAAATCCACCTTTATGAAGATCCTCGGCGGCGACCTGGAGCCGACGCTCGGCAACGTATCGCTCGACCCTAACGAGCGCATCGGTAAGCTGCGTCAGGATCAGTTCGCCTTCGAAGAGTTCACCGTGCTGGACACCGTGATCATGGGGCACGCGGAGCTGTGGGAAGTGAAGCAGGAGCGCGATCGCATCTACGCCCTGGCTGAAATGAGCGAAGAAGACGGCTACAAGGTGGCCGACCTGGAAACGCAGTACGGCGAGATGGACGGTTACTCGGCGGAAGCCCGCGCGGGCGAGCTGCTGCTGGGCGTGGGCATTCCTGTGGAACAGCATTACGGCCCGATGAGCGAAGTCGCGCCGGGCTGGAAGCTGCGTGTTCTGCTGGCGCAGGCGCTGTTCTCTAACCCGGACATCCTGCTGCTCGACGAACCGACGAACAACCTGGATATCGACACCATCCGCTGGCTGGAGCAGACGCTGAACGACCGCGACAGCACCATGATTATCATCTCGCACGACCGTCACTTCCTGAACATGGTCTGTACGCACATGGCGGATCTGGACTACGGCGAGCTGCGCGTCTATCCGGGCAACTACGACGAATACATGACGGCGGCCACCCAGGCGCGCGAGCGTCTGCTTGCGGATAACGCCAAGAAGAAAGCGCAGATTGCGGACCTGCAGTCCTTCGTTAGCCGCTTCAGCGCCAACGCCTCTAAGTCGCGTCAGGCGACCTCGCGCGCGCGTCAGATTGACAAAATCAAGCTGGAAGAGGTTAAAGCCTCCAGCCGTCAGAACCCGTTCATCCGCTTCGAGCAGGACAAGAAGCTGTTCCGTAACGCGCTGGAAGTGGAAGCCCTTACCAAAGGCTTCGATGAAGGCCCGCTGTTTAAAAACTTCAACCTGCTGCTGGAAGTGGGCGAGAAGATTGCAATTCTGGGCGCCAACGGCGTGGGTAAATCCACTATGCTGAAAACCCTGGTCGGCGAACTGCAGCCGGACAACGGCACCGTGAAATGGTCCGAAAACGCGCAGATTGGCTACTACGCGCAGGACCATGAGTACGAGTTTGAAAACGACCTGACCGTCTTCGACTGGATGAGCCAGTGGAAGCAGGAAGGCGACGACGAACAGGCGGTGCGCAGCATTCTGGGTCGTCTGCTGTTCAGCCAGGACGACATCAAAAAGCCTGCAAAAGTGCTCTCAGGTGGTGAAAAAGGCCGCATGCTGTTCGGCAAGCTGATGATGGAAAAACCCAACATCCTGGTGATGGACGAACCGACTAACCACCTGGATATGGAATCGATCGAATCGCTGAACATGGCGCTGGAGATGTATCAGGGTACCCTGATCTTCGTCTCTCACGACCGTGAGTTCGTCAGCTCGCTGGCGACCCGCGTGATTGAAATTACGCCAGAGCGCGTGGTGGACTTCACCGGTAACTACGAAGATTACCTGCGCAGTAAAGGCATCGACGGCTAAAAAAAAAAGCCCGGTGGCGCTGCGCTTACCGGGCCTACGGTTCAGCTTGTAGGCCGGGTAAGGCGAAGCCGCCACCCGGCAATGTTTAAAGCACCCACTCGCTCCCTTCAACCCCGTTCACCAGCAGCGTACGTTTTTCCCCCGCCGGTAATGACACCTTCAGCGCCTTCCACGCCGGGCGATAGTCTCCGCGCGCGTTCACCTTCAGGTTGATGTTTGCGCCGTCGCACACCATTTCCCATTCCACCCACAGCGCATTGCCGTTCTGATAGCCCCAGGACTCGCCGTCGTCTTCAAACAGCAGCCCCGAGGTCGTGCCGACGCCTTTCACCGGGAACAGCTTCAGCTCGCGGGTCGTATCTTTTTCAGCACTCACATGCGTGATGCGCTCGCTCAGCGGCAGACCTGCTCCGGCGCGCACCAGCAGCGGCAGCTTTTCCAGCGGCGCATCGAGGACGATGGACTGCCCGCCCGCATACCACGCGTGGGTGTAAAAATCGTACCAGCCCGTTTCGTTATTCGGCAGCCAGACCCGGCGCTCGCGCTGCCCGGCTTCGACGACGCTGGCCACCAGCAGGTCGCGGCCCAGCAGGAAGTCGTCGCACTCTTCGAAGGTCTGCGCGTCGTGCTCGTGGTCGAGGAAGGTTGGGCGCAGCATCGGCTCGTCGTCGGCGTGCGCCTGCCAGAGCAGGGTGTAGAGATACGGCAGCAGGCGGTAGCGCAGCTCAATCGCGCCGCGAATCGCTGGCGTGACGCCCGGGTACATCCACGGCTCGTTCACCGTGTGGTCATCGTTCCACGAGTGAATGGTAAAGCGCGGATGCATCACGCCGTTCTGCACCCAGCGCACGAACAGCTCGGCGTCCGGCTTGTCGCCGGAGAAACCGCCGACGTCGTGGCCGACGTTGAACAGCCCGGAGAGGCTCATGCCCAGCCCCATGCGGATGTTATAGCGCAGGGTATCCCAGTTAGTGCGGTTATCGCCGCTCCAGGTCTGGACGTAGCGCTGCATTCCGGCACAGCCGGAGCGGGAGATGAGATACGGACGTTTTTCCGGCGCAAAGCGCTGCTGCGCTTCCAGCGAGGCGCGCATCATCAGCAGCGGCATCACCGGGCGAATGTGCTTGATGGCGATCTCCCTGCCGAAGCCGAAGCAGCGCGCTTCCCCGTCCCACACTTCATATTCGTTGTTGTCGTTCCAGGTGGAGTCGATGCCCATCTCCAGCAGCTGCGTGGTCACGCCTTCCTGCCACCACTTCACCGTCTGCGGGTTGGTAAAGTCGAGGTGTGAGCCTTCGTCATCCCAGAAGCTTGAACGCTCCGGCGCATCGGTTTCTGAATCGCGAATAAACAGGCCGCTCTCCGCCACTTCGCCGTAGCGCGGATGATCCTGCAGCAGACACGGCTTGATGTTCGCGGCAAGCTTTAACCCGGCGTCGTGAAACGCCTGGCTCATCACCTTCGGCTGCGGCACCTTGTCGTAGTTCCAGTTAAAGACGTAGCGCTTGCCGTTGATGGAGGTATAGCCAGACGAAAGCTGGAACGAGTCGCACGGAATAGCGTGCTCTTCGCACAGGCGGATGAAGTTCATCAGCTGGTTTTGCGCGTCCGGCGCGTCGGTATAGTGCATGGTCGAGCCGCTGTAGCCCAGGCTCCACTTCGGCCCGAACAGCGTTTTCCCGGTCAGGCGCACGAAGGCCTTGGTGACGTCCAGCACGCGCTTGCCGGTAAAGAGGTAGTAGTCGATATCGCCCGCTTCCGCCTGCCAGCGGCGGTAGGCGGTGTGGTAGTTGTCGATTTCGTTGCCCAGATCAAGCCAGCAGCTGCTCAGGTTGTCGTAGAACAGGCCGTAGCTGACGTCGTCACGGCGGGTGAGGGTGAACGGAATGTGCTTGTACAGCGGGTCGGTGCTGGCGGCGTTGTAGCCCATGGCGTCGAGGTTGCGCATCTCGTAGCGTTTACCGTTGCGCTGCAGATCGCCCCCTTTTTCGCCCAGTCCGTAGAAACGCTCGTCCCTGCGGCGGCTGAGGTAGTGCGCCGCGCCGTCGCCGTGGGCGTTCAGCAGGTAGGCGCTGGTGGGGCGGTCGTTGACCAGAGGCTGCCACTCGCCCGCCTCGTTGCGATAGTGCCACTCCAGCCACAGGGGCTGGTGGACGGTAACGCGAAGCTGTTCGGTCGCCACCGTCACGGAATTTTCCTGCTGCGTCAGGGTCCAGGCCGGACAGGAAAAGCCGCTTATATCGTCACGACGGCGACCTTCCCACGGCACGTCTTTTTCCGGCGCGATACTCCAGGTACGATCGAGCGCCAGTTCGCCTTTGCGCTTGATCAGCACGCGGAACAGGTTCTCTTCCAGCACATACAGGCACAGACGGTGCTGGTTATCCACCAGCAGTTCCAGATGGTTTGCCGACTGCGTATCAACGGTCCAGTTTTTCAGGGTTTTCATATGCAATACATCCACTATCAGGCGCGCTTGGCGCGACGTTCAGCAATAAATGCTACCAGGAAGACGGCGCCAATCAGGTCAAAGAAGCCCATGGCGATAAAGAGCGGGTTAAAGCCGATTTTGTCGGCGGTCACCCCGATTAACAGCGAGAACAGGAAGCTGGCGATCCACGCCGCCGAGCCGCGCATGCCGTTGACGGTCGCCATCTGGCCTTTGTCGAACGACTCCACCACCAGGGCGCTCAGCATGCAGGAGATGATCTGGTGCCCGAAGCCGCCGATGGAGATCAGCACGATGGTGATATACGGGTCGCGGGTAATGGCCACGATGCCCAGCGAGATCATCAGGAACGCGCCGGTCACGGAACTGGCGACCACCGAGTTAACGCGGGAGCAGCCGAACAGGCGGGCGTACAGACGCGTCAGGTAGCCGCTCGCCACGCTGCCGAGGTCGGCGGCGAGGAACGGCAGCCAGGCAAACATCGCAATCTGCTTCAGGTCCATACCGTGCTCTTTGGCGAGGTAGAGCGGCACCCAGAAGCTCAGCACCGCCCAGGCCGGTTCCGCCATAAAGGCCGGGATGGCGATGCCGTAGAAGCGTTTGTTTTTCGAGACGGTTTTCAGCGCGGTCAGGAAGGGCAGCTTCACCGCAGGCGGTTCGTTATCCTGCTTGATAAACGCCAGCTCGTCCTTGCTCAGGTTCGGGTGCTGCTCCGGGTTATGGTAGAACGCCCACCAGAGGATCACCCACAGCAGCGCCAGCACGCCGGTAAACATAAACGCGCCCTGCCAGCCGAACGACGCATGCGCGAAGTAAATGATGGGTGGAGCCAGCATCGCGCCAACGGAGAAACCGACGCCCGCCCAGCCCGCAGCAACGGGACGCTCGGATTTCGGGAACCATTCGCCGATGGTTTTGGCGTTCGCCGGGGTCGCGGCGGCTTCGGACGCCCCCATAAAGAAGCGCAGAATAGCGAGGTGCAGCCAGCTTCCGGCCCCCGCGTGGAAGATACACATCAGCGCCCAGATCCCGGCGCACACCATAAAGCCAATCTTCAGGCCAATAACGTCAATCAGCCAGCCGCACAGGGGCTGGAAAATGGTGTAGGCGATCTGGAACGCGCCGACTATCCAGGAGTACTGCTCGGTGGTGATCCCGAGGCTCTCTTTCAGTTCCGGGGCGAGGATCCCTAATGAATTTCGGGTGATGTAGTTAACGGTGACGCCAAGCAGGAACAGCACCAGTACGTACCAGCGCAGGTTCTTGATGACGCGACGGGTTTTGCTTGTCGCTACGGTGTTATTGATGTCCTGACTCATTTTACTCTCCACAAGACGGACGGTAAGGGAACGGAGGTTCAGGTGTCACACAGATTTTTATGCCTTTGATTTCTATCCGTTTAAACTGTCTAAGTTGGTATACAACTAGTATGGAAGTTGTGTGACAAGTTCACCTTAAGGGAGAAAATGAGCGGACAATAGTGGATTTTGTGCAAAGTTTCTCATAACGGGCGTAAACCCTCTGGCATGATGGCCTTTATGCCCGTTATTACCTGACGAACACGCTATGAAAATTTTTTCATTTCGCAAATGGAGCCAGATCACAAAATGGATAAAAGGCTAAAAATCACCGAAATCGCGGCCCGTACGCAGCTCTCTATCAGTACCGTTTCCCGCGTGCTGGCGGGCAAAGCGAACACCAGTGAAAAAGCGCGCGCAAAGGTGCTGGCGTGCGCGCGGGAGCTGGGGGTGATCGAGGGCATGGCGGCGGGACGGCTGCTGCTCAATAGCCTGGTGGTTTTTGCGCCGCAGCGCGCCTTCGACGAGCGGTCCGATATCTTTTACTACCGCGTGATCCAGAGCGTGAGTAAGGGCCTGGCATCCCACGACGTGCGCCTGCGCTACTGCGCGCTGGAGGAGAACGACAGCGACGCCCAGCTGTTTCTGGCGCGCATGAACGAGTCGGACACCCAGGCGGCAATCCTTCTTGGCATTGACGATCCGCATATCCACGATCTGGCGGTGGACGTGGGTAAACCCTGCATGCTGATTAACTGCCGCGACCGGCACATGCGTCTGCCTGCCGTCGCGCCGGATCACCGCGCCATTGGCGAGCGGGCGGCGGAATACCTGTTCGAGATGGGGCACCGTGAGGTGATGAACGTGCTGTGCCTGCGTCGCTACACCATGGAGCTGCGCCTGGCGGGGATCCGCGACGCGTGGCGCGCCCATAATCTGTCGTTCAGCGATAAACGCGATCTGCTGGTGGTACCGAGCTTCAGCGCGCGCGAAACGGAACAGGCGGTCAGCGGCTGGCTCAGCGAAGTGCAGGGCAGGGATTTGCCGACCGCGTTCCTGGTCGGCGGCGACTTTATGGCGGCGGGCACCATCAGCGCCTTACAAAACCACGGATTGCGCGTGCCGCAGGACGTGTCGGTGATGAGCATCGACGGCTTTAACCTGGCGGCAATTCAGGATGTGCCCTTAACGGCGGTGCATGTTCCCCGCGACGAGCTGGGAACGGAAGCGGTATACATGCTCCAGCAGCGGCTGATGCGCCCGGACGCGCCGGTGGGAACCTTGCTGCTTAACGGTACGCTGGCCGTGCGGGAATCGGTTCGGCGGATACGTCAGGGGAAACGACGCACCGCCGTGGAGCGGGAAGGGCTATATGACAGTTAGGCCATGCCCAGCGCGCGCCTGCCGTGGATATTGAGATCGTTCACGGTAAAGCGGTCCTGCCAGGTTTTTTCATAATCCTCACGCGGGAAGTCTCCCGGCGACGCGCCGGTTTCCAGGGCTTCCTTGACCTTTTTTGCGTAGGCGAGGTTTTTCTCGCACATCGGCGCGGCAGGAATGTACATCACGTTGCCCCATCCCTGCTGATTGTCCACCGGTGCGACGGAGTGGATCACATCGCAGTGCCACCACACGGAATCGCCCGCCTCAAGTGCCGGAATGCTGGTCAGCGCCTCGATGAGCAGCGGGTGCCACTTCTCGGAAACCGGCAGCACGCGGCCCGGCGCCACGCCGCAGAGCTCGTCTTCCGGCACGTCGTCCAAAAGCGGACGCAGCAGGATGTAGGCCATCGCTTCCGGGATCGGCACCACGTGCAGCAGACCCTGGCCTGGGATCATGTCCGACAGCGCCGTCCAGCCCTGGAAGGTGCGGAACACCGAGCACTTGGTGGTGTTGTCCACGGTGTACTCTTCTACCTCGGTGCGGTGCGCGGCGTTCCACGGATCGTATTTCTCAACGTTGCCGTCAAACACGCGGGCAAAGACCTGCTGGTAGGCCGGCAGCAGCCAGCGCTCCAGCGCGCCGGAGTCGGTATGCGCGCCCAGCCCTTTCGAGGTCGTTCCCGGCGGACGGCGGCGAATACGGTCCGGATAAATCACGCTGACGTCCGGGTTAAACCACGTTTTACCGTTGCTCTCGAACGTCCATAAACGGTTCAGGAACGACTGCACCTGCGCCATCTCTTCGCTCTGGCGCGCCTGCATCTGCGCCTGGGACCAGTAAATCGGGTAAATTTCCGGACGGGAGGCGGTCAGGGTACCGAAGAAGTTATCGCCCGGCCCTTTGTACACTTCGTCAAACTTGTTCAGATCGAGGTAGTCGAGCATCGACCGATCCCACGCCAGCGCCTGTTCGCGCGGGAAATGACCTTTGATCACCGCGCAGCCGCGACGCTTAACCGCCTCGCGCTGTTCAGCGGTGATGGTGCCGTTTTTCACATCGGCAAACGGGATCTCCGGCCAGACGGTTTCGCCTTTGTTCTTAAGGGCGTTGATTTCCGCCACGCGGGTGGCAATTTTATCGCTGAGCGTATTAAACACCGCCTGCACGTCGCCGATCTGCGCGCGCAGCTCGCGCTTCAACTGGCGGATTGTCGCTTTGTGGTCCGCCGGCAAGGTTTCACTGGTAAGGGTCATAACTGCCTCGCATCTTTCATTTGAAAGTAAAAGTATCTACAAATGATACTTTAAGTTAAAAATAAGTTAATGCAAGTTTAAAAACTTGACGGAAGCCACAGGACGGAAAAAGAGTGAGGATGCCGGAGCGAGGCTCCGGCGAGGAGAGGATCAGGCGTCGAACGGGGAATGGCTGTCGAGCACGGCCTGAATGACGTTAAGCGCGCCCTGATGGTTGTTGTCGTCGGTGCTGTAGCGGCTGATTTCTTTGATGCTTTCCGCCGCGTTGCCCATCGCAAAAGAGTATTTCACCAGCTTCAGCATCTCGGCATCGTTGCCGCTGTCGCCAATCGCCACGCACTGTTGCGGGGAGAGCTCCCAACGCTTCAGCAGGCGGCTAATGCCGTTGGCTTTATGCAGGCCTGGAATAATCAAATCGACAAAGCCAAAGCCGCTGGTGACCGGCTTCATGATGCCGTCCAGAGAGACGTGCAGCTTATCGATCAGGTTTGGGATATCGCTGTCCGGCAGGTTCAGGGAGAATTTAAACAGCACGTCGTTAATCTCGTGATAGTCGCTGACGCGCTTTAAGCGGTGGTAGTGCTTTGACATCAGCGACACAAATTCATCCGGCGCTTTATCGCTCACGTACGCGCTCTCCAGCCCGCAGGCCACGAAGTTCAGCGCTTTGTCTTTCAGCAGCTCGCCAATCACGATTTGCGACTCGTGGCGCGTCAGCTCGCCGTGGAAAATCTGCTCGCCGCGATCGAACACCAGCGCGCCGTTTTCCGCCACGAAGGAGATGCGATCTTTCAGCTCGGGGAAGAAGGAGATGAGCTGGTAATACTGGTTGCCGCTGGCGACCACGAATTCAATGCCGCGGGCGTTAAGCTGCTCAAACTGTGCCTGGAAGCGGTCGCGATCGTACTGCTTGGCATCATCAAGGAAAGTTCCGTCCATATCGGTGACGATAACTTTAACGGTCATACTGTGCTCCTGGGTCACTGCGTTTTGAAACATTCTAATAACAAGGTGACGGGGAGCACAAATTTATTTCGAATGAAAGTCAGAAAGCCGGGTGGCGGCTTCGCCTTACCCGGCCTACGGAGAGAATATGTAGGCCCGGTAAGCGCAGCGCCACCGGGCGTTTTTTTACAGCGTATGCTCGGTACGGGCGATAATATCGTCCTGCGCATCCGGGGACAGGGCGGTGAAGAACGCCGAGTATCCTGCGACGCGCACCACCAGATCGCGGTACTGGTCCGGGTGTTTCTTCGCTTCCAGCAGCGTTTCGCGCGAGACGATGTTGTACTGAATATGCCAGCCTTTATGCACCTCGAAGAAGGTGCGCAGCAGCACCATCAGCTTCTGGCGATCGCTGTCGTTCTCCAGCGTCGACGGGTTCAGCTTCTGGTTCAGCAGCACGCCGCCCAGAATCGCTTCCGTCGGCAGTTTGCCCACCGAGCCGATCACCGCCGTCGGGCCGAGGTGGTCGGTACCGGACGCCGGGCTGGCCCCTTCCGCCAGCGGGGTGTGCGCCTTACGTCCGTCAGGCGTCGCCATCGTCGCCGCGCCAAACGGCACGTTTGCCGAGATGGACGACGTGCCCGCGTAGTAGTTACCGCCAATCGGGCCGCGGCCGTAGCGCGGGTTATGGTACTGCTTCAGCTCCTCAATGTAGGTCTGATAGGCGCGCGTCAGCAGCATGTCCACGCTGTCGTCGTCGTTGCCGTACTTTGGCGCGCCGTTGATCAGGCGCTGACGCAGCTGCTCGTGGGTCAGGCCGCCGAAATCATCCGCCAGCGCGGCCGCCAGCTGCTGTTGACCGATGACGCCCTGTTCAAACACCAGCTTCTTCACCGCCGCCAGGCTGTTGCCGAGGTTGGCGATACCGACCTGCAGGCCGGAGACCCAGTCATACTTCGCGCCGCCCTGCTTGATGCTTTTTGCGCGCTCGATGCAGTCGTCCACCAGCGCCGAGCAGAGAATATCGTGGACGTTCTCTTCCAGCATGGTGTCCACCACGTATTCAATCTCGATGGATTTACGGGTGTAGTAGCGGATCTGGCTATCCCACGCCGCCATGACTTCGTCGAAGCTATTGAAGTTACCGGCAGAGAGCGCTTTCTCCTGCGGCAGGAATACCTTGCCGCTGGTGGCGTCGCGGCCACCTTCCAGCGCGGCCAGCATCACGCGGGCGAAGTTGATAAAGCTCATGCCGGTGCAGCGATAGCCCCACTTGCCGCCCACCGCGGTTTCGATACAGCCGATGGCCGCGTAGTCGTAGGCGTCCTCTTTTTCGACGCCGAGCTTGATGAATTCCGGGATGACGATTTCGTCGTTGTTGAACGCCGGCATGCCGAAGCCGCAGCGGATCACCTGCACGCAGGCGTCGAGGAAGTCGTTGCTCATGCCCGCGTGGTAGCGCACGCTCAGGTTCGGCTGGGTGGAGCGCAGGCGACCGCAGGATTCCAGAATCGCGTAGGAGAGCGGGTTCACCGCGTCCATCGGCTCACCGTTGACCAGCTTCTGGCCGCCGATGGTCACGTTCTGGTACAGCGGGCTGCCTGCAGACGCTTTGGAGTGCGAGCCGGAGCGGATCTTGTTCACTTCCAGCAGCTTCAGCCAGCAGCTGTGCAGCAGCTCGATGGCGTGTTCGCGGTCAAGACTCTGGTTCAGCTCCACGTCGCGGCGGTAGAACGGATAGAGATACTGGTCCATGCGGGCAAAGGACAAGGAGTGGCCGTTGGACTCAATCTGCAGGATCAGCTGAATGAAGTAGCACAGCTGCAGCGCCTGCCAGAAGGTTTTTGGCGGCTCGTGGGCAATGATGTCGCAGTTTTCCGCCATTGCGAGCAGCTCGTCGCGACGGCTTTCGCGGGTCTCGGTTGACGCCATTTCGCGCGCCAGATCGGCAAAGCGCGTGATGTGCAGGCTCACCGCCTCCAGCACGATATCAATCGCCTTCAGGAACTGGTCGCCGTGCAGGTCTTCCAGCACCGTCAGGTTGATGCGCGAGCGGCGCTCGGCCACTTTGGCGCGCAGGCCGTCGAGGCCTTTCTCCAGCACCAGCGGGAAGTTCACCGCCAGGTGCGCGTCACCGGAGGTCATGTTGCCTTCGGCTTTGATAATGCCGGTTTCCAGCAGGCCTTTCTGCTCGTCGGTGAACATGCCGTAGCAGCGGTCCTGAACCGTCTGGCCGCGCCACCACGGGCAGATTTCATGCAGGACGCGCTTGTTCTCTTCGCTTACCGCAAAGCCCGCGCCGGGACGGTCCGCCAGATCGTCGATCTCTTTCTCAATCCAGGAGACGGTGTATTCCGGGAAGATCGGCGCAGCGCGGACTTCGCTTGCCTGGTTACCGATAATCAGCTCGTCGTGTTTGATCCAGATGGTGCGTTTCGCCAGGTGATGCGCCAGCGCCAGGGCGCGACGCACTGGGATCGGCTTATCCATGTGCTGCTGATACATTTCGGTGTAATGCTGCGCGCGCTCGGTGCAGACCGGCGGCTTAACGATATGGACCAGCGCGGTTTTGTGCGCCTTGATGCGCTCGCTGAGGGTGTTGAGATTCAGGGTTGTCATAAGTTTATCCTCGTAAGGTCGCGGTTAACCCTTTCTGGCAGGCGTACTGATG
This sequence comes from Enterobacter sp. PP-008-ECC_S150, assembly GCF_045257065.1. NCBI lineage: Bacteria > Pseudomonadati > Pseudomonadota > Gammaproteobacteria > Enterobacterales > Enterobacteriaceae > Enterobacter > Enterobacter sp. PP-008-ECC_S150. Next base: position 166,110 of record NZ_JBJHHG010000010.1, on the reverse strand, counting down.
CGCGAAGTCCAGCAGGGCAGGGTTATCCAGCGGTTTGTCAGGGGCAGAGTAGGGTTGGCCGAGCAGGGTGTATTTGTTCATGCCCAGCGTGTGATACGGCAGAAAATGAATATCATCGACGCCGAGTTCGTCGGCGGCGAAGTTGGTTATGGCGGCTATGGACGCTTCGTCAGCGTTGAAGCCCTGGATCAGCGGCACGCGGATGGTGATCTTTTTCCCGGCAGCGGCCAGGCGTTTGAGATTATCGAGGATCCGTTTCGCCGAGCCGTCCGTCCACTGCTTGAACACCTCAGGATCGACGTGCTTCAGATCGGCGAGGAACAGGTCGACGTACGGTAATGACGGCGCGATATAGCGCCACGGCACGTGAAGACACGTTTCAACGGCGGTGTGGATCCCCTGTTCATGGCTGGCTTTAAACAGCGCATGGGCCAGCTCCGGGTTCATAAACGGCTCGCCGCCGGAGAGGGTGATCCCGCCGCCGCTGCGGTCGTAAAAGGGTTTATCGCGCAGCACGGTCGCCATGATCTCCTCGACCTGCTGCTCTTCACCGCAGACGGTCAGCGCCTGCGTCGGGCAGCAGTCGGTGAGGGCATTGAGCGTCTCTTCGCTCAATTTTTCACGGTGGATGACGAGGCCATTCAGCGCGCGTTCGATACAGCCCGGCGCCGCCTGCTGGCACAGGTCGCAGCCGTCCAGGCACAGGCGCGCATCAAACAGCACGTCCCGGCTGCGGGAGCGGCTTTCGGGGTTCTGGCACCAGCGACAGCCCAGCGAGCAGCCTTTCAGGAACACCACGGTACGAATACCGGGGCCATCGTGGGTAGAGTAACGCTGAATATTGAAGATCATGTTTTCGCCTCTCATCTTGCATATGAAGATTAAATGACTTTCGAATGAAAGTTATCTTGATGCAGGTCAACTCCTGAGCAGGTTTTCCTGTGATAGGTTAAGTGCAGGCTAATTTTGAGGGTGACATCATGGAACTTTATCTCGACACATCTGACGTTGCGGCGGTCAAAAAGCTGGCGCGTATCTTCCCGCTGGCGGGCGTAACCACTAACCCAAGCATTGTGGCGGCAGGTAAAACGCCGCTGGACGAACTGCTGCCCGCGCTGCACGACGCGCTGGGCGGTAAAGGCCGTCTGTTCGCCCAGGTGATGGCGACCACCGCCGAAGGGATGGTGGAAGACGCGCGTAAGCTGCGCGCCATCATTAACGATCTGGTGGTGAAAGTGCCGGTGACTGCCGAAGGGCTGGCGGCGATCAAGATGCTGAAGGCTGAAGGGATCCCGACGCTGGGCACGGCGGTGTACGGCGCCGCGCAGGGGATGCTTTCCGCGCTGGCAGGGGCGGAATATGTCGCACCTTACGTGAACCGCGTGGACGCGCAGGGCGGGGACGGGATCCAGACCGTGATTGAGCTGCAGCAGCTGCTGACGCTGCACGCTCCGCAGTCAAAAGTGCTGGCGGCGAGCTTTAAAACCCCGCGTCAGGCGCTGGACTGCCTGCTGGCAGGATGCGAATCCATCACGCTGCCGCTGGACGTGGCGCAGCAGTTTATTACCTCTCCTGCGGTAGACGCAGCGATCGTGAAGTTTGAGCAGGACTGGCAGGGGGCGTTTGGACGGACGTCCATCTGATGCGATTGCCGGGTGGCGCTAACGCTTACCCGGCCTACGTTCGAGCCGTTGTAGCCGTTGTAGCCGTTGTAGGTCGGGTAAGGCGAAGCCGCCACCCGACTTGTTTACCGGCTACACACCTCACACCCCGGGTTGCGCATCAGCTTCATCTCGCGGAACTGGCAGGTCATCGCGTCATACATCACGATTTTCCCCGCTGCGGGCGTGCCGTAGTGCGCCAGCACTTTGATCGCTTCCATTGCCTGCAATGAGCCAATCACGCCGACGAGCGGCGCCATCACGCCCGCCTCAACGCAGGTCAGCGCATTCTCGCCGAACAGGCGGCTCAGGCAGCGGTAGCAGGGTTCCCCTTCCGCGTAGGTGAAGACGCTGATTTGCCCTTCCATGCGGATTGCCGCGCCGGAAACCAGCGGGATTTTGTGGGCAAAACAGCCCGCGTTGAGCTGGTTGCGGACGGCGACGTTATCGGTGCAGTCCAGCACCAGGTCATGCTGCGCAATCTGCGCCGACACCGCGTCGTCATCCAGCATTGCGTCAATCAGGGTGAACTGAACGTTGGGGTTGATGCGCGCCAGCGCGGCCCTGGCGGATTCCACTTTCGGCTGGCCCACCGTCGCGTCGCCGTGCAGCGTCTGGCGCTGCAGGTTAGACACCGACACGGTATCGAAATCCAGCAGCGTCATCCTGCCCACGCCCGCGGCGGCAAGGTACTGCGCGGCGGCGCAGCCCAGACCGCCAAGCCCGACGACCAGCACATTGGCCGCCTTGAGCGCTTCCTGGCCCTCGAAATCAAACCCGCGCAGCACGATCTGGCGGTTGTAGCGCAGCATCTCCGGGTCGCTCAGCTCCACCGTCATGTCAGCCTCCGAACAGGTGGTTAAAGCGCTCTACCTCAACCCACTCGCCCGCTTCCACGTTGCCGCGCTCGCGCTCCAGCACGATAAAGCAGTTGCCCTGGCTGAAGGAGCTGAAAATGTGCGAGCCCTGGTGCCCGGTGGTGCTCACCTCGAGCTGTCCGTCCGCGCTACGTGCCAGAATGCCGCGCTGGAAATCGAGGCGGCCCGGCGATTTTTTCAGGCGCGTGGCGGCACGCACGCGCAGGCGTTCCGGCAGCGGGCTGGCGCGGTTGCCGGAAAGCTTCGCCAGCAGCGGGATCACCAGCTGATAGAAGGTGAGCGCCGCCGAGACCGGGTTACCCGGCAGGCCGCAGAACCAGCCGTGCGGGAGCTTGCCAAAGGCGAACGGCTTGCCCGGCTTGATCGCCAGCTTCCAGAAGGCGATTTCGCCCAGCTCTTCAAGCAGGGTTTTGGTGTAATCCGCTTCCCCCACGGAGACGCCGCCGGAGCTGATGACCACGTCGGCGGAGGTGTCCGCCTCGATAAACGCCGCGCGCAGTTTTTCCGGATCGTCTGGAATAATCCCGAGGTTAATCACCTCGCAGCCCAGCTGCTCCAGCATCAGGTGTACCGCCAGGCGGTTGGTATCGTAAATCTGGCCGTCCTGCAGCGGCTGGCCCGGAAGCTGCAGCTCGTCGCCGGTGGAGAAAATGGCGACGCGCACTTTACGGATAACGTCGACGTCCGCGATGCCGAGCGAGGCCAGCACCGGCAGTTCGGCCACCGTCAGCTTCTGCCCGGCAGAAAACACCGTCGCACCGAGGGTGATGTCTTCACCCGTGCGGCGGATGTTCTGGCCCGCTTTGACGCTGGCGGTAAAACGCACGCCGTCTTCGGTTTGCTCGGTCTCTTCCTGCATCACCACGGCATCGCAGCCAGCCGGTATTGGTGCGCCGGTCATGATGCGCACGCAGGTGCCCGCAGGCCATTCACCGCTAAACGGCTGACCTGCAAAGGCCTTACCCGCCACCGGCAGGGCGTTACCCGTCTGGAGATCCGCCAGGCGCACCGCGTAACCGTCCATCGCGGAGTTATCAAACCCCGGCACGTTAAGCGGAGAGACGATATCGCGCGCGGCAATGCGGCCAAAACAGCGCACGAGGGGCAGCGTTTCGACATCTTGCAGCGGGGAAAGTCGGTCAAGCATCTGCGTGAGTGCCGTCTCAAGCGGCATCAGTCCGGCGGTAAAATCCATGGTGGGCTCCTGCGGAGTAACAACGAAAGCGCCCATTATGGCAGAAAAGTGCGGCTAACTGTATGACCCGATGGGTGTACGCTTTACATCACTGTTACGTCTTTCTATATTCAAAAATCATCTGAAGTTTCGTCGACGATAATGATATTTATAGAAAAAGCCGCCAATCAGGCTAACGGGTGATGCGAATGGTTAATGCGGTAATCGCAATTCATGGTGGCGCAGGGGCAATCACCCGTGCTCAGCTCAGTCCCGAGCAGGAAAAGCGCTACATTGACGCGCTGTACGCCATTGTGGAAACGGGGCAGAAAATGCTGGAAGCGGGCGAGAGCGCGCTGGACGTGGTCACCGAGGCGGTGCGCCTGCTGGAGGAGTGTCCGCTCTTTAATGCGGGCATCGGTTCAGTCTTTACCCGGGATGAAACCCACGAGCTGGATGCCTGCGTGATGGACGGCGTCACCCTGAAAGCAGGGGCCGTGGCGGGCGTGAGTCGTCTGCGCAATCCGGTGCTGGCGGCGCGTCTGGTGATGGAGCAAAGTCCGCACGTGCTGCTGGCGGGCGCCGGGGCGGAGGCGTTTGCCTTCGAATACGGGATGGAACCGGTATCGCCGAATCTGTTTTCCACGGAAGAACGTTATCAGCAGCTGCTGGACGCCCGCTCCGCGGGCATGACGCAGCTTGACCATGCTGCCCCGCTGGACGAAAAAACCAAGATGGGCACGGTGGGCGCGGTGGCGCTCGATAAGGCAGGCAACCTTGCGGCGGCAACCTCTACGGGCGGGATGACCAACAAGCTGCCCGGACGCGTCGGCGACAGCCCGCTGCCGGGCGCGGGCTGCTACGCCAATAACGCCACGGCGGCGGTGTCGTGTACCGGCACTGGAGAAGTGTTTATCCGCGCCCTCGCGGCCTACGACATCACCGCGCTGATGGACTACGGTGGCTTAAGCCTCAGCGAAGCCTGCGAGCGCGTGGTGATGGAAAAACTGCCTGCGCTGGGCGGCGTCGGCGGGCTCATTGCGGTGGATCGTGAGGGCAACGTGGCCCTGCCGTTCAACAGCGAGGGCATGTATCGCGCCTGGGGTTATGCCGGTGATGAACCGAGCACGGGCATCTATCGTGAATAAGGGGGCCACGCGTGCCGCACTGTGAAGAACTGGACACCCGCGAAGTGCTGGCTGTCCATCAGCTGAATATTGCGTTTCAGGAAGAGCGGCAGTTCATCCCCGCAGTGCAGAATTTATCGTTTACGCTTCGGCGCGGCGAGACGCTGGCGATTGTTGGCGAGTCCGGCTCCGGTAAATCGGTCACCGCGCTGGCGCTGATGCGCCTGCTGGAACAGACGGGTGGGCAAATCAGCAGCGAGAAAATGCTCCTGCGCCGCCGTAACCGTGATGTCATTGATTTAAATGAGCTGAGCGGTTCGCAGATGCAGGGCGTGCGCGGGGCGGATATTGCAATGATCTTCCAGGAGCCGATGACCTCCCTGAACCCGGTTTTCCCGGTCGGGGAACAGATCGCCGAGTCCATCCGCCTGCATCAGGGGCTGAGCGGCGATGAGGCGCTCAGGGAAGCCAGAAGGATGCTGGAGCTGGTGCGCATTCCGGAGGCGCAGGCCATTCTGGGGCGCTACCCGCACCAGCTTTCCGGCGGCATGCGCCAGCGGGTGATGATTGCCATGGCGCTCTCCTGCCGTCCGGCGGTACTGATTGCCGATGAACCGACGACGGCGCTGGACGTGACGATTCAGGCGCAGATCCTGCAGCTCATCAAAGTGCTTCAGCAGGAGATGGAGATGGGGGTGATTTTCATCACCCACGATATGGGCGTGGTCGCCGATATCGCCGATCGGGTGCTGGTTATGCACAAGGGCAGCGCGGTGGAAACCGGCCCGGTGGAGCAGATATTTCACTCGCCCGCGCATCCCTACACCAAAGCGCTGCTGGCGGCGGTGCCGCGCCTGGGGGCGATGAACGGGCGCGACCTGCCGCGCCGTTTTCCGCTGATTTCTCTCGAGGCATCAGAGGTGCAGGAGGAGGAGCGCGAGCAGGACACCGTGGTGCCGGGCAGGCCCATTCTGGAAGTGCGCAATCTGGTCACCCGTTTTCCGCTGCGAAGCGGCGTACTGAACCGCGTGAAGCGCGAAGTGCACGCGGTGGAAAACGTCAGTTTCGATTTATGGCCCGGCGAAACCCTGGCTCTGGTGGGGGAGTCCGGCTGCGGTAAATCCACCACCGGACGCGCGTTGCTCCGTCTGGTGGAGTCTCAGGAAGGCAGCATCACCTTTAACGGTGAGCGCATTGATACCCTGCCGGACAGCAGGCTGCAGGCGGTGCGGCGAGATATTCAGTTCATTTTTCAGGATCCGTATGCCTCTCTCGATCCGCGCCATACGGTGGGGTACTCGATCATGGAGCCGCTGCGGGTCCATAACCTGCTCGACGGCGAGGCGGCGCAGCGGCGCGTCGCCTGGCTGCTGGAGCGCGTCGGCCTGAAGCCGGAGCACGCCTGGCGCTATCCGCACGAGTTTTCCGGCGGGCAGCGCCAGCGTATCTGCATCGCCCGCGCGCTGGCGCTGAACCCGAAGGTGGTGATTGCCGATGAATCCGTCTCGGCGCTGGACGTCTCCATCCGCGCGCAGATCATCAACTTATTACTGGATTTACAGCGGGATATGGGGATCGCCTTCCTGTTTATCTCGCACGATATGGCGGTGGTTGAGCGCATCAGCCATCGCGTGGCGGTGATGTTTATGGGGCAGATCGTGGAGATCGGGCCTCGACGAGCGGTGTTTGAGAACCCGCAGCACCTGTATACCCGCAAGCTCATCGCGGCGGTCCCGGTCGCCGACCCGGCGCATCGTCACGGCCAGCGGGTGCTGCTGCAGGATGAAATGCCGAGCAATATTCGTAAACGCGGCGAGGCCGTGGAGCGCGTGGCGCTGCGCGAGGTCGGTCCGGGCCATTTCGTCGCGCCGCCGCGTCAGGACAACGCGTTTTCGCGGTTATAACTTACAACAGGCAGGAGAACACAATGGTTACATTTGTAGCGCGTAGATGGTTGTTAGCCGCGAGCGTGACGGCAGCCCTGGCCGCTGCCCCCGCGTTCGCTGCCAAAGATGTGGTGGTGGCCGTCGGCTCTAATTTCACCACGCTCGATCCGTATGACGCCAACGACACGCTGTCGCAGGCGGTAGCGAAATCGTTCTATCAGGGCCTGTTCGGCCTGGATAAAGAGATGAAGCTGAAAAACGTGCTGGCGGAGGGGTACACCGTCTCCGGCGACGGGCTGGTGTATACCATCAAGCTCAGAACCGGCGTGAAGTTCCAGGACGGAACCGATTTCAATGCGGAGGCGGTAAAGATTAACCTCGATCGCGCCAGCAATCCGGACAATAGCCTCAAGCGCTATAACCTGTATAAAAATATCGCTAAAACAGAGGTGGTCGACCCGGCGACGGTAAAAATTACCCTGAAAGAGCCGTTCTCCGCGTTTATCAATATTCTGGCGCATCCGGCAACGGCGATGATTTCCCCTGCCGCGCTGAAGAAATACGGCAAGGAGATCGGCTTCCACCCGGTCGGTACCGGCCCGTACGAGCTGCTCACCTGGAACCAGACCGATTTTGTGAAGGTGAAGAAATTCGCGGGTTACTGGCAGCAGGGGCTGCCGAAGCTGGACACCATCACCTGGCGCCCGGTGGTCGACAACAACACCCGCGCGGCGATGCTGCAAACCGGCGAGGCGCAGTTTGCCTTCCCGATCCCGTATGAGCAGGCCGCCATTTTGCAGAAAAACAGCAAGCTGGAGCTGGTCGCCAGCCCGTCGATCATGCAGCGCTACATCAGCATGAACGTCACGCAAAAGCCGTTCGATAACCCGAAGGTGCGTGAAGCCATCAACTACGCCATCAACCGCCAGGCGCTGGTGAAGGTCGCTTTTGCGGGCTATGCTACCCCGGCGACCGGCGTACTGCCACCGGCGATTGCCTATGCCCAGAGCTATCAGCCGTGGCCGTACGATCCGGCCAAAGCCCGCGAGCTGCTGAAAGAGGCGGGCTTCCCGAACGGCTTCAGCACCACGCTGTGGTCGTCGCATAATCACAGTACCGCCCAGAAGGTGCTGCAGTTCACCCAGCAGCAGCTGGCGCAGGTGGGCATCAAGGTGCAGGTCACCGCGATGGATGCCGGACAGCGTGCGGCTGAAGTGGAAGGGAAGGGGCAGAAAGAGAGCGGGGTGCGGATGTTCTACACCGGCTGGTCGGCCTCGACCGGCGAAGCCGACTGGGCGCTGTCGCCGCTGTTTGCCTCGCAAAACTGGCCGCCAACGCTGTTCAACACCGCGTTCTACAGCAATCCGCAGGTGGACAAAGACCTTGCGGATGCCCTGAAAACCACCAAACCGGACGAGAAAGCGCGCCTCTACAAAGACGCGCAGGATATTATCTGGAAAGAGTCGCCGTGGGTGCCGCTGGTGGTGGAGAAACTGGTGTCAGCCCATAACAAAGCGTTGACCGGGTTCTACATCATGCCGGACACGGGCTTTAGCTTTGACGATGCGGATTTAAAATAAACCTCATGCTGAATTATGTTTGTAAACGCCTGCTGGGGCTTATCCCAACGCTGCTGATTGTGGCAGTGCTGGTGTTTTTGTTTGTGCATCTGCTGCCGGGCGATCCGGCGCGCCTGATCGCCGGGCCGGAAGCGGATGCCACCGTCATTGAGCTGGTGCGCAAGCAGCTGGGCCTCGACCAGCCGCTGTATATGCAGTTCATCCATTATATCTGCAACGTTCTGCAGGGCGATTTCGGCATCTCGATGGTGTCGCGTCGTCCGGTGTCCGAGGAGATTGCCAGCCGCTTTATGCCCACCTTCTGGTTAACGATTGCCAGCATGAGCTGGGCGGTCGTGTTTGGGCTTGGCGCCGGGATTGTGGCGGCGGTCTGGCGCAACCGCTGGCCGGACAAGCTTGGCATGGCGCTGGCGGTGACCGGCATCTCCTTCCCGGCGTTCGCGCTGGGGATGCTGCTGATGCAGATCTTCTCCGTTGAGCTGGGCTGGCTGCCGACCGTCGGGGCCGATACCTGGCAGCATTACATCCTGCCGTCCCTGACCCTGGGGGCTGCCGTTTCGGCGGTGATGGCCCGCTTTACCCGCGCCTCGTTCGTTGACGTGCTGAGCGAAGACTATATTCGCACCGCGCGGGCGAAAGGGGTCAGCGAGAAGTGGGTTATTCTCAAGCACGGGTTTCGCAATGCGATGATCCCGGTGGTGACGATGATGGGGCTGCAGTTTGGCTTCCTGCTGGGCGGTTCGATCGTTGTGGAAAAGGTGTTCAACTGGCCGGGGCTGGGGCGCCTGCTGGTTGATTCCGTCGAGATGCGCGACTACCCGGTGATTCAGGCGGAAGTTCTGCTGTTCTCCCTGGAGTTTATTCTTATCAACTTAGTGGTGGACGTGCTCTACGCCGCCATTAACCCGGCCATCAGGTATAAGTAAGATGCGATTGTTGAACTGGCGACGTCAGGCCGTGTTAAACGCGATGCCGGGGCTCAAACCGGACCATATCCATACCCCATGGTCTGAATTCTGGCGGCGTTTTCGCCGTCAGCCGGTCGCGATGGCGGCGGGGCTGTTCGTGCTGCTGCTGATAGCGGTGGCGATTGTGGCGCAGTGGGTCGCGCCGTTTGATGCGGAAAACTATTTTGACTACGACCGTCTGAACGACGGCCCCTCGATGCTGCACTGGTTCGGCGTGGACTCCCTCGGTCGCGATATCTTCAGCCGCGTGCTGGTGGGGGCGCAGATCTCGCTCGCCGCCGGGGTGTTTGCGGTGCTGATCGGCGCGGCCATCGGGACCGTGCTGGGTCTCGTTGCCGGGTACTACGAAGGCTGGTGGGACCGCATCATCATGCGCATTTGCGACGTGCTGTTTGCCTTTCCCGGTATTTTGCTGGCGATTGCCGTGGTGGCGATCATGGGCAGCGGCATGGCAAACGTCATCGTTGCCGTCGCGGTCTTTTCGATTCCGGCGTTTGCCCGCCTGGTGCGCGGCAACACGCTGGTGCTGAAACAGCAGACGTTTATCGAGTCTGCCCGCAGCATGGGGGCCAGCGATGCCACCATCCTGTTCAGCCATATTCTGCCGGGAACGGTGTCGTCCATCGTGGTCTATTTCACCATGCGCATCGGCGTATCGATTATCTCGGCGGCCAGCCTGTCGTTTCTGGGGCTAGGCGCGCAGCCGCCGACGCCGGAGTGGGGCGCGATGCTGAACGAGGCGAGGGCGGATATGGTGATTGCGCCGCACGTGGCGATCTTCCCGAGTCTGGCGATTTTCCTGACCGTGCTGGCGTTTAACCTGCTGGGAGATGGGCTGCGCGACGCGCTGGATCCGAGGATAAAGGGGTAGTGCAGTGAAAATGTGCCGGGTGGCGGCTACGCCTTACCCGGCCTACAACAGAGGGGGAGATTAAACCCGGCTACCCCACAGATCATACTCGTCCGCGTTTTCAACCTTCACGCGAATGATATCGCCCGGCTTAACGTTGGTTTCACCGTTCAGGTACACCGCACCGTCGATTTCAGGGGCGTCCGCCATGCTGCGGCCAATCGCGCCTTCTTCGTCCACTTCGTCGATGATGACCATGATCTCGCGGCCCACTTTCTCCTGCAGACGCTCGGCAGAGATCTGCTGCTGGAGCTGCATGAAGCGGTTCCAGCGCTCTTCTTTCACCTCTTCCGGCACCTGATCCGCCAGCTCGTTGGCGGTCGCACCTTCCACCGGGCTGTACTTGAAGCAGCCGACGCGGTCCAGACGCGCTTCTTTCAGGAAGTCGAGCAGCATCTGGAAATCTTCTTCGGTTTCACCCGGGAAGCCGACGATGAAGGTTGAGCGCAGGGTCAGATCCGGGCAGATCTCGCGCCACTGCTTGATGCGCGCCAGCTGACGGTCAACGGAGCCTGGGCGCTTCATCAGCTTCAGGATACGCGGGCTGGCGTGCTGCAGCGGGATGTCGAGGTACGGCAGAATTTTGCCTTCCGCCATCAATGGGATCACGTCGTCAACGTGCGGATACGGGTAGACGTAGTGCAGACGCGTCCAGATGCCGAGTTTAGACAGCTGCTCGCACAGGCCCACCATGCTGGTTTTCACCGGCTCGCCGTTGTGGAAGCCGGAGCGGTGCTTCACGTCCACGCCGTAGGCAGAGGTGTCCTGGGAGATGACCAGCAGCTCCTTCACGCCCGCGTCGGCCAGACGCTTGGCTTCTGCCAGCACTTCACCAATTGGACGGCTCACCAGATCGCCACGCATGGACGGGATGATGCAGAAGGTGCAGCGGTGGTTGCAGCCTTCGGAAATTTTCAGGTACGCGTAGTGGCGCGGCGTCAGCTTCACGCCCTGTTCCGGCACCAGGCTCAGGAACGGGTTGTGCTTAGGTTTTGGCACGTAGTGATGAACATGTTGCAGCACCTGCTCATAGCTGTGCGGGCCGGTGATCTCCAGCACCTTCGGGTGCACTTCGCGGATCTGGTCTTCTTTCGCGCCCAGACAGCCGGTCACGATCACTTTGCCGTTTTCGGTCAGGGCTTCACCGATGGCTTCCAGGGACTCCTGAACCGCGCTGTCGATAAACCCGCAGGTGTTAACAATCACCATATCGGCGTTGTCGTAGCTTGGCACCACGTCATAGCCCTCGGTGCGCAGTTCGGTCAGGATGCGTTCGGAATCCACGAGGTTTTTCGGGCAGCCCAGGGAGACGAAGCCGATTTTCGGCTGGTGCGTAACATTGCTCATAGGTTAAAAATTCATCAATTATGGAGTTATCAGGGCGGGATTTTACAGCGTATCGCGGGGGATTTATACACTCTTTGCAAGGCGGATGCGTCGGGCGGAGGTTGTAACATTGTAAATAATGTTAATCAGTTAATAAAAATTGATCCCAGGCATTAAACTGTACAAAAAATGTACTTATTCTGACTATGCACCATGGCTGACAGAGGAGGAAAGAGCATGACCGTTGACAGACTAAAACGCGATCTGCTGAACAAGCTGATCAACGCCCGAATCGACCTGGCCGCGTACCTGCAGTTGAGGAAGGCGAAAGGGTATATGTCAGTCAGCGAAAGCGAACATCTGCGTGATAACCTGTTTGAACTGTGTAATTTCATGCGTGAAAAAGCACCGACCCTGAAGGTGGACTACGGCGAAAGTGAAGAAGTCGCGCTGCGCCGCGCCGCCGAGGTGCTCTCCATTGCTGGGGTATGTTTGATGAATGGACGCCACGACTGTCCGAACTTTATCGCCGTAAACGCGGAGAAGCTTGAAAACTGCCTGACCACGCTCTCTCTATGCATCATGTGCCTGAACGAGCACAAACAGCTTGAACAGCACTGATTCCGGGGGAGGCAACTCCCCCTTCTGATTAAGCTTTTGTAAATGTGATAACGCCCCCGGTCGCAGTGGCTACCCTTTATGCCATATGCTGATAAAGGAGCGCGTTATGCACCGATCCTCGCTGATTTTCCTGCCTGCGTTGTTGTTTCCCGTGTCGCTGCTTGCTGCGCCAGAAGCGGTCAAGGTCGAGGTGCTGCAAAACCGGCTCGATCATCCCTGGTCCCTGGCGTTCCTGCCGGACAATCAAGGGCTGCTGGTGACCCTGAAGGGCGGTCAGCTCAAACGCTGGCAGGCCGGAAAAGGGCTATCCGATCCGATTATCGGCGTGCCGAAGGTGTGGGCAAACGGCCAGGGAGGTTTGCTGGACGTGGTTCTCGCCCCGGATTTTAAAACGTCGCGCCGCGTCTGGCTGAGCTACGCCGAGGCCGGTGATGACGGCAAAGCCGGAACGGCGGTGGGCTATGGCCGTCTGAGCGACGACTATTCCCGCATCGAAGGATTCCAGGTGGCGTTCCGCCAGATGCCGAAACTCTCGACCGGTAACCATTTCGGCGGGCGGCTGGTGTTCGACGGCAAAGGCTCACTCTTCATCGGGCTCGGCGAGAATAACCAGCGCCCGACGGCGCAGGATCTGGACAAGCTGCAGGGCAAAGTGGTACGTCTCACCGAAGACGGAAAAGTGCCGCCGGATAACCCCTTTGTGAATACCCCCGGCGCGCGGCCCGAAATCTGGTCTTACGGCATCCGCAACCCGCAGGGGATGGCGATGAATCCCTGGAGCGACACGCTGTGGCTGAACGAGCACGGTCCGCGCGGCGGGGACGAGATCAACATTCCGGAAAAGGGAAAGAACTACGGCTGGCCGCTGGCGACGCACGGCATCAACTACAGCGGGTTAAAAATCCCGGAAGCCAAAGGCGAGCACGTTGAGGGAACCGAGAAGCCGCTGTTCGTCTGGAAAGTCTCACCTGCCGTAAGCGGCATGGCGTTTTACAACAGCGACGTTTTCCCGCAGTGGAAAAACAAGCTGTTCATCGGCGCGCTGAAGGAGAAGGACGTTATCGTCCTGAGCGTGGACGGCAACAAGGTGACGGAGGACGGGCGCATTCTGGGCGACCGGGACCAGCGTATTCGCGACGTGCGGGTGGGGCCGGATGGCTATTTATATGTTCTGACCGACGAGACGGACGGGCAGCTCTTAAAAGTCAGCCCGTCCGATGCGTAATCAGGTAACCGGAATCATCACCACGTTGCGGTACGCCGGGCGATCGCTCAGCTGGTTTAGCCAGCGCTCAAGGTGAGGGCGCGGCGTCCACGTCAGGCCCATGTTGGTCAGGTTCCAGACGAACGGCGCCACGGCGATATCGCCCGTGCCGAAGGCCTCGCCGGAGAACCAGGCGTGCTTCGCCAGCTCGTCATCCATCATTGCAAACAGACTTTCGCAGGCATCCTGCGCGGCATGAATCGCGGGATAATCGCGTTCGGCTTCCGGCGTGCGGATAAGCCCCATCAGGATCACGCGGTGGGTCGGAGATAGCGTCTGGTTTGCCCAGTCCATCCATTTATCACCCTGTGCGCGGCGGGCCGGATTTTCAACCCACAGGCGGCCCTGGCCGTACTGGGCGGCAAGATAACGCACAATGGTGTTGGACTCCCAAAGCGTCGCGTCTGTTTCATCATCGCGCAGCAGCGGCACCAGGCCGTTCGGGTTCATGGCCAGGTAGTCGGCCTCTTTATTTACGCCAAACGACAGCCCGGCCATGATTTGATTGAACGGTAAATCCAGCTCTTCCAGCGTCCAGAGCACTTTCTTAACGTTGGTCGAATTATTCCTGCCCCACAGCGTAATCATATTTACTCCCGATGAGATGTGAATCCGAGTCAGCTTTTCGCCATGGTGAGATAAACCTAACAATTACGCAACAGAAGACAAAAAAATCGTCTTAATCAAAGCGTATCTGAATGTTATTGCATAAACTTTAATAACTTTACCCTCGCTGGGTTTCTTTAACCGTTTTAGTGCGCTATTACTCATCGCTTCTTGCGACACGGTGATGTGACGTAATTTTTGAATGGACACTCGGGTGGCATTTATGACGCGTAAAATGACTTCTCTGCGCAGCCTGGCGGCAGGCTCTGCGCTCCTTTTCCTGTTTGCACCAACGCTCTACGCAGCTGAGCAGGCTGCGCCCGAAGCGCCGCCTGTGGATGCGCGCGCCTGGATCCTGATGGACTACGCCAGCGGTAAGGTGCTGGCGGAAGGCAATGCGGATGAGAAACTCGATCCGGCCAGCCTCACCAAAATCATGACCAGCTATGTGGTGGGCCAGGCGCTAAAAGCGGGCAAGATCAAGCTGGACGATATGGTCACCATCGGGAAGGATGCCTGGGCGACCGGCAACCCGGCGCTGCGGGGCTCTTCCGTGATGTTCCTGAAGCCGGGCGATCAGGTTTCCGTTTCCGATCTTAATAAAGGGGTGATTATTCAGTCGGGGAATGATGCGTGCATCGCGCTGGCCGATTACGTTGCCGGCAGCCAGGATTCTTTCATCGGTTTGATGAATGGCTATGCGCAGAAGCTGGGCTTAACCAACACCACGTTTAAAACGGTTCACGGTCTGGATGCGCCGGGGCAGTTCAGTACCGCGCGCGACATGGCGCTGCTGGGGAAAGCGCTGATCCACGACGTGCCGGATGAATACGCCATCCATAAAGAGAAAGAGTTTACCTTCAACAAAATCCGCCAGCCGAACCGCAACCGCCTGCTGTGGAGCAGCAACGTTAACGTGGACGGCATGAAGACCGGCACCACGGCGGGCGCGGGTTATAACCTGGTAGCCTCCGCGACGCAGGGCGACATGCGCCTGATTTCGGTGGTGCTGGGCACCAAAACCGACCGCATTCGCTTTAACGAATCAGAAAAGCTGCTGACCTGGGGCTTCCGCTTCTATGAGACCGTGACGCCGATTAAGCCGGATGCCACGTTCGTCAGCCAGCGTGTCTGGTTTGGAGACAAGAGCGAAGTCAACCTGGGCGCGGGTGAGGCGGGTTCGGTAACCATTCCGCGCGGCCAGCTGAAAAACCTGAAGGCCAGCTACACCCTGACTGACCCGCAGCTCACCGCCCCGCTGAAAAAAGGCCAGGTGGTCGGGACGATAGATTTCCAGCTTAACGGGAAGTCGATTGAACAGCGTCCGCTGATTGTGATGGAAGCGGTGGAAGAGGGCGGCTTCTTCAGCCGGATGTGGGATTTCGTGATGATGAAATTCCACGGGTGGTTTGGCAGCTGGTTTAGCTAAGTTTTTGCCGAGTGGCGCTGCGCTTACCCGGCCTACGTTCGAGCCCCTGTAGGCCGGGTAAGGCGAAGCCGCACCCGGCATAACCTCAATACATCAACTTCACCTGCTGCGCCTTCGCGTGGGCCACAATCTCGTCATCCGGGCGGCAATCGCTGACGATGGCGTCAAACTGGGCCAGCTCGCCCATTCGTGCCGAACGCACCTTGCCAAACTTGCTGTGGTCGACCACCAGCACATGGTATTGCGCCGCGCTTAACGCCCAGTGCTTTACCGGCAGCTCTTCCAGGTTAAAGCAGGTCGCCCCCTGATGCACATTCACGCCCGCGGCGGAATAAAACGCGATATCCGGGCAGAGATTGCTGAGGGTGTCCTGCAGGTTGAGCGGCTTAAAGATCGCGTTGCTGGCGTGAAACTCGCCGCCGCAAAGGATCACCCGGCATTCGGGTTTTTCCTGCAGCGCCAGAAAGGTGTTCAGGGAGTAGCACACGGCGGTAAACGGAATGCTGCTGTCGATGGCTTCGATAATCCACGGCGTGGTGGTCCCGCAGTCAAAAAACAGCGTCTGGTGCGGCTGCACCAGCGAGGCCGCAAGCCGTGCGGCTTTGCGTTTCTCTTCCACCAGGCGCGTCTTCTGGTCGCTGATCAGATAATGGCTGGCGCTGCGCGGCTCAAGAACGATGTATCCGCCCAGCAGCACGACGGGCGCGCTTTCGCTGTTCAGATCCCGACGAATGGTCATCTCCGAGACGCCGAGGAGGTTGGCAGCTTCCTTAAGATGCAGCTTATCGCTGCGCTTCAGCGCCTGCAGCAGCTGAGCAATGCGGTCATCGCGACGTGTTTCCATAGTTCCTCGGCATAAAAAAGTGAACCCCCGCAGGGCGGGGGTTCAAGTGTAACCTGTCAGGTCAGGGTTAGTCACGTATCCAGCCTTTGCGGATCGGGATAGCGAAAAGGGCGCGATAGAGTGAAGACAGCGTGCGATAAAGCGCTTCACCAAAGAGGCTCCACAGGATAGCCGCGCTTACGCAGCCAATCAGCCCCACCAGGAAACCGCCCACCATATCCAGCGGCCAGTGAACGCCAAGGTAAATGCGGGACCAGGCGATGGCCAGAGCCGCCACCATCAGGACCGCGCCCGACCACAGGCGGTGCCAGAACAGGAAGGCCAGCGCGAAGGTGAAGATCACCGTACCGTGGTCGCTCGGGAAGGAGTCATCCGGCGCGTGGTGCAGGAAGGTATAGCCGACGTGAGCAACAAAAGGACGGGGATGCGGGAACACATGCCCCAGTGCAAAGCTCACCAGTACGCTCACGCCCAGCGCCATCGCCACTTTGATCACCAGCTGGCGGTGTGCCTTCACCTGGCTGCGGGGACCCCATAGCCAGAGGATGGCGGCCAGCGCAGGAACGATACCGATCAGATCTTTTGCCAGAAAGGTAGCGAAATCAATCATCGCCTCTGGCGAGGTCGGGGTAGCGTTGATCAGATAAAACAGCTGATAATTCAGATTCTCTAACATAGCGTTATCACTCTTTAGCAAACCGGGTGGAAATAAGCCCGTAGACCACCACCTGGGAAAACCAAACCCACCACCCGGCCCACAGGTTGTGAGAGAAAAAATGTGCCCCGCGCATGATCTGGCCGTAGCCCATCACCAGACCTAGCACCACGCCCACCGCGACGAAGCTCCAGGCAAGACGCGGACGCTCGCGCCAGAAGGCAAAAAACAGCCCCATCACCATAAACCCGCTGGAGGCATGACCGCCGGGGAAACAGCGCCCCGGACCGCTGTCAGCAGGGACGGCGCTGAACAGGGGATAAGACACTGCCTTACCGCCATATTCCACCAGATCCCACGGGCAGCTGTGATGGCTCACGCTTTTCAGCACGCCCACCACCAGCGCGCCAACGCCCATCAGCAGCGCCGCCGTCACCAGCCTTGCGTTACGCCTGTAAGCGCCGTAAAGCAGCGCCACGGCACCTAAGGCGATGGCGATATACTTCGCCAGGCGGTGATTCAGCAGATCCAGCAGGTGGTCTTTCTGCAGCGGGAAGCTTTGCGTTGCCGCGTCATACCAAAAGCCGGTAATCCATCTGTCGAGTGCTTCATTGCGAGATAACCACGTGAAAAGCACGGCAAGGGCCACCAGTATGAAAAGCTGATAACCATAAAAGCGGCCCGGCAAGCGGTAAAGTCGTTTTGTCTTATTTGTCTGTAAGTTAGACAATTCTGAACGGCTGGAAGTGAGTGCCATAATTAGGGGTCGTTGACGAGTAATGGGGGTATCATAAAACTGTCAACTTAAGGAAACCTTAAACGAAGACGATATGTGCTTTATTTCTGTTTATCCTCGATAAATCACTATCTCGGGCTGCGGCATTTCATTACACTCGTCGCGATTTTGTCATTATAAAGAGATTGCATGTTAAACCGTTCTTCTTCTGGTTCACGTCTGGGTCGTCAGGCGTTGCTTTTCCCTCTGTGTCTGGTGCTCTACGAATTTTCTACCTATATCGGCAACGATATGATCCAGCCCGGTATGCTGACCGTTGTGGCGCAGTACAACGCGGGCATTGAGTGGGTACCGACCTCCATGACCGCCTATCTGGCCGGCGGCATGTTTTTGCAGTGGCTGTTAGGCCCGCTGTCGGATCGCATTGGCCGTCGCCCGGTGATGCTGACGGGCGTGGTGTGGTTTATCGTCACCTGTCTCGCCACGCTGCTGGCGCAGAATATCGAGCAATTTACCCTGCTGCGCTTCCTGCAGGGGGTAAGCCTGTGCTTTATCGGTGCCGTAGGGTATGCCGCCATTCAGGAGTCGTTTGAAGAGGCGGTGTGTATCAAAATTACCGCGCTGATGGCCAACGTGGCGCTGATCGCTCCGCTGCTGGGGCCGCTGGTGGGCGCGGCGTGGGTGCACGTAGCCCCGTGGGAAGGGATGTTTGTCCTCTTTGCGGTACTCGCTGCCATAGCCTTCTTTGGTCTGCACCGCGCGATGCCGGAAACCGCCACCCGCATCGGCGAGAAGCTCTCGCTGAAAGAGCTGGGCCGGGATTACAAAGCAGTGCTGAAGAATGGCCGCTTTGTGGCGGGCGCGCTGGCGACCGGGTTCGTTAGCCTGCCGCTGCTGGCGTGGATTGCGCAGTCGCCGGTGATTATCATCAGCGGCGAAAAGCTCAGCAGCTATGAGTACGGTCTGCTGCAGGTGCCGATCTTCGGCGCGCTGATTATCGGGAACCTGGTGCTGGCCCGTCTGACGTCACGACGAACCGTGCGTTCGCTGATCATCATGGGCGGCTGGCCGATTGCGGCAGGGCTGATTCTGGCAGCGGTGGCGACCGTCGCGTCATCCCACGCCTACCTGTGGATGACGGCGGGGCTGAGCATTTACGCCTTTGGGATTGGCGTGGCCAACGCCGGGCTGGTGCGCCTGACGCTGTTTGCCAGCGAGATGAGTAAAGGCACGGTATCCGCGGCGATGGGCATGCTGCAGATGCTGATTTTTACTGTCGGTATTGAGGTGAGCAAGCATGCCTACGCGACGGGCGGCAACGGGCTGTTCAGCCTGTTTAACCTCGCCAACGGCGTGCTGTGGGTTGGCCTGATGGTGGTGTTCCTGAAGGACAAACGCGTCGGCAACGCCCTGCAACCGTGATCTTTATTCCCTCTCCCTGTGGGGTGAGGGATCCCCACAAAATAATGCCAGCACAGTCGGCCCCCTCTCCATTGAGGGAGATAATTGGGGTGAGGGGGGGAACATACGGCTGTGGTGGTCTTTCCGTTCACTTCATGTTCCTTGCTACTCTGTGACGACATGACCGGTGAACGTGCCAGGGTGGCTCAATCGCCACCACCCTGGCGACCCGGGCTCCCGGCGGTAAATCGCCGCTTCGCGGTGCCCTCAGCTTATTCCTTCAGGCTTTCGGGTCGGGCATGAGCCTGCATCCCTGCAGGCCACGCCCTCTCGGCGCATCCCTGCGCCTCGCCCCGGCCTTACGGAAACGCTTCGGCGATTTACAGCCGGACCGGGGCATCGCTGTAAGGCATTTATAACCCTGATGGCACACACATTGCTTCAGGTTTAAAAAATTACTGGGGATCCCTCAGCCCTGTGGGAGAGGGTTAGGGCATCAGACCGCACGATATCAATTAAACGGCTCCTCCCCGTTCAATACCTTCTCAATCACATCCAGCACGCCTTCGTCGTTATTATGCGGCGCTTCAAAACGCGCCACCGCCTTGATGTGCGGTCTGGCGTTCGCCATTGCAAAGCTGAACCCGGACTGACGCAGCATCTCCACGTCGTTGCCGCTGTCCCCAAAGGCCACCACTTCGCTGTTGTCTATGCCCCAGCGCTGTTGCAGGAGCCGCAGGCCGTTGGCTTTATGCACGCCGGGGATGATGAGGTCGATGCTGCCGTGACCGGTGGTGACGGGCACCATAATGTCGCTCAGCTTTTCATGCAGCAGCGCCTGAATGCGCGGGATCTCATCGTCAGAAACGTTAAGCCCGAACTTAAAGAAAATATCGTTCAGGTTGTCGAAATCACTCACCATTTCGAGACGGTGATAGTACTTCGCCGCGATCGCCTTAAAGCTCTCGTCATAGCCCTTCAGTGTGTAGGCGCTGCTTTTCCCGCAGGCGATGATCTCAATGCCCGGCACGTCGCTTAAGACGTTGGCGACGGTCTCGAAATGGGCTTTCGACAGTTCACCGTTAAAGACGTCTTGACCTTCGCTCACCACCCAGCCGCCGTTTTCGGCGACGAATGAAATTTCATGCGCTATTTCCGGGAAAAAGGAGATCAGCTGGTAGTACTGGTTGCCGCTGGCGACCACGAAGCGAATGCCCTGCGCCTTCATGCGGGCGTACTGCGTCAGAAAGCGCGCGCGATTGTAGGTCTTGGCATCGCTCAGGAATGTGCCATCCATGTCGACGGCGATCAGTTTAACGCTCATATCCCTTCTCCAGTGTCGTTTGATTCGTTTCCGGCTTCGCCACCGCGCGCGCCACCAGCGCCGCGATAATGACTAACCCTAATACCACCAGCATGGCGCTGCGCAGCCCGTAGTGCTCGCCGAGGAAGCCGAGCAGCGGCGGCCCCACCAGGAAGGCGAGATAGCCCGTTGTCGCTACCACGCTGACGCGCGTCGGGGCATCCGGGCCGGTATCGCTGGCGGCTGAAATGGTCAGCGGGAAGCCGAGCGACGCGCCCAGCCCCCAGAGGATCACCGAGACCCCGGCAATCCAGTCCACATCGACAAAGATAATCATCGCGATACCCAGCCCGCCCAGCAGGGCGCTGGCGCGCACCACCGCCACGCGGCTGTAGCGGTCAATAAACCAGCCGCCGGTGAAGCGCCCAACGGTCATCCCCAGCGTAAATCCGGCGTAGATCAGCGAGCCGGAGGTGGGGCTAAAGCCATGACCGTCCACCATCAGCAGCGGCAGCCAGTCGTTGGCGGAACCTTCCGCGAACGCCATCGCCAGCACCACCACGCCAATCAGCATCAGCTGAAAATCGCGGTAGAAGGGCCGCCCTTTTTCGGCCGAGTGCTGTTCGTCAGCAGAGTTTTTTCCGGTGCCGTCCGGAATAGCCCGGATGCCGGTCAGAATCGGAACGATGCACACCAGCGCCGCCAGCAGGATATGCAGATTCGCGCTCACGCCCGTAGCCGTCAGCGCCATCCCCACGCCCGCACCGGCCAGCGTGCCGAGGCTGTAAAAGCCGTGCATCATCGGCAGCACGGTTTTGTTTATCTCGCGCTCGACCGCTGCCCCTTCAACGTTGATCGCCACTTCCGCCGAGCCGAAGCTGCCGCCAAATACCGTCAGCCCCAGGGCAAACAGCACCGGTGACGCACACCACAGGGCGGCGCTCAGCACGATCATCCCCACGACCGCGAAGCACATCGTGGTGCGGATCACCGCCCGCGTGCCGAAGCGCTTTACCAGCCACGCGGAGCAGAGTATGCCGCTCATCGAGCCTATCGACAGGCCGAACAGCACGATGCCCATCTCAGCGGTCGAGACCGACAAAATGTCGCGAATGGCGGGGGTGCGCGTGGCCCAGGAGGCCATCAGCAGACCGGGAATAAAGAAGAACATAAACAGCGCCCACATGCGGAGCTGCAGGGCTTTACGGGGAGAGGTTAGCGTCATTGGGGTAGCACCAGAAGTACAACAATAGCGACAACACTAGCAAGTTTGTGTACATTTGTACACAAACCACGTGAGGAATTTATGAGCAGACCACCGAACGATCCGCATCGCCGGGAAAAAATACTCCAGGCAACGCTCGATACCATCGCCGAGCACGGGATTCACGCCGTCACGCACCGTAAAATCGCCACCTGCGCGGGCGTGCCGCTCGGGTCGATGACCTACTATTTCGACGGCATGGAGCCGCTGCTGGAGGAGGCCTTCACGTGGTTTACCCGCCAGATGTCGCAGCAGTACCGGGATTTCTTTGCAGGCGTCACCGGGCCGGAAATGGCGTGCGAATCCATCACCACGCTGATCCACAGCTCGCAGGTGACCACGCCGCACAATATGGCGCTGATGTACCAGCTCTACGCCTTTATGCACCGCAGCGCGGCGCTCAAGACGGTGATGCAGGACTGGATGAAGATGAGCCAGACTACGCTTGAGCAGTGGTTCGACCCGGTCACCACCCGCGCGCTGGACGCGTTTATCGAAGGGATGACGCTGCACTATGTGACCGACCGGGCGCCGCTAACACGGGAAGAGATCCGGGCGATGGTGGGGAGGATTGCGGGCGAGGAGAACCCTTAGGTATCCCGCGCCCTGTCAGTTTTACCTGTGTTGAATTTTTTTCCCGCTGGCGTCCACGACCGCTTCGCCATCCTCTTTCGTAAATGCCCCTTTCTGCGCGTCAGGCAGGATGTCGAGGACAACTTCAGACGGGCGGCACAGGCGGGTTCCCAGCGGCGTGACCACGATCGGACGATTAATCAGGATCGGGTATTGAAGCATAAACTCGATTAGCTGGTCGTCGGTGAAGCTATCTTCGGCAAGGCCGAGCTGCTCATAGGGCTCCACGTTTTTACGCAGCAGATCCCGCACCGAAATGCCCATCTCAGCAATCAGGGTGGTCAGCGTATCGCGCGACGGCGGGGTTTCCAGATAGAGGATAATCTCTGGCTCCGTGCCGCTGTTGCGGATCATCTCCAGCGTGTTGCGCGAGGTGCCGCAGGCGGGGTTGTGATAAATGGTGATGTGGCTCATATCGGTTGCTCATTACAGTGTGAAGGAGAGACATAGCGCCAGCGCGGCGAGCGTCACAAACAGGACCGGCAGCGTCATGATGATGCCCGTCCGGAAATAGTAGCCCCAGGTAATCGTCATGTTTTTCTGCGCCAGCACGTGGAGCCAGAGCAGGGTGGCGAGGCTGCCGATAGGCGTGATTTTCGGTCCCAGATCGCAGCCAATCACGTTGGCGTAAATCATCGCGTCCTTGATCAACCCGGTTGCCGCGCTGCCGTCAATGGAGAGCGCGCCAATCAGCACCGTGGGCATGTTGTTCATTATGGATGACAGGAACGCGGTGATGAACCCGGTGCCCAGCGTAGTGGCCCACAGCCCGTGCCCGGCCAGGCTATCCAGTACGCCTGAGAGATATTCCGTCAGCCCGGCATTGCGCAGGCCATACACCACCAGATACATCCCCAGCGAGAAGATAACGATCTGCCACGGTGCGCCGCGCAGCACCTTTCCGGTGTTTATCGCATGTCCGCGTTTTGCGACGGCAAACAAAATCAGCGCGCCGACGGCCGCAATGGCGCTGACCGGAATGCCCAGAGGCTCAAGCACGAGGAAGCCGACGAGAAGAAGGAGCAGGACGAGCCAGCCCGTTCTGAACGTCGGAAGATCGTTTATCGCGCGCGCGGGCTCGCGCAGTTTCGACAGGTCATATTCCGGCGGGATTTCCTTGCGGAAGAACAGATGCAGCATCACCAGCGTCGCGGCAATTGCGGCGATATCTACCGGGATCATCACCGAGGCGTATTCGCTGAACCCCAGCTTAAAGAAGTCCGCCGAGACGATGTTGACCAGGTTGGACACAATCAGCGGCAGGCTGGCGGTATCGGCGATAAATCCTGCCGCCATCACAAACGCCAGCGTCGCCTGCTTGCTGAACCCCAGCGCCAGCAGCATGGCGATAACGATTGGCGTCAGGATCAGCGCCGCGCCGTCATTGGCAAACAGCGCCGCCACGGCTGCGCCCAGCAGCACGATATACGTAAACAGCAATCGCCCGCGACCGTTTCCCCAGCGGGCGACGTGCAGCGCCGCCCACTCGAAAAAGCCGGACTCATCCAGCAGCAGGCTGATGATGATGACGGCGATAAACGTCGCCGTGGCGTTCCAGACGATATTCCACACCACCGGAATATCGCTAATGTGGATCACCCCGCAGGCCAGCGCCAGCACGGCACCGATGCTTGCGCTCCAGCCGATACTCAGCCCTTTTGGCTGCCAGATGACCAGCACCAGCGTAAACAGAAAAATAGCCCCTGCCAGAAACATGTGTAACCCCGTATATCTGTTTTTGTGAATGTGTTGTTATCAGCACGAGCCTGAAAGTCGGTTTTTAAGCTTCATGCGCGTCTCTTCCCGCAGGCAGTTCCAGCTGTTGTCGATAACGGCTGCGGACCATGCAGGCATGTTGGGAGAGAGGCGGTAATAAACCCACTTACCCTCGCGACGGTCAATCACCAGCCCGGCCTCGCGCAGAAGGGCCATGTGGCGTGAGACCTTAGGCTGCGGCTCGGTGGTCGCGGCGCAGAGATCGCAGACGCACAGCTCGCCCGCTTCGCGGAGCAGCATGACGATGGCGAGCCGCGTTTCGTCGGAGAGGGTTTTGAAGAGCTGGAGGGGGTGGAGCATTCTGTCATCCTGAATGTCTTTTATTATATATACTAAATCATATATGTTTATGGCTTGCGCGAGAAGAGGAAAAAGCAAGAAGGATAGAAAAAGCCAGGGGGGCTTGTAGAAGGTCAAAATAGTCTTTATGGCTTACCCGGACCACTCCAGACAGTCATGGGAAAGAAACCGTCCCCTGAAACGGTTTCTTTTTATCTGCTCACTTTCAACACTCGTCTGTGCTCAGCCAAAACAGCGATCGTTCCAGGTGTCACGGTAAATGATATTCCCCTCCGTGTACTTCCATGAGATGGCTTCATAACGCAATTCGAGCGTTTCAAGATGGGTGCTGCTCATGCCGTTAGGGGTCAGGAAGGGCGCCACTGTCGTGAACTTAACGTTTTCCATTACGATATTGAAATATTCGGCCTCGATACCGGACTCCAGAATACGATACATCTTAATAATTCCCTTCTTCATAACTCGCCCTTCACACACGGCGCGGTAAAGAAGTGGGGTAGTCTGATCAAATTCTTTGATTATCGTAATAGGGCGATGGACACGCGTGCCGGTGAGCTTGCCCCAGCTTGGGTCAACGGGAATGGTTACACCATGGGAGAACGATTTCAGTTCTATGGAACCCTGACGGGTGGGTATTATGCAGCTGCCGATAATTGGCGAGCCGTTCTCGTCCTCAAGCCAGAGATGTGCGGGTGTAGACATGTCATTTCCTTATTAGTAAACGTGAAGATTTTATGGTCCTCAATGCCATATCCAGTAAGCCAGCCCCAGTGTGACCAGGTAAAACAGGAGGATGAATCCCTGGCTAACCTCAGGGAAGTAAACGTCAAGGACATAGCCAAAAATGAACGCGAGGATGATGGGTATATAAGTCCAGAAGAAAAACTGGGCCTGAGATTTGAGCCAGCGTCTTAGAAAACCCATTAGCGCCTGTCCATGAGCTTCAGGATCTTGTCAGCAGCATCATAAGGGCGTTGAATGTTAGTCCATTGCTGGGTTAGTACGCCCGCGCGCATAAAAGCAGGCTCCACCAGGAAATACATCATCTCCAGCTCTCGCAGGTACAACGCTTGATAATAGGCGGGATGCATCACTTGCAGGCGATGAGCGCTGTCAGCGGCCTTTTGCACAATTCCATATATCCCCAGCCCGCCAACAGCCGCGCCCGTCAATCCAGAAACGATCTTTAACCCTGAAGGTGAAAGGTTCATATAGAGGCAAACAGTCGATGCGGCGCCTGCAGAGAATGAATACGAGGTTAGCGTGCTGGTGGATATGTAAACGTTAGCGCGCATTAGAGCATGCTGTATTGCTGATAATTCTGCCGGAGAATAATCCTTAACCAGCTCCTCAACGTACGTGTTGATTAGGTCAAAGACGATGTTCCAGCGAGAAATGAGGTGGAATATGCCCTTTCGGAAGCGAGCGTCCTCCAGATTTTGTCTGGTGCATACATCGTAATATTCATCAGTAAAGCAGGAGGTGTAGTACAGCAGGCGTTGGGCACCTGCACCTATATTACTTAGCTGGCTCTTTACCTCTTCACCTACCGCGCGTACCGCCTGGTCCAGCTTCATGGCTAGTATTTTTTGGCTCTGAAGCTGGCGGATGATCTCTTCAGAATGGTACATGCTTACTGACTCCGCACTTCAGCTCAATTGAGCGACCTTTTGCTGCATTCCCTAAGACCGGTATTGCTGTTAATGAACTTGAAAACTGCATTCCTGTCCCCTCCATAGTGTTTCTATCCGCTCCAGCGTATGCCTGTAACTAATATGGAAGTTCAAAGCAGATCATGTTTATGAAAAGCAGGGGATTTTTAGGATAATGACCTGATATTTTTTAACCTAAATACAATCTGTCATGAGTTCGAGTTGAAAATTGAATGACTCGTTACAAAGTCTGAAAGGAATGCAGGAAGAAGTTTCTTACTGATACTGACGCGCCGCTGGCAGGTTTTTTATTACCTATTACCTCCATATGGAAAATTCTGCTGCGATGATGTCGTCATGTAAGCGGAAGTGTTGTATAAATCTTTCATTCAAATATAGTTAGTATCAAGCCGGTAAAAAAATTAATTTATGGAAAAGGGTTAGTTAACATAAAGAATTGAATGAGAAATCAATGATATATTTTTGTCATGAAAGGAGGCGATTATGGCAGAATGCCTGCCACATCAGTTCAAAGCACCGTATATATTCTTGCTGTCGGACCTTTCTAAAATCCCAATAATAATTGACGAATTTCTTGGGCGGATTCATTGCATAACTGTTCTGACAAATAAAGGTCGCATTCATTGACAGGTCTTCACTAAACTCCGCACAACCAAATCTCAGAAAAAATCTGCTACTGCGGACTCTTTCAGCGTCGATTTTGCCGGGGTGGTGTATTGAACGGAAACAACATTATGGCTTATGTGATCGTTTTAAGCCATAAGAAGCTGTAAGTACTTTATACACAAAGACAATTGTTGGGTGTAAAAAAGAATCTATCTTTCTAACTCTTGATATATTGCATAAATACCTTCTGCCTTGAATTCACCATTTGCCCAAAGAATTGCATTTTTTTGTTCCGTTAGAATGTATTTTCTGACTTTTTTAGAATAGTGAATAGTTAGCATTAAGCCCATGGATAGCCAAAATAAAATAAACATGCCCATTGGAGTGATGGAGTAAATAAAAATTTTGTCTTTAATGAATTTCTTAACAGATTTATCAATGAAATTCTTTCCTTCTTCAGTATTTAGCAATTTACAAAGATCTTCTTTTTGTTCAATTGTTAATGACTTATACTTCTCTGTATAAGCAGGGAATGGTTGCGCGCAATCATCCTTTGAAATTTTCCAGTCAGGAGCGGAAAAAATTGTAGCCGCTGTCGCGAGTTTATTTGATATGTAAAATGACTCGCCAGAGCTCTTCCAGTAAAGTATCGTACTATTTGGCGGAGTTTTAATGGCTTGGATGAGTGTTGGTCCAAAAAGATAAATGGAATACAAAAAAAGAAGCGAAAAAAGAATGGTAACGGTTTTTTCAACCCATGTGATAGCAGGCAGTTTCTTTAATGATATTCGAATAAAGAAGAAATTTAGCACAAAAGCAGGGATGCCTGATTTTTTCAGTATAACATCATGAGACCGCCGGTATTTGAATAATGCTCTTGCAACTATTGTCAGCAAAGTTATAACAGCTCCAAAGATCGACAACCATGCTGCAAGTGCCGCTGCTGGGGAGTTTAAAAATTCAGCATTAAATATATTAGAACTTATTGGATTTATAACACTCATTCATCCTCCTGTTGGTTTTTATCCTTCAGTCTATTTGTACCATCAACGACACAATTTGCAAGACTTAACAAAACAGTTAGCGGTTGTCATTATTCCGTTGTGAGCATACCATTCGCAAAAATCATGCGACTTCTCTCCAACATGATCCGCACCGGGATTTTGACCGAAGCGGACCGTGATAACTAGTTATGTCCGGTGAAAAACGGATGTTCTTGAAACCTAATGGGAGCGGTACAACCAGTGCATTAATATCGAATGTGGGCATGCCTTCGTGACGCATGAGGCTTTATTCCGATCAGTTTGCCGCCTGCAAAAAAACAGCGAATCACCGACTCATTTCAAAGGTATGCAGGAACAATGTTCTTACTGAGTCTTACCCACCGCTGATGTAATAACATTGTCGTGACGAACTAGCTTAGAAAGCGGCGGATTTCATATTTGGTTTAGTCCACTTCCACAGCTTGCTTTATCATTTCTGCAACTACACTCCTGCTAGATCCTGTTTCATCTGCGATCTCCATTACTTTGGCTTCAGCCATGGCTTTGCTGCGCATTGCTGAGAGCACGGGTTTAAAGGCGTGGTTGTTTCCCTGAAGGTTTAATGGTAACGAAGTGCTGGTAATCAATATTTCTTCCAGCACCCAGGGTTCTTCATCTGCGACCCAAGAAACCTTAGCATTCTTTTCCATCCAGAGATCAAGCCATTGCTCGCCAGGATGAGTAAATGTCGTTCTCTTGCCTGAACCAACCCGACGGAGCGGGAAATTGCTTTTCGTCGCAAGCAGAACTCCCAGTGTACGCCTGAGTGTTGAACCTTCAGCGTTACCGTTATAGTGGGTTTTGATTCGCTGCCTAAGATTAGCCCGGCTATTAGGTTTGCTTTTTTTATCGGGTGAAATACCGACATAGAGCAACGTGTATCCCTCTTGAGTAATGCATCCCTCAATTGGAACACCAGGGGGGATTCCTTTAAACCACCAAAAATAAATACCTTTTACAGAAGGAACAGGTGTTGGATGACACATGACATCTGCTCTGCTGAATGTTTTTTCAGGATAAAAATCAAACACGCATATTCTCCACGCTGATTCACCCTGATATTTTATTAGATGATCATGTGGGAATGCTTGATTTACTCAGGGGGAATGATGAGTTTAAGAGTAACGACACAGCAGGTAGACACCTGGAAGAAACGTCTTCAGAGGGATGGGTTGAAAGGTTCGACCTACTTTTGTCAGCAGAGCGGTGCTGTGTGGGTATCTGCATCCGTTGACCACCAGGCAATATGCCAGCGCGTTTTAGGGCAAGATTCGGGAACAAGCTCTCTGTCGAGTTACCTGCGCTGGGATGATGTGAGTGCGGTTGATCTGGTTGAACTGCTATATGCGATTGAAACGGCGTAGCAAGGCTTTGCCTATGGCTGTTCGCCACAAGGACACGAATTTCAGGCAACAAAAAACCCATCAACCTTGAACCAAAACGGCGGGGTTGATGGGCTCCACAAATTGGGGACATCAAAGAAAAGCAGTGGCACTAGTTATGACTGCCCCCTGCTAAAAAAGTTCTGCGCGTAACTAAAATATTTTCCACTACGCGCAAACTTAGGAGTTATCCGAGCCCCGGCCAGATGATGATGATCAGCGTACCCGCCAGCGTCAGCAGCACGTTGGCGATAGCGTACGTGCCCGCATAGCCCAGCGCCGGGATGTTGCTGCGCGCGGTATCGCTGATGATTTCCATCGCGGGGGCACAGGTACGCGCCCCCATCATCGCCCCGAAGAGCAGGGCGCGGTTCATACGCAGCACGTAGGCGCCGAACAGGAAGCAGATCACCACCGGCACCAGGCTGACGATAAGTCCGGAAACCAGCATCTGCCAGCCGACGGCGCCGAGGCTGTGGCCAATGCCGCTGCCCGCGCTCAAGCCCACGCCCGCCATAAAGACCATCAGGCCGAACTCTTTCACCATATTGAGCGCACCCTGCGGAATGTAGCCGAAGGTCGGGTGGTTCGCTCGCAGGAAGCCCAGCATGATCCCGGCGAACAGCAGCCCGGCGGCGTTACCGATGCCGAAGCTAAAGTTGCTGAACTGGAAGGTGATCATCCCGATCATCAGGCCAACGATAAAGAAGGCGCAGAAGGCCAGCAGGTCGGTGACCTGGCTGTGAATGGAGATAAAGCCGATGCGGTCGGCCACGGTTTTCACGCGGCGGGCGTCGCCGCTGACCTGCAGCACGTCGCCTTTGTTGAGCACCACGTTGTCGTCGATAGGCATCTCAATCTGGCTGCGGATCACGCGGTTGAGGAAGCAGCCGTGGTCGGTCAGCTTCAGCTGCGCCAGGCGGCGGCCCACGGCGTTATGGTTTTTCACCACGATCTCTTCGGTGACGATGCGCATGTCGAGCAGGTCGCGGTCGAACACCTCTTTGCCGTTACGGAAGCTCGGGTCGAGACGGGCGTGGGCGTCCGGGTATCCCACCAGCGCGATGTCGTCGCCCATCTGCAGCACCGCGTCACCGTCCGGGTTCGCCAGAATGCCGTTACGGCGGATACGTTCGATGTAGCAGCCCGTCTGGCGGTAAATACCCAGCTCGCGCAGGTTTTTGCCGTCCGCCCAGGCCACCAGCTCTGGCCCGACGCGATAGGCGCGGATCACCGGGAGATAGACTTTACGTTTGGAGTCGGTATCGAGACCGCGCTCGCGGGCGATTTGCTGGGCGCTGGTCTGCAGATCCTGGTGCTGCAGTTTTGGCAGGTAGCGCGCGCCAACGATCAGGCTCACCAGACCAATCAGATAGGTCAGGGCATAGCCCAGGCTCAGGTGGTCGAGCGCGGTAGAAAGCTGCGCGCCGGCCATGCCGGAATGGCGCAGGGTATCACCGGCACCCACGAGTACCGGCGTGGAGGTCATGGAGCCTGCCAGCATACCGGCCGTTAACCCGATATCCCAGCCAAACAGTTTACCCAGCCCCAACGCGATCAGCAGCGCGCTGCCGACCATCACCAGCGCCAGCATCAGATAATTTTTGCCGTCGCGGAAGAAAATTGAAAAAAAGTTAGGTCCCGCTTCCACGCCAACGCAAAAAATAAACAGCATAAAGCCTAAGTTGAGCGCGTCCGTGTTAATGCTGAAGTGCTGCTGGCCTAATAATAGTGAGACGACTAAAACGCCAATGGAATTACCGAGTTGAACCGACCCCAGGCGCAATTTACCCAGGCAAAGACCCAGCGCCAGTACCACAAATAATAACAGGATGTAATTCCCATTTAACAAGTCTGCGACGTTTATATTCACGGAGGCTAACTTCTTGTTTACGAGTAAGTTGTTGAATGAAAGGACTTTTTGGGCTACTGTTTTCTGGGTCAGGGAAAGGCGTTAACGCTCCCTGTTTCCTGCTTTATTCCCTAAAACATTAGCTGGCGTGTAGTTTAATCGCATTAGCTACTGACAGCCACCTATTATCGCATCACCCTGTGCGTACTTTGGCAAGGATTGCCGCACTGCTTTATCTGACTGGGCGTCTACCCGACGAAAGTGTATTTGATAGAGATAAGTCAGGAGGATAGTTTGAACATTAAACGAAACTGGGCGGGGGTGATCAGCTGCTTTTTGCTGTTCACGGTCGTCTGCATGTCGCTCGCTTTTAATGTGAAAGGCGCATTCAGGGCGGCGGGTCACCCGGAGCTGGGGCTGCTCTTTTTTACGCTGCCGGGGGCTGCAGCCAGTTTTCTCTCCCGTAAAGGGGAGGTGGTGAAGCCGCTGCTGGGCGCTATGCTGGCCGCGCCGCTGTGTCTGCTGCTGATGCGCCTGCTGTATATATCAACGCGGAGTTTCTGGCAGGAACTGGCGTGGTTGATGAGCGCCGTATTCTGGTGCGCCCTGGGCGCGCTCTGCTACCTGTTTGTGCGCAGCCTGCTTCAACACCGACGGCACCACAAATAAAAACGCCCTCACGGTGAGGGCGTCCTTTCATTTCATTACTGCTCGGCAAACAGGCCCAGATGCTCTTTGGCGTAGGCTTCAAAGTCGGTGCAGCCGCCGATGTGTTTCTGATCGAGGAAGATCTGCGGGACGGTTTCAACCGGCTTGCCGACGGTTTTTTCCAGATCGGCTTTGGTGATGCCTTCCGCGTGGATATCCACGTAGCGGAAGTTGAAGTCATCGCGCTCTTCGGTCAGTTTCTCAGCCAGCTCTTTCGCGCGCACACAGTAAGGGCACCCTGGACGACCAAAAATTACTGCAAACATTTCTCTCTCCTCAAAAACAAGCCTGACGGCGAATAGGGCATATAGTGCCCCATAACCTGCCGCCATTAAAGAAGGTTTCGCCTGTCGCTTTGATACAGTGAGGCTATGTTTCGCCAATTACATCACGCAAATCATTGCCTATACTGGCAGGCATAAGGTTTACGCAAGATAAAGAGAGATAAGATGACACCCACGATTGACCTGCTCCTGTCCCACCGTTCCATCCGCCACTTTACCGATGAGCCGATTACCGAGGCGCAGCGTACCGCCATCATTAACAGCGCGAGGGCGACCTCCAGCTCCAGCTTCCTGCAGTGCAGCTCGATAATCCGCATTACCGACCCGGCGATGCGCGAACAGCTGGTCACCCTGACCGGCGGACAGAAGCATGTGGCCCAGGCCGCCGAGTTCTGGGTGTTCTGCGCCGACTTTAACCGCCACCTGCAGATCTGCCCTGAAGCGCAGCTGGGGCTGGCCGAACAGCTGCTGCTGGGCGTCGTGGATACCGCGCTGATGGCGCAAAACGCCTTCACGGCCGCGGAGTCGCTGGGGTTAGGCGGCGTCTACATCGGCGGGCTGCGTAACAACATCGAAAGCGTGACCGAGCTGCTGAAGCTGCCGAAACACGTGCTGCCGCTGTTCGGCCTGTGCCTCGGCTGGCCGGCGGATAACCCGGATCTTAAGCCGCGCATTCCTGCCGCCATGCTGGTGCACGAGAATCACTACCAGCCGGTCGATCGGGACGTCCTCCATCAATACGACGAAGAGCTGGCGAACTACTATCTGACGCGCGACAGCAATAACCGTCGCGACACCTGGAGCGACCATATTCGCCGCACCATCATTAAGGAAAACCGTCCGTTTATTCTCGATTATCTGCACAAACAGGGCTGGGCGACGCGATAGTCCATTTATCCTGCGCCAGCCTGCGTATATGATACGCAGGCTTTTTCCATGTCTTCAGAGAGGTGCAGGGTGAAAATTGCCATATTGTCCCGGGATGGAACGCTCTATTCATGTAAACGCCTGCGAGAAGCGGCAGCCAAACGCGGGCATCAGGTTGAGATCCTCGACCCGATGTCCTGCTATATGAACATCGACCCGGCCGCCTCGTCGATTCACTACAAAGGCCGCAAGCTGCCCCACTTTGATGCGGTGATCCCGCGCATCGGCTCGCAGATAACCTATTACGGCACCGCCGCGCTGCGCCAGTTCGAGATGCTGGGCAGCTATCCGCTCAATGAATCCGTCGCCATTTCCCGCGCCCGCGACAAGCTGCGCTCGCTGCAGCTGCTCGCCCGTCAGGGGATCGATCTCCCGGTCACCGGAATAGCCCATTCCCCCGACGATACCAGCGATCTCATTGACATGGTGGGCGGCGCGCCTCTGGTGATCAAGCTGGTGGAAGGCACGCAGGGCATCGGCGTGGTGCTGGCGGAGACGCGTCAGGCGGCTGAAAGCGTGGTTGACGCCTTCCGCGGGCTGAATGCGCACATTCTGGTGCAGGAGTATATTGAAGAGGCGAAAGGGCGCGATATTCGCTGCTTCGTGGTCGGTAACGAAGTGGTGGCGGCCATCGAGCGACAGGCGAAAGAGGGCGACTTCCGCTCTAACCTTCACCGCGGCGGCGTTGCCAGAATCGCCGATATCAGCGAGCGCGAGCGCGAGATAGCCGTAAAAGCGGCGCAGACTCTCGGGCTGGACGTGGCGGGTGTAGACCTTCTGCGGGCGACGCGCGGGCCGCTGGTCATGGAGGTTAACGCCTCCCCGGGGCTGGAAGGCGTGGAAAAAACCACCGGCGTCGATATTGCGGGTAAAATGATCGCATGGATCGAGCGTCATGCAACGCCGGGCTACTGTCTGAAAACGGGCGGTTAAATGGCATTGAATGCACTTTTTGCGTAATCTAGACGAAGTTTTTATTTAAGAGGCTGCACAGCGATGGATTTACAGGTCGTACCTACACTGGATACGTTACGTCAATGGCTTGATGATGCCGGAATTACGTTTTTTGAATGCGATTCCTGCCAGGCGCTGCATCTGCCTCATATGCAGAATTTCGACGGCATTTTCGATGCCAAAATCGATCTGATTAACGACGTGATCCTTTTCTCCGCGCTGGCCGAAGTGAAGCCGTCCGCGCTGCTGGCGCTGGCCTCCGACCTGTCGGCCATCAATGCCAGTTCTTTGACGGTGAAGGCATTTCTCGACATACAGGATGATAATCTGCCAAAACTGGTCGTTTGCCAGTCTTTATTCTCCGGCGCCGGGCTGTCGTTCAAGCAGTTCGCCTGGTTTATGCGCTTGAGCGAAGAGCAAATTTCCATGGTGATGATGGAAGCCAATGCACATCATCTGCTGTATAGCGCAGAAGAGGATGCAGAGAATAATGATGCATCTCCCAATTTTCTCCACTAAGGCTGTCTGACTTTTGCGCAGTCGCTGCCATGGCGACTGCAGAAGGCCATCTTTTCTGCTGCTTTTAACCTTTCTTTAAAGAATTTTTCACCTCCCTGAAGGCCGTTTCGGCTTATCACGTAGACATAACCTGCATAAAAAATTGATAAAAGGCGTTTTTTCGTCTGGGCTATAGCCGGAGACACGGGCTACAGTTATTCTTGCGATGCTTCAAAAAGCGAGCGGATCCTGCCGGGTAAAGAGGTTTCTTTTTATTTTGAGCAGAGCGACAAACTATGCATGATTTTTGCATACATCCAGATTGCACAGTTTTAGTTCGTTTGTTAACGAGCTTTCAGAAGGAATAACACTATGATCGCCTTGAACAAAAAATGGTTATCGGGTCTGGTTGCGGGTGCTCTGATGGCCGTCTCTGCCGGCACGCTCGCTGCGGAACAAAAAACGCTGCACGTTTATAACTGGTCTGACTATATTGCGCCGGACACGGTGGGTAACTTTGAGAAAGAGACCGGCATTAAAGTGGTGTACGACGTGTTCGATTCCAACGAAGTGCTGGAAGGAAAGCTGATGGCGGGCAGCACCGGGTTTGACCTGGTCGTGCCTTCTGCAAGCTTCCTGGAGCGTCAGCTGACGGCGGGCGTCTTCCAGCCGCTGGACAAAAGCAAGTTACCGAACTGGAAAAACCTCGATCCCGACGTGCTGAAGCTGGTGGCAAAGCATGACCCGGACAACAAATACGCGATGCCTTACCTGTGGGCGACCACCGGTATCGGCTATAACGTGGACAAGGTCAAAGCGGTGCTGGGCCCGGACGTCAAGCTGGACAGCTGGGACGTGGTGCTGAAGCCGGAAAACCTTGAGAAGCTGAAAAGCTGCGGCGTCTCCTTCCTCGATGCGCCGGAAGAGATTTTCGCCACCGTGCTGAACTACCTCGGCAAAGATCCGAACAGCAGCAAGGCGGATGACTACACCGGCCCGGCGACCGATCTCCTGCTGAAGCTGCGTCCAAACATTCGTTACTTCCACTCGTCTCAGTACATCAATGACCTGGCGAACGGCGATATCTGCGTCGCGATCGGCTGGGCAGGGGACGTGTGGCAGGCGGCGAACCGCGCGAAAGAGGCGAAAAACGGCGTAAACGTTTCTTACTTCATCCCGAAAGAGGGGGCGCTGGCCTTCTTTGACGTCTTCGCGATGCCGGCTGACGCCAAAAACAAAGACGAAGCCTATCAGTTCCTCAACTACCTGATGCGTCCGGAAGTGATTGCCCACATCAGCGACCACGTCTATTACGCCAACGGTAACAAGGCCTCCGTGCCGCTGGTCAGCGAAGCGATCCGCAATAATCCGGCTATCTATCCGCCAGCTGACGTGTTCGCCAAGCTCTTCACCCTGAAGGTTCAGGATCCAAAAATTGACCGCGTGCGTACCCGCGCGTGGACCAAGGTGAAAAGCGGTAAGTAGCCCTTTGTCACAGGCCGGGCAAGCGAAGCGCCCCCGGCAACAGGCGCACCGTTCTGGTGCGCCTGCACCATGATTTGATCTCTACCGGAGAACACCCCGTGAATGACGCGATCCCCCGCCCGCAGGCGAAAGTCCGTAAAGCGCTGACCCCGCTTCTTGAAATTCGTAACCTCACCAAATCTTTCGATGGCCAGCATGCCGTGGACGACGTCAGCCTGACTATCTATAAAGGCGAAATATTCGCGCTACTGGGCGCATCGGGCTGCGGCAAATCGACCCTGCTGCGCATGCTGGCCGGTTTTGAACAGCCCACCGCCGGGCAGATCGTGCTTGATGGCGTGGATCTCTCCAGCGTGCCGCCGTATCAGCGTCCGATCAACATGATGTTCCAGTCCTACGCGCTGTTCCCGCACATGACGGTGGAGCAGAACATCGCCTTTGGCCTGAAGCAGGACAAGCTGCCGAAGGTCGAAATTACCGCGCGCGTGGCCGAGATGCTGAGCCTGGTGCACATGCAGGAGTTCGCGAAGCGTAAGCCGCACCAGCTCTCCGGCGGCCAGCGCCAGCGCGTGGCCCTGGCCCGCAGCCTGGCAAAACGTCCGAAGCTGCTGCTGCTCGACGAGCCGATGGGCGCGCTGGACAAAAAGCTGCGCGACCGCATGCAGCTTGAAGTGGTGGATATCCTCGAGCGCGTGGGCGTGACCTGCGTGATGGTGACCCACGACCAGGAAGAGGCGATGACCATGGCCGGACGTATCGCGATCATGAACCGCGGGAAGTTCGTGCAGATTGGCGAGCCGGAAGAGATTTATGAGCATCCGACCACCCGCTACAGCGCGGAGTTCATCGGCTCGGTTAACGTCTTCGAAGGGCTGCTGAAAGATCGTCAGGAAGATGGCCTGGTCATCGAATCGCCGGGGCTGCAGCATCCGCTTAAGGTCGATCCGGATAGCTCCGTGGTGGATAACGTGCCGGTCTACGTCGCGCTGCGCCCGGAGAAGATCATGCTCTGTGAGGATCCGCCTGCCGATGGCTATAACTTTGCCGTGGGCGAAGTGGTGCACATTGCCTATCTGGGCGATCTGTCCATCTATCACGTGCGCCTGAAAAGCGGACAGATGCTCAGCGCCCAGCTGCAGAACGAACATCGCTATCGCAAGGGGCAGCCGACATGGGGCGACGAAGTTCGCCTGTGCTGGGATGCTGACAGTTGCGTCGTACTGACGGTATAAGGAGCGATCATGAGCACACTTGAACCTCCAGCCCGAGCAGAAAAGCCGGGCGGCTTTGCCCAGTGGCTGACGCGCATGCAGATGAAGCACGGCCGCAAGCTGGTGATCGCCATGCCTTACGTGTGGCTGATCCTGCTGTTCCTGCTGCCGTTCCTGATTGTTTTCAAGATCAGCCTGGCGGAGATGGCGCGGGCGATCCCGCCCTACACCAACCTGCTGGACTGGGCCGACGGGCAGCTGACGCTGACCTTAAACCTGGGCAATTTCCTGCAGCTCACCGACGACCCGCTCTACTTCGAAGCCTATCTGCAGTCGCTGCAGGTGGCGGCGATCTCGACGCTCTGCTGTCTGGTGATGGGCTACCCGCTGGCGTGGGCCGTGGCGCACAGCAAGCCGTCGACGCGTAACATCCTCCTGCTGCTGGTGATCCTGCCGTCGTGGACCTCGTTCCTGATCCGCGTTTACGCGTGGATGGGGATCCTGAAAAACAACGGCGTGCTGAATAACTTTCTGATGTGGTTAGGCGTTATCGATCAGCCGCTGACGATCCTGCACACCAACCTCGCGGTCTATATCGGCATTGTGTACGCCTATCTGCCGTTTATGGTGCTGCCGATCTACACGGCGCTGACGCGGATTGACTACTCGCTGGTGGAAGCGTCGCTCGATCTCGGCGCGCGGCCGCTGAAAACCTTCTTCAGCGTCATTGTTCCGCTCACCAAAGGGGGGATTATCGCCGGGTCAATGCTGGTCTTTATCCCGGCGGTGGGGGAGTTTGTGATCCCGGAACTGCTCGGCGGCCCCGACAGCATCATGATTGGCCGCGTGCTGTGGCAGGAGTTCTTCAATAACCGCGATTGGCCGGTGGCGTCGGCGGTGGCGATTGTGATGCTTCTGCTGCTGATCGTGCCGATCATGTGGTTCCACAAGCATCAGCAGAAACAGATGGGAGATCGCGGATGAACAACTTACCGGTAGTGCGCTCCCCGTGGCGAATCGCGATCCTGGTCATCGGCTTTACCTTCCTCTATGCGCCGATGCTGATGCTGGTGATCTACTCGTTCAACAGCTCCAAACTGGTGACGGTCTGGGCGGGCTGGTCGACGCGCTGGTACAGCGAGCTGTTCCACGACGATGCGATGATGAGCGCCGTGGGGCTGAGCCTGACCATTGCGGCGCTGGCGGCGACGATGGCCTCCGTGCTGGGCACCATCGCCGCGCTGGTGATGGTGCGCTTCGGGCGTTTTCGCGGCTCGAACGGCTTTGCCTTTATGATCACCGCCCCGCTGGTGATGCCGGACGTGATCACCGGCCTTGCGCTGCTGCTGCTGTTTGTGGCCCTGGCGCACGCCATAGGCTGGCCGGCGGATCGCGGCATGCTCACCATCTGGCTGGCGCACGTCACCTTCTGTACCGCCTACGTGGCGGTGGTGATCGCCTCGCGCCTGCGCGAGCTGGATCGCTCCATAGAAGAGGCGGCGATGGATCTCGGCGCGACGCCGCTGAAGGTCTTTTTCATCATCACGCTGCCGATGATTATGCCGGCGGTGATCTCCGGCTGGCTGCTGGCGTTTACGCTGTCGCTCGACGATCTGGTTATCGCCAGCTTTGTCTCCGGCCCGGGGGCGACGACGCTGCCGATGCTGGTCTTCTCCAGCGTGCGCATGGGGGTCAACCCGGAGATCAACGCCCTGGCCTCTATCATCCTCGGCGTGGTCGGAATTGTCGGATTTATCGCCTGGTATTTGATGGCGCGCGCGGAAAAACAGCGCGTGCGCGATATCCAGCGTGCAAGACGCGGCTGAAGCATTTAAAATTTCCAGTGATGTGCCGCGCATGACGCGGCACTGTTTTTCAGGGAAGTAAAACATTGGGATTATTAAAAAAATCACGTATTACGCACGCGCGTCCAAACGTCCCTGCGCTGGTTCAGGTGGCGGCGCTCGCCATTATTATGATCCGCTGCCTGGACGTGCTGATGATTCTGAACACCCTGGGCGTGCGCGGCATCGGTGAATTCATTCACCGCAGCGTGCAGACGTGGAATCTGACGCTGGTCTTCCTGAGCAGCCTGGCGCTGGTGTTTATCGAGATCTACTGCGCGTTTTCGCTGGTTAAAGGGCGCAACTGGGCGCGCTGGGTCTATCTGCTGACGCAAATCACCGCCGCCAGCTATCTGTGGGCCGCCTCGCTGGGGTACGGCTACCCGGAGCTGTTCAGCATTGCCGGTGGATCCAAACGCGAGATCCTGCGCGCGCTGTTTATGCAAAAACTGCCGGATATGCTGGTTCTGTCCCTGCTTTTTATCCCCGCGTCCAGTCGGCGGTTCTTCCGCCTGCAATAATGTGTATAATCGCAGCCCTCGTTTTCCTTAAGGTTTTCATATGCACTGCGCACTCTATGACGCCGGACGCTGCCGCTCCTGTCAGTGGATAGAACAGCCGGTCTCTCAACAACTCACCGCCAAAATGGCCGACCTGCAACAGCTGCTGGCAGCCCACGCGGTGGGCGAGTGGTGCGCACCCGTCAGCGGCCCGGAACAGGGATTCCGCAACAAAGCTAAAATGGTGGTCAGCGGCAGCGTAGAAAAACCGCTGCTGGGGATGCTGCACCGGGACGGCACGCCGGAAGACTTAACCGACTGCCCGCTTTATCCCGCCTCGTTTGAGCCCGTTTTTGCCGCACTGAAACCGTTTATCGCGCGGGCAGGGTTAACGCCCTACAGCGTCGCCCGCAGGCGCGGCGAGCTTAAGTACCTGCTGCTGACCGAAAGCCAGATTGACGGCGGCATGATGCTGCGCTTCGTGCTGCGCTCTGAAACCAAGCTCGAGCAGCTGCGCGCGGCGCTGCCGTGGCTGCAGGAACAGCTGCCGCAGCTTAAGGTTATTACCGCAAACATTCAGCCGGTGCATATGGCGATCATGGAGGGGGAGAAAGAGATCTTCTTCACCGACCAGCACGCGCTGGCGGAGAACTTTAACGGCGTGCCGCTGTGGATCCGCCCGCAGAGCTTCTTCCAGACCAACCCGACCGTCGCGAGCGCGTTATACGCCACCGCCCGTGACTGGGTTCGGGGGTTAAACATCCATCATATGTGGGATCTGTTTTGCGGCGTGGGCGGCTTTGGCCTGCACTGCGCCACGCCGGAGATGCAGCTCACCGGCATTGAGATCTCTGCCGAAGCGATTGCCTGCGCGAAGCAGTCCGCCGCCGAGCTGGGGTTAACGAATCTGCACTTCCAGGCGCTGGACTCCACGCAGTTCGCCACCGGCCAGGGCAACGTGCCGGAGCTGGTGCTGGTTAACCCGCCGCGCCGCGGCATTGGAAAGGCGCTTTGCGACTACCTGAGCCAGATGGCGCCTGATTTTATCGTCTACTCCAGCTGCAATGCGCAGACCATGGCAAAAGACATCGCCAGCCTGCCGGGCTACCGCATTGAACGCGTGCATCTTTTCGATATGTTCCCGCATACCGCGCATTATGAAGTGCTGACGTTGTTAGTGAAAACGCGCTAATCCTTAACATTGCCCGGTGGCGCTGCGCTTACCGGGCCTACGGTCCTGAGTAGGCCGGGTAAGGCGCAGCCGCCACCCGGCATGACCCCCGCACAATGTTCAACAAAATGTGAACTCTTCATCCCGGCGAAATCAGGTAAGCTTACGTCATAAGAATTGAATGAAGGCTTACCCATGAAGCAGATCCTGCTGGTGGAAGACGACCACGATATCGCGGCGCTTCTGCGACTCAATTTAGAAGACGAAGGCTACGCCATCACCCACGAGCCCGACGGGGGCAATGCCCTGCAGCGCCTGGAAAAACAGCCGTGGGATGCGGTGATCCTCGATCTGATGCTGCCCAACGTTGACGGGCTGGAGATTTGCCGCCGCATCCGTCAGATGACGCGCTATCTGCCGGTCATCATCATCAGCGCCCGCAGCAGCGAAACCGACCGCATCACCGGGCTGGAAACCGGCGCCGATGACTATCTGGCAAAACCGTTCTCCGTGCAGGAGCTGATTGCGCGCATCAAAGCGCTGTTTCGTCGCCAGCAGGCGATGGGGCAGGCGCAAACGGATGGGCAAATCCAGGCCCACGGTCTGACCATCGATCCGCTGGCGCGCAGCGTCCTGCTCCACGGCCAGGTGGTGGATCTCACCCCGCGTGAATTTGAGCTGCTCTACTTTTTTGCCCGCCACCCTGGCGAGGTCTTTTCGCGTCTGGCGCTGCTTGAGCAGGTCTGGGGCTACCAGCACGAAGGCTACGAGCACACCGTCAAT
Organism: Enterobacter sp. PP-008-ECC_S150; assembly: GCF_045257065.1. NCBI lineage: Bacteria > Pseudomonadati > Pseudomonadota > Gammaproteobacteria > Enterobacterales > Enterobacteriaceae > Enterobacter > Enterobacter sp. PP-008-ECC_S150. Next base: position 124,847 of record NZ_JBJHHG010000010.1, on the reverse strand, counting down.
ACCCATATCAACCGCCTGCGCATCAAGATAGAGAAGGACGCCGCCGAGCCGGAGATTATTCGTACCGTCTGGGGCAAGGGCTACAAATTTGCGGAGCCAAATCATGATGCGCCGTTTTAGCCTGAGCCAGCGCCTGACGCTGCTGTTCATCCTGCTGATGATGCTCTGCGCCGCCGTTGCCTGCGCGGTGCAGCTCTACACCAGCACGCAGTACGGCAACGCGATGGTGCAGCGGCTATCCGGCGGGCTGGCGCAGCAGATCGTCCAGCGGGAACCGATTCTGGACGCGCAGGGCAGGGTTGACCGAACGGCGCTCAAGCCGCTGTTTGACCGGCTGATGACCTTCAATCCGAGCGTTGAGCTGTACGTTGTGTCGCCCGACGGCGATATCCTGGCCGATGCCGCACCGCCGGGCCACATTCAGCGGCAAAAAATCGACCTGGCACCGGTTCAAACCTTCCTGAGCGGGACCGCCATACCGGTACTGGGCGACGATCCGCGCAGCCAGAACAAAAAGGTTTTCAGCGCCACGCCGCTGCGACAGGATGGCGAGCTTAAGGGCTACCTGTACATTATTTTGCAGGGCGAGGAGTCGAACGCGCTGGCGGAGATGGCCTGGCACAAGGCGCTGTGGAGCACGGTGCTCTGGTCACTGCTGTGGGTGGCGCTGTTTGGCCTTCTGGCGGGCCTGCTGGTCTGGTACTGGGTCACGCGCCCGGTAAAACAGCTGACGGTGGAGGTCGCCGGGCTGGAGCAGGACAGCATAAGCGCGATCCGGCAGCTGGCTGCACAGCCGCCGGAAGATGCGGCAAATGACGAAGTGGCGCGCCTGCGCAACAGCTTTATCGAGCTGGCGCGCAAAATCACCCAACAGTGGGATCGGCTGGCCGACAGCGATCGCCAGCGCCGGGAGTTTATCGCCAATATTTCGCACGATCTCCGCACGCCGCTGACCTCGCTGCTGGGCTACCTGGAAACTCTGTCGCTCAAGTCCGCGACCCTGACGCCGCAGGAGCACCAGCAGTATCTCGCCACCGCCCTGCGTCAGGGACAAAAGGTACGTCACCTTTCGCAGCAGCTGTTTGAGCTGGCGCGCCTTGAGCACGGCGGCATCAAGCCGCAGCGCGAGCGTTTCGCGATGGGGGAGCTGATTTCCGACGTGGCGCAGAAGTTTGAGCTCACCGCCCGCACGCGCGAGGTGAATCTGCATATTGACGTGCCGGGACCGCTGCCGCTGGTCAACGCCGACGTGTCGATGATTGAACGCGTGGTGACTAACCTGCTCGATAACGCGATGCGCCATACGCCGACCGGCGGGGAAATTCGCCTGGCGGTCTGGCAGGAGAATGAACGGCTTCAGGTCGAAGTGGCCGACAGCGGCACGGGCGTGGATGCCTCGCTGCGCGACGATCTGTTCCAGCGGCCGTCGGCGCTCAATACCCAGGCCTCGCGGGAGAACCGCGGCGGGCTGGGGCTGTTAATCGTGAAACGGATGCTGGAGCTGCACGGCGGCGGGATCAGGCTGATGGAGTCGGTGAGCGGGGCGCGTTTCAGGTTCTTTGTGCCGCTTTGAGAATTGCCGGGTGGCGCTGCGCTTACCCGGCCTACAACTCCCCCCGTAGGCCGGGTAAGGCGAAGCCGTCACCCGACAAAAAGGGTTACTGCGGGAACCACTGCTCGCTGATTTTCTGGTACGTACCGTCGGCTTTAATCGCTTTAAGCGCGCCGTTCAGCTTTTCCAGCAGGGCTTTATTATCCGGACGTACCGCGATGCCGAGGCCGGTGCCGAAGTACTGCGGATCGGTCACTTTTTCCGTTGCGGTGCCCAGCTGCGGGTTGGTTTTCAGCCACTCGTTGACCACGGCGGTGTCGCCGAAGACGCCGTCGATACGGCCATTTTTCAGGTCGATGATGGCGTTCTGGTAGCTGTCATAGGCCACGGTCTTCACTTCAGGATGTTTGTCCTGGAGGTATTTCTGGTGCGTGGTGCCGTTTTCCATTCCGATACGCTTGCCTTTCAGCTGATCGAAAGAGGTGTACGCCCCTTTCTTCGCAATCACTACCGCCGAGTTGGCGTAGTACGGGTCGGTAAACGTCACCTGCTTGCTGCGCTCTGGGGTGATGTCCATCCCGGAGATCACCGCGTCGTATTTTTTGAACTTCAATGACGGGATCAGGCTGTCAAAGGCGTGGTTGGTAAAGGTGCAGTCGGCCTGCATCTGTTTGCACAGCGCCTTCGCCAGATCGATATCGAAACCCACGATCTGGTTGCTGGCATCCAGCGATTCAAACGGCGGATAGGTGGCGGACACGCCGAAATTGATTTTATCCGCAGCGGATGCGCCAGCGGCGAAGGTTGCCAGTAGTGCGGCCAGAACTAACTTTTTCATTATCATGCTCCCGTCTGTCTTATTGATGCGCCGTGTCTGCGGCCTGGATGTACAATGCCAGTAAATGAATTTGTATGCAATAAAAATGATTAAATATTATTTTTTGTAAAAAAAAAAGCGGATAACCAGAAGGTTACCCGCAGTGATAAATCACATTTATGCACTTCTTGCCGGGTGGCGCTGCGCTTACCCGGCCTACGATCTGCGCTCAAACGCTAAAGCTTTACGCTCGATCAGACGCATCATCAGCGTCAGCAGACCGTTCACCACCAGATACACCACGCCCGCCGCGCCGAACACCATCACGTCATAGGTGCGCCCGTACAGCAGCTGTCCGTGGCCCATCACCTCCATCAGGGTGATGGTGTAGGCCAGCGAGGTACTCTTGAACACCAGCACCACTTCGTTGGAATAGGAGGAGAGCGCGCGCTTAAAGGCGTACGGCAGCAGGATCGCCAGCGTGTCTTTCTTGCTCATGCCGAGCGCCCCGCAGGACTGCCACTGGCCTTCCGGGATGGCGCGGATCGCCCCGTAGAACAGCTGGGTAGTATAGGCCGCGCTGTTCAGGGAAAGGGCAATCAGGGCGCACAGCCACGGCTCAGAGAGCAGGTGCCAGATAACCGGATACTCCTGCAGCGACGGGAACTGGCCCGGGCCGTAGTAAATCAGGAAGATCTGCACCAGCAGCGGCGTACCGGTAAACAGGGTGATGTAACCGCGCACAATCCACACCAGCACCGGCGTTTTCAGCGTCAGGATGATGGTGAAGATAAGGGCCAGGATCAGCGCCACGATGATGGACGCCACGGTCAGCGTCAGGCTGGTGTGCAGCCCTTTCATGAGCTCCGGGAAATAGTCAAGCATCAGCCTGGTCTCCGTTCAAAGCGCGTCGCCCGCAGGTCAATACGCTTGAGAATGTACTGACTGAGCAACGTAATCACCAGGTAGATCGCCGCCGCCACAATGTACCAGGTGAAGGGCTCCTGGGTACGGGTGGCGATGCTTTTGGTTTGCAGCATCAAATCGTTAACGCTTATCAGGCTCACCAGCGCGGTATCTTTCAGCAGCACCAGCCACTGGTTGCCGAGGCCCGGCAGGGCATGACGCCACATCTGCGGCATCACCAGACGGAAAAAGATGGCGGATTTCGACAGCCCTAACGCCTGGCCCGATTCCCATTGGCCCTGCGGCACGGCCTTCAGCGCTCCGCGCAGGGTTTGCGACGCGTACGCCGAGTAGAGCAGAGAGAGGGCAATCACGCCGCACAGGAACGGGCTGACGTCGAAGTTGTCAATCTGCATCTGCACCGGGATCTGCGCAAAGCCGAGATTGAGCGTAAAACCGTCCGACAGCGTAAGCAGCAGCTGTGACGAGCCGAAATAGATAAACAGGACCACCAGAATTTCCGGTAGCCCACGCAGCACGGTGACCAGCGCCGAGCCTGCCCAGGCGACGGGGAACCATTTCGCGGATTCCCACACCGCAAAGAACATCGCCAGCACGAGGCCGATAATCAGTGCGCAAACGGCAAGGCCGACGGTCATCCCGGCGGCGCTTGCTAAAGGAAAAATTTCATTCATCAGGAATTACTTCTGGAACCATTTTTTGTAGATGGTTTCGTAGGTGCCGTCTTTCTTCACTTTTTCCAGCGCAGCGTTGAATTTCTGCTGCAGCTCGGTGTTGCCCTGACGGACGGCAATGCCCAGACCGGTGCCGAAGTAGTCTTTATCGGTCACTTTGTCGCCCACTGGCGCCAGCTTGTCGTTGGCTTTCAGCCACTCGGTCACTACCGCGGTATCACCGAAAACGCCGTCAATACGGCCATTTTGCAGATCCAGCTTCGCGTTCTGGTAGCTGTCATAAGGAACGGTAGTAATTTCCGGATGCTTATCCGTGATGAATTTCTGGTGCGTGGTGCCGTTCTGCACGCCCACTTTTTTGCCTTTCAGCTGATCGACAGAGGTGAATTTCCCTTTCTGACCAATAAACAGGGCGGAGTTATCGTAGTAAGGGGCAGTGAACAGCACCTGCTTTTCACGTTCCGGGGTGATGTCCATACCGGCCATCACCGCGTCGATACGGCGGAACTTCAGGCTTGGGATCAGGCTGTCGAACGCCTGGTTGCTGAAGGTACAGGTCGCATCGATCTCTTTACACAGGGCGTTAGCGAGGTCCACGTCGAAGCCCACAATTTTGTTGTTCGCATCAATCGACTCAAACGGAGGGTAGGAGGCTTCCGTGGCGAAACGAATGGTCTGGGCTGCGGTAGCAGAAAGGGTAACGCCAGCAAGCAGCACGGCAAGTAATACTTTTTTCATTATATTTCCCCTGACACAATCAATGAGATAAATAGTTTTTGAAGGCATCGGTTTGCGGGTTTGCGAAGCAGCTCGCATCACCTTGCTCAACGATATAGCCGTTTTCCATGTACACCACGCGGCTGGCGGTTTTACGCGCCACTTCCACTTCGTGGGTAACAATAACCTGCGTAATGTTGGTTTCCGCCAGCTCGCGAATGATGCTGACGATCTGGGCGGTGATTTCCGGATCCAGCGCTGCGGTCGGTTCATCAAACAGCAGAACGGCGGGCTCCATCATCAGCGCGCGGGCAATGGCGACGCGCTGCTGCTGACCACCGGAAAGGTGCAGCGGATAGCGGTCGCTGTAAGGCTTAAGGCGCAGACGATCCAGCAGCTTGTCGGCACGCGCGATCGCCTGATCCTTGCTTAACCCCAGCACGCGGCACGGCGCTTCAATCAGGTTTTGCAGGACGGTCAGATGCGGCCAGAGATTGTATTGCTGGAAGACCATGCCGACGTTTTGACGCAGCTCGCGAATCGCTTTATCAGAGGGCGTTTTCGCAAAATCAAAATGGTTGCCGGCAATCGCCAGCGTACCTGAGCGGGGCATTTCAAGCAGATTAAGGACACGCAGAAGGGAGCTTTTGCCTGCACCGCTCGGGCCAAGCAAAACCAGCGTTTCGCCTTCCGGGCAGTTCAGCGTGATGTCAAACAGCGCCTGGTGTGCGCCGTAGAAGCAGTTAATGCCGTTTAGTTTAATACTCATCGGGGCAGTCTTTACTCATCCAGGCAATCTATAGCAATTGAGGCCGCAGATAGTACCGTTGACAGAATAGTTATGCAATATTTCTGCGTTAAAAGTTAAATATAACCCGTGTTTCCTCTTAAACATAGCACAAAATAGCGACGGGCAAGGTCGGCGAGTATAAATGTCGGCATTCCGCGAGAAATGCCGGACATTTTACGGGGGTAACATTTTTATAACTGATGGTTTAGCGGTTCTCAACTGACTGGCGAAGCGTGCCGGCCGGGGCATGAACGCTGCCGCCAACGTAGCGCACGTCGTCGACCGCCCAGCACTGGCCCTCACGGATCATCAGGACTTCGTCCTGCCAGGTTTGGGTTCCCTGCGTCAGCTTCACGCGCAGCGGAATGTTACGCGCATCGGTGTTCGGGATGGTTGACGCGCTGGCCACTTCGGCGCTGTCCGGCAGCGTGCTGCGGCTGGAGAACGGGTCGGATTTCAGCAGCGCGTTGTGCTGCGGATCGCGGGCGGCGTCGTTAAGCAGTTTTGCCAGGCCGTCGCTGAGATAGGGGCGCAGGCCGGTGAGGTCGTTGCTGCGGTGCTGAATGCGATAATCATAGAACTGCTGCGCCACGGCGTCCGGGCCGCCCTCAATGCAGGGGCCGCTGCGGGTTCCGATATCCTTAAAGGCTGGCGTGACCGTGGTGGTACAGGCGCTGAGCACCAGCGCGCAGGGCACCAAAAGTGTTAAAGCTGAATAGCGCATGTTGATTTCCTTATTTATTAACTATCCTTTCAATCATAGCGTAACGAACCGATAATGCTGTGCCTAAGGCATTGAACGCTAAAGAAGGAGAGAAACCATGCAGTTTTCAACAACGCCAACCCTGGAAGGGCAGACGATAACCGAGTATTGCGGTGTGGTCACCGGCGAAGCGATTCTCGGCGCCAATATCTTCCGTGACTTTTTTGCCGGCATCCGCGATATCGTGGGCGGGCGCTCGGGCGCATACGAAAAAGAGCTGCGCAAAGCGCGCGAAATTGCCTTTAAAGAGCTTGGTGAGCAGGCGGAAGCCCTCGGCGCCGATGCGGTCGTGGGGATTGATATCGACTACGAAACGGTCGGGAAAGATAGCAGCATGCTGATGGTAAGCGTAAGCGGTACGGCGGTGAAAACCCTGCGATGAGGCGTTCGTTTGCCGCGCTCCTGCTGGCGCTGCTGCTGGCAGGATGTGCCACCGAAAAAGGGATCGTCGACAAAGGCGCCTACGAGCTGGATACGCGTCATCAGGCGCAGGCGGCTTATCCGCGCATCAAGGTGCTGGTGATCCACTACACCGCGGACGATTTTGACAGCTCGCTGGCCACGCTGACGGATAAAAACGTCAGCTCTCATTATCTGATCCCGGCCAGGCCTCCGGCGCCGGACGGTAAGCCGCGCATCTGGCAGCTGGTCCCCGAGAGCGAGCTGGCCTGGCATGCGGGCATCAGCTTCTGGCGCGGTACCAACCGGATAAACGATACGTCCGTCGGCATTGAGCTGGAGAACCGCGGCTGGCAAAAAACGGCCGGGGTGAAGCACTTCACGCCGTTTGAGCCCGCGCAGATTGCGGCGCTGGTGCCCCTCGCCAAGGACATTATTGCCCGCTACAACATCAGGCCCGAAAACGTGGTGGCCCATTCGGACATCGCCCCGCAGCGCAAAGACGATCCCGGCCCGCTGTTCCCGTGGCGACAGCTTGCCCGGCAGGGCATTGGCGCATGGCCCGATCTGGCGCGCGTCGCGTTCTATACAGACGGGCGGCCGCGCTATCAGCAGGTGGACACCGGGGCATTGCTCGATCTCCTCGCGCGCTATGGCTATGAGGTGCCGGTTGACGGCACCCCGGCGCAGCAAAAGCGCGTCATCACGGCATTCCAGATGCATTTCCGACCCGAGCGGTGGAACGGCGTCGCGGACGTCGAAACGATGGCCATTGCCGAAGCGCTTTTAGAGAAATACGGGCAGGGATAATCCTTCGGACTGCCCCGAATGCCTTGTTTAACCCCAGCCCTTTTAAGATTAATCTTAAGTACAAACGCAATTCATTTTTAGTTAATTGACTTAAAATTATCCCGATTTAAGATGGACACATAGCTTGCTAACTATTGCGGCAAATAAAACTATCACCTTCATCTTTTGTTTTTTTTCTTATGAACATCTCCAGGAAATATTCCAGAGCTGAGGCTTTTCTTTGCCTTGGTTTTGCATTCTAAAAATTAACATCTTAAATCGGGTATAACAATGTTAAGCATCTATGCAAAAAAATTACGTCCGCAACATGAAATGGAAGCCATTATTTCTGCAACGTCAGGCTTTGAAGAAAAAACGTTAAAGAAATGGCAGAAAATATCCACGTCTGATTCACAATATATTCATATTATTGTCAGCGGCGAAGTTGAATTCCGACGCGAATCCGACGAGCTGTGTATGTTCACGGTGACCGGCCAGTGCATTTTCGGTCTTTCAGCAATGTACTACAACGCGACCCACATGTATGGCCTCGTTCGCGCCAATACCGTGGTGCGCTCGATCAAGAAAGAAGTCTTCGCACAGCTGATGACGGAAAACAATTTATGGCCTGAACTGACCAAAGTGCTCTCCTGGTACATCTGCATGCTGAGCAAACGTGACGACGTTTTAGTTGCCCGCAGCGCTTATTCAGTGGTGCGTGAATTTTTATACGAAATTAACGATCTGATGGTCCATCAGCAGCGCGATATTAACGTTTATGATTATATTCAGGAGTACACCAACCTGGCGCGCAGCACCATCATTAAAATTCTCTCCGACCTGAAAAAAGGGCAATATATCGTTGTGGAAAAGGGTCGACTCCTTAACCTGACAACGTTGCCAGAAAAATATTAACTATTCCAGCCGGTCTCCTTTCTCACTTAAAGGAGACCGGGCATCCACGTTATGTACACCCTCTTTTTGCGAATTATCCTGCGTTTCGTCTACCGGCGGCGCGGGAATTTTGCCTTGCGCGTAATCCTGCTCCTGTTCTTTTAACGCCTGCTTCACTAAATCGCTTAATGAGGCATCGTCACTCCCGGTACTGCTGGAGGCCGCCTCGTGCGCTTCGGTGCCGGGCAAGGTGTCGCGGGACGTATCATGCGGCACGTCGCCGTCAGGTGCCTGCTGCCAGTCGGCATCATCACCGTTAATGGGCAGATCCTGCATGGCTGGAACATCCGCCTGCACCGGTGCGGGTTTTGGCTCCGGATGAGGATGCGGGAACGGCTTGCTCACATACACATAGTGCATATCTGAAAGCTGCGTCTCGGGCTTCGCGACGCTCGCTTTGACCGGCTCAGGTGCAGGATGGCGCAGGTTCCAGTAAATATGCGCGTAAAGCCCTGCGATTATCATGGCGCACAGGCCCAGCATGACCAAAACAGCATGGCTGACGATGTTTCTCAGACGCGGGAGGCGGTATGAAAACCAGACCGCCTCGCCGGTGGTGTAACTGCGCTGAGCCGCAAGACAGATGGTAGACATCAGGAATGTTTCTCCTGCTTTTTCGCATCCGGCGTGGATTGCGAGGCTTGTATTAATACGCTCGGCGTGGAATGGGTTTCACGCATCAACTGCATCAACGTATCTTCACCGGGAATGCCATCCACGTGCAGATGCATTTTTTGCTGGAATTCACGGGTGCGTTTCACCATCTCCGCCGTCCAGGTCTGCGCATGGGTTTCCGGCTGACTGAGGGCCAGGCTGAGCTGCTGGTCGAGCCAGGTCATGTCTTTCGCGTCGCTGGCGGCCGTGATCGCATCTTTGCCGTCAGGCGTCAGGCGGTGAAGCTGGGTATAGTTGCCGGTGGCATGCTGGTTAAACCAGCTGCGGCTCACCTGCCACGTGCGGTTATTCATCAGCAGGTCGAGGGAGTTATCCCCGACGCGTGCGACGACGGCATAGTTAAGGTGGTTACCGGTTTTCAGCTCACTGACCCACGGGTAACCCTCCTGCGCCAGCGCGTCCAGTGAGGCGCTACCCTGCTTGCACATCAGGTTCACCTTCGCGGCGTTTTGACACAGGGCATCGTCCGCCGAGGCGTCATATCCCCACATCAGATAGAGCTGATGCATTGCATCCGGCTGATTCACCATCTCGTTGTCGATAACCGGCACCACCGGGGCCTCAACGTTTGGCGTCTGCTGTTTCCAGCTAACGGGCACCGGCAGTTGAACCGGCAGCCTGGCGGTGATGGACGAGGTGAAATACCAGCCGCAGGCGGCGAACAGCACGGAGGCAAACAGCCCTACGGTCGCCAGGCGCTTGCCGCGTTTTTTCGCGGGCAGGATCTCGCCCGCGGCCAGCCGTAAATGACGGGGGCTGACCTGGGCCGCGCGTTCGGTCCAGGCGGCCAGCATCGACAGGTGCGCCAGCTCATTCAGCTTGCTGATATTCCCTTTGGTCAGCGAATGCATTTTGCGCACGCGCGCCGGGCTGAGTGGCGCACTCTCGCACCCGTGCTCTTCGCACTGCGCCTGAACATAGCCGAGCGACTCCCGGCAGGTGAGAGGCCGCAGGGTGTGGCGGGTATGCGCATATTCACGCAGTTCAGGCTGCTGCATCAGGACGGCGTCCTGTTCGGCGGTACCCATCAACACCACGGCCAGGCGAAACTCGCGCTCCTGCGCGTGCGTCAGCAGCATCGCCAGCACGTCCCGACAGGTGTCTTTCATGGCTTCGGCATGGGTAATCACCAGCACTTTCGTCCGGGCTTTCTCCCCTTGCCACTGATGCAGTACGGCATCCACCGCCTGAAGGCGGTTCTTGCTCTCTTTCGTTCCCGGGCTGAGTTTGTACAGCAGGCTACTGGCACTCAGTTTTGGAAACGCGTTGACGGCAAGCGTGCCGGGAGCTGCGGATTTCAGGGCATCGCTGAACTGGCCCAGCAGCGGGGCATCGTTGGAAAAGAGCCCGGTAATCCCCGCCCGTTGGGTTTTCTCTTTCAGCAGGTTGAATACGTCCTGGTGATAAGGCACCAGAAAATCCCCGGATAACCGGGTTATTTTCCGAAAGGGCGGGTTTTTAAAAGTAAAGTGGCTCTGATACATAACGACTTACCGTCTCTGATTAGGAATAGCAACAGGACGAGAAAGTAAAGCAACGCTATAGGATGGTCAATTTATGCACCGGGTAAAAATATTCTGCTGTTGAGGCCTAACATCTGGATTTTATACGGTCAATATTTTTCTGTATGAAAGTTGGTGGCAAAGTCGATGGTTGTTTTTACAGCCGGAAATTACTCTTTGCTCACATATTGGCGCAGCCGATGCTGCTTATTATTGCTTTGTTAAAGGCCAGATGAAAAATGAGGTTCTCATTTCTGTCACGGTGGATAACGCCTTGCATGATGTTTGTGCTGTTAATTTTTTGCGGCCAGCAAGGGTATCTGACGTTCAAAGATTATAAAAAAGTTACGAATAAGTTGGCTAATTCTGATGCGCAGCCGCTGAAAAAACGTCGTGACGAAAAGACATTCACCCTTTTCACGGCGGCGGTACGTCAGGACAACGCGGCAGCAGCGGTAAAAACCCCGCTGGCCGCGGAGATCGAAGGTATCGTGCGCAGCGATGACGCCTGGCTTTCGTTCGCCGTGATCAAAACGCCGGGGGGGCAGAAGAGCTACCGTGAAGGCGAGCCGCTGGTCGGCTTTAACGACGCGTTTATTCAGGAAATTAACAAAGACAATGTGGTGGTTAATTACGAAGGTGCTACGCAGGTACTGGCGTTAAATAAGCCGGATTATTTTAAGGGCGGCGTTGACAGCGGCCCGGTAAGCAAATCGACGAAAGATGCAGGCGCGGAAAGCGTGCATCTGGATGATTATCTGGTGTTAAAACCGCTGATCGAAAAAGGCCAACTGGAAGGCTACAACATTAATCCAAGGAATGCCTCTGCGTTCTTCAGCCATACCGGGCTGGAAAAAGGGGACGTGGCGGTAAAAGTCAACTCTGTCGATATGACCGATGAGGCAAAAGCAAAAAGCATTATTGCCAACTGGTCGAAAATGAAAGAAGCGGAGGTCGTCGTCAGACGTCACGCTCACCTTGAAAATATTCGGGTTAATGTTCTAAACAATTAACAAGTGTACAGCCATGAAGAAATTTCCTTGGGCGTGCGTGGCGCTGACCGCATTGTCGTTATATTCCGGTTCGCTGTTTGCAGCGAACTTTAGCGCGAGCTTTAAAAATACCGATATCCGCGAGTTTATCGATACGGTAGGCCGCAACCTTAATAAAACCATTCTCGTCGACCCGTCCGTTCAGGGCACGGTGTCGGTGCGAACCTACAACGTGCTGACGGAAGATGAATATTACCAGTTCTTCCTGAGCGTGCTGGATCTGTACGGCCTGTCGGTGATCCCGATGGACAACGGCATGGTGAAAGTGGTGCGTTCCAGCGTCGCCCGCACCGCCGGGGCGCCGCTGGCAGACAGCATCAATCCGGGCAAAGGGGATGAGATCATCACCCGCGTCGTGCGCATGGAAAATGTGCCGGTACGCGAGCTGGCCCCGCTGCTGCGCCAGCTCAACGACGCAACCGGCATCGGTAACGTGGTGCACTTTGAGCCGTCCAACGTGCTGCTGTTAACCGGCAAGGCCTCGGTGGTGAACCGCCTGGTGGACCTGGTTCAGCGCGTGGATAAAGACGGTATTCAGCGTCGCGAAATTGTGCCGCTGCGCTACGCCTCTGCCAAAGAGCTCTCTGACATGTTGAACAACCTCAACAACGAAGAGCAGAAAGGGCAGAACGCGCCGCAGCTGGCTACCAAAGTGGTGGCGGATGACGAAACCAACAGCCTGGTGATCAGCGGCTCGGAAGAGGCGCGGACGCGCACCCGCGCGCTGATCCATCAGCTGGATCGCGAGCAGAACAACGAGGGCAATACCCGCGTCTTCTATCTCAAATACGCCAACGCCACCAAGGTGGTGCCGGTGCTGACCGGGATTGGCGAACAGCTGAAAGACAAAGCGGGCGCGCCGAAGGCGAAAACCGCTACCGCGTCCAGCGATCTGAATATCACCGCCGACGAGTCAACCAACTCGCTGGTGATCACCGCGCAGCCTAACGTGATGAACTCCCTGGAGAAGGTGATCGATAAGCTCGATATTCGTCGTCCGCAGGTGCTGGTGGAAGCCATCATCGCGGAGGTTCAGGACGGCAGCGGCATGGATCTGGGCGTGCAGTGGACCAGCAAGCACGGCGGCGTCCAGTTTGGATCCACCGGCCTGCCAATCAGCCAGGTCAAAAATGGCACCATTAAGGGGCTGTCGTTTACCGGCATGGCGACCGGCTTCTTTAACGGCGACTTCGGCGCGCTGATGACCGCGCTCGCCAACGGTTCCAAGAACGACATTCTCTCTACGCCAAGCGTGGTCACGCTGGACAACAAAGAGGCGTCGTTCAACGTCGGTCAGGACGTGCCGGTACTGTCCGGTTCCCAGACCACCAGCGGCGACAACGTCTTTAACTCCGTTGAGCGCAAGACGGTCGGTACCAAGCTGAAAATCGTGCCGCAGATTAACGACGGCGACATGATTCATCTCAAGATTGAGCAGGAAGTGTCCAGCGTGGACGCCAGCGCCACCGAAGACGCCAGCCTTGGCCCAACCTTCAACACCCGTACCATCAATAACGAAGTGATGGTGCACAGCGGTCAGACCGTGGTGCTGGGCGGCCTGATGGAGAACGTCACCAAAGAGACCGTCTCCAAGGTGCCGCTGCTGGGCGATATTCCGCTGGTGGGCCAGCTGTTCCGCTACACCTCCGAAGATACCTCTAAACGTAACCTGATGGTGTTTATCCATACCACGGTGCTGCGCGACGACGACAACTACAGTGCGGCGTCGAAAGAGAAATATGACCAGATCCGTGCCCGCCAGCAGCAGCGCATGGAGGAGAAAAAGCTGGGTATCGTCTCGAATAACAATAACCCGGTGATGCCCGCGTATCCGTCCGCGCCTGCCGCAGAGGCGGTGCCGGTGACAACCAGCGCGGCCGCGACGCGTAACCCGTTTAAAGAGTAGGGCGGAGGGGCCACGTGGACGAGCTGAGCAAAACCCTGTGTAGCAGCAGCTACGCAAAAGATAACGGCGTTTTATTTTACAACAATGACGTCTATATCCGTGAGGATACCCCGGCGTTTGCGCTGCTGGAAATGCGCCGGGTGCTGGGACGCCCGTTCGTTCCGGTGACCCTGACGCCGGAAGCCTTTGACGAGCTGCTGGCGAAAATCTGGCAGCAGAGCAGCGGCGTGTCGCAGCAGCTGGTGGACGATATGGACGCGGATATCGATCTGATGGCGCTAACCGAGGAGATCCCGGATAACGAGGATCTGCTCGATAACGACGAAAACTCGCCGGTGATCCGCCTGATCAACGCCATTCTTGGCGAGGCGGTGAAGGACGGCGCGTCGGATATTCATATCGAAACCTTCGAGCGCACGCTGAGCATTCGCTTCCGCGTCGACGGCGTGCTGCGCCCGGTGCTGCAGCCGGCGCGCAAGCTCGCGCCGCTGCTGGTGTCGCGCATCAAGGTAATGTCGAAACTCGACATCGCCGAGAAGCGCTTGCCGCAGGATGGCCGTATCTCCCTGCGCATTGGCCGCAAGGCGATTGACGTGCGCGTGTCGACCATTCCCTCCCAGTACGGCGAGCGGGTGGTCATGCGTCTGCTCGATAAAAGCAACCTGAAGCCCGACATCAACAAGCTGGGGCTGATTGATGAAGAGCTGGAGAAGTTAAAAGGGCTGATTGACCGTCCGCACGGCATTATCCTGGTCACCGGGCCTACGGGCTCCGGTAAAAGTACCACCCTGTACGCCATTCTCTCGGCGCTGAACGGCCATGAACGCAACATTTTGACCGTAGAAGACCCGATTGAATACGAGCTGGAAGGGGTGGGGCAGACGCAGGTTAACCCGCGCGTGGACATGACCTTTGCCCGCGGCCTGCGCGCGATCCTGCGTCAGGACCCGGACGTGGTGATGATCGGGGAAATTCGTGACGGTGAAACCGCGCAAATTGCGGTGCAGGCGTCGCTCACCGGTCACCTGGTCATGTCTACGCTGCACACCAACAGCGCCGCAGGGGCGATTACGCGTCTGCGCGACATGGGGCTGGAGTCGTTTTTAATCGGTTCATCATTGCTCGGCGTCATTGCCCAGCGTCTGGTGCGTCGGCTGTGCACGCACTGCCGGACCACCAGCCCGCTGGACGCCAATGAGAAAGCGCTGTTCAGCTTTATGGACGCGCCGCCGAAGGCGATCTATCGCGCGGTGGGCTGCGAGCACTGCCGCCAGAGCGGCTACCAGGGCCGTGCCGGTATTCATGAATTCCTGGTGGTGGACAGCACCATGCGCCGCGCCATTCATGAAGATAAGGACGAAATGTCCATCGAAACGCAGCTCTTTAAGCAGGCCTACAGCCTGCGCGAAAACGGGCTGCTGAAGGTGATTAGCGGCGTCACCTCTCTGGAAGAGGTAATGCGCGTCACCGCCGAGCGTGGAGGAGATGCGTAATGGCCCTCTACGCCTGGACGGCGACGGATGTTGCGGGTAAAGCCCAGCGCGGCACCCTGCAGGCCGAGGGCCAGAAGCAGGTTCGCCAGTGGCTTCGCGAGCAAAAGCTGATGCCCGTCAGCATCACCGAAACCCGCGAAGCGGCGGCCGCCGGAAAAGCGAAAACCGGGGCAAAGCTCTCCACGCCGGTGCTGTCGATGTTTACCCGCCAGCTCTCCACGCTGGTCAACGCCGCGCTGCCGCTCGAGAGCGCGCTGAAGGCCATCTCGAAGCAGACGGAGGACAAAAAGCTGGCGGCGATGGTGGTTGAAATTCGCGAGAAGGTGGTGGAAGGGCACACGCTCTTTGACGCCTTCAGCCAGTTTCCGCGCACTTTCGACAAGCTCTACTGCACGCTGGTGATGGCCGGTGAAAAGACCGGCCACCTGGGCGACGTGCTGGAGAAGCTGGCGGAGTACAACGAGCAGCGCCAGAAGATGAAAAGCAAGCTGACGCAGGCGATGGTCTACCCGATCACCCTGACGGTGGTGGCCATTGCGGTCATCAGCATTCTGCTGGTGGCGGTGGTGCCGCAGGTGATCGAGCAGTTTACCCACATGAAGCAGCAGCTGCCGATCACCACCCGCACGCTGATTGCGGTGAGCGACTTCCTGCAGGCTTACGGCATCTATATTGTCGGCGTGCTGGGCGGCGGGTTTATCGGCTTTAAGGCGTGGCTCAAAAGTGCCAAAAACCGCTTTAAGTGGCACAGCTGGCTGGTCAACGGCTCGCCTATTAAAAAGCTGGTGTGCGCCATCAACAGCGCCCGCTATATCCGCACCCTGAGCATCCTGCAGGCCAGCAGCGTGCCGCTGCTGGAGGGAATGTATATCGCGATGGACGGTATCGAAAACCTCTATGCCCGGCAGGTGCTGGAGCAGGCGGCGGATACCGTGCGTCAGGGGGCATCGCTTTACGCCGCCCTGGAGCAGGCGAAGCTCTTTCCGCCCACCATGCTGTACATGATTGCCTCCGGGGAAGAGAGCGGCGAGTTAGGCAATTTAATGGACCGCGCGGCGGAAAACCAGGAATCGGCATTACAGCATCGCATTACCTTAACGCTGTCGGTATTTGAACCGGCGCTGGTGGTCTCCATGGCAACGATTGTTTTATTCATCGTACTGTCAATATTACAACCGCTTCTGCAACTTAATAATATGGTAGGTTAAATCATGGCTTTAAAACGTAAAAACCTGGCGCGTCAGGCGGGCTTCACTTTGCTCGAATTAATGGTGGTCATTGTTATTCTCGGCGTGCTGGCGAGTATGGTGGTGCCCAATTTAATGGGTAATAAAGAAAAAGCGGATGCCCAAAAGGCGACCAGCGATATTGTCGCCCTCGAAGGCTCGCTGGATATGTACAAGCTGGATAACCATCGTTACCCGACAACCGAACAGGGCCTGCAGGCGCTGGTGACCAAGCCGGAAATCGCGCCAATCCCGAACGGCTACCGCGCGGATGGCTACATTCGCCGCCTGCCGCAGGACCCGTGGGGCAACGATTATCTGCTCGTAAGCCCGGGTGAACACGGCGCGGTTGACGTCTTCTCTGCCGGTCCGGACGGTGAAGCCAATACCGCCGATGATATTACGAACTGGTCTCTGGATAAGAAAGAGAAATAATGAAAAATCAACGCGGCTTTACGTTGCTGGAAATTATTCTGGCGCTGGTGATATTTGCCAGCTGCGCCATGATGGTGGTGTCAACAATACCTTCGCGCAGCGGAGCGGATATTTTTGGCCAGCAATTAAAAGCCCTCGTTGATTATGGTTCTGACCGCGCGGTGATGGACGGAAATATCGTTGGGCTGGCGATCACCACGGAAAGTTATCAGCTGGTGACGCTTGAAGATAAAAATGGCGAGCGTCGCTGGGTGCCGCTCTCCGCGGGGCGTATCACCACCAAAGGGGATTTCCCGGAAGAGATGCACGTTTCGCTCTCGCCGCAGCGTCTGGCCGCCACGCTGACCTCCGATCCGCAGGTGCTTTTTTTGCCGGACGGCGAAATCAGCCGCTTCACGCTGACGCTGCAAAGCTACGACAAAGCGCACCATTTCCGCGTGGTGTCGCAAGGTGCGGCCCCTGTATCGGTAGAAAACGATGGCTAACGGTAAGAAAAAGCAAACGGGGATGACGCTGCTGGAGGTCATGGTGGCGCTGGTCATCTTCTCCACCGCCGCGCTGGCGCTGATGAACTCGGTCTCTCTGAACGTGCGTTTTACCCACGGGCTGGCCGATACGCTGCAGGCAAGCTGGGTGGCCGAGAACCAGCTCGCGGAGGCGCAGCTTACGAAAACCGACTTCCCGGATGCAGAACAGCAGGGAACCGAAATCATGGGCGGACGCAGCTGGAACTGGCGCAAGCAGCGGGTCAAAACCGCCGACAATGGCTGGGCTAACGCCATCCGCGTGTATGCGGAAGGCGATGACAGCCAGCCGGTGATCGCGCTGCAAATCATTCCGCCGGGAGAGATCAAGTGAACAAAGCCCGACGCCAGCGCGGTTTTACCCTGCTGGAGATCATGATTGCGCTGACCATCTTTGCGGTGATCAGCACCCTGGCCTGGCAAATTCTGGATGGCGCAATGCGCACCAGTTCTGCCACCGATGCCAGCGCGGCGAAGCTTAACCAGCTTCAGCGCGCCTGGAGCCTGATGGAGCGTGATTTCTACCAGCTCCAGGCGCGCGCGCCGCGCAACGAGCCGGATCTGTTCCGCCAGGAGGATGACGCGCTTGAGCTGACCACGCTAAACGGCGTGAGCGGTACGGTGCAGCTTGAGCGCGTGCGCTGGCGGCTGGAGGAGGGGCGTCTGTATCGCGACGTCTGGCCGGTCATCGACTGCCCGGCGGACGTTAAGCCGGATGAAGTGCCGATCGTCAGCGACGTGAAATCCCTGACGTGGCGTTTTTACCGCCAGGGCTGGCAGAAAAGCTGGAGCGACCCGGCGCACCTGCCGGACGGAGTGGAGCTGACGCTGACCATGGAAAACGGCGAGACCTGGCGCTGGGTGTTTACGACCCCGGGGGATCTGCCGACGGCGGCGCCCGCGCCAGAGGCCGCCGCTGTGGCGCAACCTGCACCACAGGCCGTACCGGAAGCGAAACCATGAGTGCCTTACGCAAACAGAAAGGGGTGGCGCTGCTGGTGGTACTGATCCTGCTGGTGATGATGTCGGCGCTGGCCGCCAAAATCAGCCAGCAGTTCTGCCGCAACCTGCAGAAAACGCATTATCAGGTGAGCCAGCAGCAGCTGCGCTGGGCGATGCAGGCCCAGGAAAAAGTGGTCAAAGACCGTCTGCAAAGCGACGCCAGCGGCGAGAGCAACGCGCTATCCCCCGATGGTGACTGGCATCAGCCGCTGGAAACGCAGGGGGATGACTACACGGTGGTCAGCCAGGTGGAAGACGCCCAGGACTGCTTCAACGTCAATAACCTGTTGGCCGCAGAAAAAAAACCGGCCCAGGGGCAAGACCAGTCTGCCGTGCCGGAAAAGCCGCGCAACGAGCGAATTGTTGAGCAGATCCTGATCCAGAGCGGGCTGAGCCAGACCACGGCGGAAGAGGTTTACCTTCAGCTGGTGGACTATCTCGACGGTGACACCACCACGGCCAAAGACGGCGCCGAGACCGACGCCTGGGCAGGCGTGGTGCCCGCCCGTCAGCCGGCTAACCAGATGATGCGCACTATCTCGGAGATCAAACTGCTGCCTGCGTTTCCGGCGTCGGCATACCCGAAGGTGAGCAAGCTGCTGTGTGCGCTGCCGGACAGCGCCAGCAGGGTGGATGTGAACACCCTGAAGCCGGAGCAGGCCGCCCTGTTGGCTGCCCTGTTTCCGGGGAAATTAACTGAAGATGACGCGCTTCGCCTGATCGAATCGCGTCCTGAAAGCGGCTGGGAAAACATGGAGACCTTCAGCAAAGCGCTGGAGCAAACCTTCCCGCAGCTAAAGGACGATCTCCCGCAGGTGGCCGAGCTTCTCTCGATAAACAGCCGGTATTTTCGCGTTAACTATACCGGCAATACCGATGCATTAACGCTTCGCGTGGTAAGCCAGCTTCAGGTCAATAACGAAGCCGGTGAGATCGTGACGTGGCAACGTCGTTACCGAATGATTGAATAAGAAAAGTAGAACGCTATGAAACAGGTCCTTTTTGTTCGTCCCGACAGCCGCGAGGGCGGGAAAATAACGTGGTGTATCTCCGGCAGCGAGCAGGTTGAGGTGCTGGAGAGCCTGGACGCGCTGGCAGACCATCCCCTGGCCGCCCGCGTTTGCCTGCTGCTGCCTGCCAGCAGCATGATCTTCCGCCACTTTACGCTGCCGAAGAAAGTCGCCTCGCAGGCGACGGCGTTCTCGTGGATGGCGGAAGAGACGCTGATTGGCGACGTGGATAACCTTCACTGGACGGTGCTTCACAAAAAGGGTGCCGAGGTGGACGCGGTGGCGATCGACGCCGATTGCCTGCGCGGATGGTTAACCCGCTGTCATGAGGCTGGTTTGAAGGTGATTCAGGCGCTGCCGGATGCCTGGCTGCTGCCCGTGACGGCAGGGGGAAGTACGCTGGTCGCCGTGGATCAGGGCTACTGGCTGCGCTTATCGCCCCATGTTGCCAGCGAAATGGAGGCGAGCCTGCTGCCGCTTCTGATGCAGAAAGCCGGAGAGGGGGAGGTGTGCTGCTACGGCGACGCGCCTGACGGGGTGGACGTTGACGTCGTGCTTCCCTGGCAGCATCCGCTGGTCCTGATCCAGCCGCAGTGGCGCGCCAGCCGCGTCACGCTCCTGCACGGTGAGTTCAGCGCGAAAGCGGGCGCGGGGAAAGCCTCTAAGGGCATCAAGGCCGCGATGGCCGCGGCGGGCCTGCTCTCTCTCGGCCTGCTGCTGGGCCCGCGCGTCGCGATGGCCTGGATGCTGGTGCAGCAGGAAAATCAGGTTCAGCAGGAGATCCTGCAGGTTTATCAGCACCATTTTCCCAGCATGCGTCAGCAGACCAACATCAAATATCACTTTGGTCAAAATGTGAAAAAGCAGACCAGAGGGGTGTTTCTGCAGCTGGACGATCTGGAAAAAGCCAGGCAGGCCGTGCCCGAGCTGGAGATCACGCTGCTCGAATACGATGCTCAGCAAAACACGCTGACGCTGAGCGCCCGTTCGCAAAACCAATCCGCGTTGCAGACGTTCGTAACACAGGCGGGGGAATATTTTGATTTCACCTTACAGCCTGTGTCGACCTCTGCGCCTTATACCGCCATGATCGCAGGGAAACATAAATGAAAGAGCGAATCACGCAGCTTAAGTCTCGTTATCAACATTACAGCGCCAGGGAAAAAGTTATTCTGAAAATATGTGCCGCCGCAATAGCGGGAGCGGTTATTTATTACGCGGGTATGGTCCCGCTGGATAATATGATTCAGAACAGCAAAGCCACGCTGAGCAGACAAAAAGAGACGCTCAACTGGATGCGCAGTGAAATAGATAAAAACCATCTCCAGGTCCAGATTGTCAAAACGGATAATCCGCGCGCGGTGGTGGAGAACAGCGCGCAGGAAATTCATCTTCCTCTGACGGAGGTGCATCAGGATGGACAAACCTTATCGTTCGTTGTTAATCGCGTAAACGTCTACGAATTGAAAAACTGGCTGCGGGAAATAAACCAGAATTCCGGCGTCAGGCTGCAGAAAATGAATCTCACCCCGGTCGATCACCTCAGCGATGTCAGGGCGGAAGTCCAGCTCACCTGGAGCAAAACCGCATGAACACCGTCGCGCTGATGCGGGAGGTTTACCCGGTGGGATTCCCGCTAATGAGTGCGATTTTTGGCGGCATTGTCGGGAGCTTTCTTGGGGTGGTCGCCGAACGCGTGCCGGGCATGGTCATGGAGGAGGAGGGGAGCGGTAACCTGCTCTTTCCGGCCTCGCACTGCCCGGTCTGCCAGCACAGGCTGTCCGCCTGGGAGAATATTCCGCTGGTCAGCTGGCTTGTATTAGGCGGGCGCTGCCGCCGGTGCAGAACGGCTATTCCCTTGCGGATATTTTTAATCGAACTTTTTTCCGCACTGTTTTGTGGTATCACCGCCTGGTGCGCGCCGGACATCCCCTCCCTCATTGCCGTATGGCTGCTGGCCGCCTTTTTGCTGCCCCTGGCGATGATTGACTGGCGGCACCAGCTGCTGCCGGACTGTCTGACGCAGCCTCTGCTGTGGGCAGGATTACTGTTCCATGCGTTTGGCTACTCGCTAGCGCTGCGCGATGCGCTGTTCGGCGCGGTGGCAGGCTATCTTTCCCTGTGGCTGCTCTACTGGGCATTTCGGTTGTTTACCGGCCGGGAAGGGTTGGGGTATGGCGACTTTAAGCTGCTGGCGGCTCTGGGTGCCTGGTGCGGCTGGCAGGCGCTGCCTGCAATTCAACTCGCGGCCGCGCTGAGCGGTATTGCGGGATATTTCGCCTTAAATAGTTTAAATAAAAATAACCTCACTATTTCTTTCGGTCCCTATCTCTCATTTGCTGGAATAGTGGTGTTTATTGGACAGCAGTTTGCTTCCATATTTTAAATATACGGGTCAAGTTTTTTTATAAGTTTTTTCGACGGTGGAAGAGAAGGACGTCTCTTTGCGCTCTGTGTATCGTAGGGGATATAAGCTACACGGAATTGGGGCTTGTATCTTTTTATGGGGGAATACAACGCAGCAAAACGTTTTTGTCACGGTTGTCAGGTTAGTTAAATACGCATTACGCGAAACATGCCATGTTCTCAAGGAAGACATGGGTATTAACGTTAAGAATATATTTATCGGGAAATAACGAATGAAATTTATGAAGCCTAAATATCTGGCGCTCTTTATTGCGGCAGCAACCAGCTCCGCATTCGCAGCGGCGCCAGGTGCACCGACCATTGGTTCCGGCAATGACAAGTTTGCCCTGGTTGAAGTGGATCAGGCCGCTCAGGATTATAACAATCTGGTCAAAGTGCATAATGACGGCGTCGATGTGAAAGTGGAGTGGAACGTCTGGAGCGGCGATGCGCCAACCTCCGCGAAAGTTCTGCTGGACGGTAAAACCGTGTGGACCGGTGCCGGCGGCGCGGCGGGCTCAGCAACGTTCAAAGTGAAAAAAGGTGGACGTTATCAGGAGCAGGTTGAAGTTTGTAACGCCAGCGGCTGTACGAAAAGCGCCAGCAAGCTGATCCTCGTTGCGGATACCGACGGCAGCCACCTGCTGCCGCTGAACACGTCGCTGCAGGAGAACAATAAATCCTTCGCGAAACATACCGATAAAGTGGTTGCGGCCTACTTCCCGGAGTGGGGCGTCTATGACCGTAACTTCCCGGTTGACAAAATTCCTGCTGCTAACCTGAACCACATTCTGTACGGCTTCATTCCAATCTGTGGCGGTGACGGCATCAACGACGGCCTGAAAACCGTTGAAGGCGGCAACAGCTTCGCCGTGCTGCAGCGCGACTGCCAGGGCCGTCCTGACTTTACCGTGGCGATCCACGACCCGTGGGCTGCGCTGCAGAAACCACAGGCTGGCGTCTCCAACTGGGACGACCCGTACAAAGGTAACTTTGGTCAGCTGATGGCGCTGAAAAAAGCGCACCCAGGCCTGAAGGTGCTGCCATCTATCGGCGGCTGGACCCTGTCCGATCCGTTCTTCCACATGGGCGACCCGGCCATCCGCGCGCGCTTCGTCTCCTCTGTTAAAGACTTCCTGCAGACCTGGAAATTCTTTGACGGCGTGGATATCGACTGGGAATTCCCTGGCGGCGGCGGTGTGACCGAGACTAAAGGCAACCCGCAGCAGGATAAAGCGACCTATACCGCGCTGATGCACGATCTGCGCACCATGCTGAACGAGCTGTCTGCCCAGACTGGCCGTACCTACGAGCTGACCAGCGCTATCGGTGCCGGTAAAGACAAGATTGAAGACGTGGACTACACCACTGCTCAGCAGTACCTCGACCACATCTTCCTGATGAGCTACGACTTCTACGGCGGCTGGAGCAACACCGAGCTGGGCCACCAGGCTGCGCTGAATGCGCCAGCATGGCGACCAGACACCAACTACACCACCGTAAACGGGGTTGATGCCCTGCTGCAGCAAGGCGTACAGCCTGGCAAGATCGTGGTGGGTGCGGGCATGTATGGCCGCGGCTGGACCGGCGTACACGGCTACACCGGCAACAATCCATTCACCGGTACCGCGACCGGTATGGTGCGAGGCACCTGGGAACCGGGCGTTGTTGACTATCGCCAGATCGTTAACGAGTACAAAGGTAAACCAGGCTGGGAATACGGCTACGATGCTGACGCGGAAGCGCCATACGTGTTCAACAAGTCAACCGGCGACCTGATCTCGTACGAAGACGCGCGTTCTACTGCGGCAAAAGGCAAATACGTACTCCAGAAAAACCTGGGTGGCCTGTTCGCATGGTCTATTGATTCCGATACCGGGGACATCCTGAACGCCATGAACGAAAGCCTGCTGGGCAGCGGCACAACGCCGGTTGATCCTGTTGTGACCAACCATGCGCCAATCGCATCCTCCGCAGATCAGAACGTTTCTGGCCCGGCAACCGTTACGCTCGATGGTTCAGCGTCCAGCGATCCGGACGGCGATGCGATTACCTACAAATGGACTCAGGTTTCTGGCCCGTCAGTGACCCTGACCAACAGCACCAAAGCGAAAGCCACCTTCAACGTTGCGGCTGTCACCAGCGATCAGACCATGGTGTTCCGCCTGACGGTAACCGACGCAAAAGGCCTGAGCAACGCGATTGACGTGCAGGTAGTTAACAAGGCGCCGAAGGCTAACCAGGCACCGGTTGTGAACCCAATGGAAGCGGTAACGCTGCAGGCGGGTGAAACCTATACCCTGCACGCGCAGGCTGCAGATCCGGACGGTGATAACCTGACCTACACCTGGAGCGTTCCGGCGGATATGCACGCGACCGGTACTGATACCGCGAACGTGACCATCACGGCGCCAGAAGTCACCTCTACCTCTTCCTACACCCTGAATGTGGTGGTCGGCGATGGTAAAACCAGCGTGCAGTCTAACGTCCAGGTTACGGTCAATCCGAAACCGGCCGACGTGACGCCACCTGCTGATGACGTGACTCCGCCTGCTGACGAGGTGACTCCGCCTGCTGATGACGTGACGCCACCCTCTGATGAAGGCACTGCAACCGGCAGCTGCGACGCACCGGTTGACGCTAACGCCAGCAAATATGCTGCGTGGGATTCCAGCAAAATCTACAACACTGGCGATACCGTCAGCTTCGACCATCTGGTATGGAAAGCGAAGTACTGGACTCAGGGCAACCAGCCTGGCTTCGGCGTAGACGCGTGGGAACTCATGAGCAACGTGAAGATGAACTGGCGTTCTGACCTGGTATACAACGGCGGCGACACCACCACTTACAAGGGTAACGTTTACCGTGCCAAATGGTGGACCCGTGGTGATAACCCAGCGAACAGCGATGTATGGGTAAAAGAAGGTCCAGCAACAGATTGCCGTTAATCTGAGCTGATAAAAACTCCCCCCGTTTAAGGGGGGAGTAAATCAAAAATTATTTTACAGGATGTTGTTAAGGAGAAATTAGCGAAACGGTCAGCAGGTAAAAATGAAAAAGTTATTTTTTTTATTATTGATAGTCAGCCAGAGCGCGCTGGCAAACTGTTGGGACAAAGCTGCACATTATTATCACGTCGATCCTTATTTGCTGTACGCCATTGCAAACGTGGAATCGGGCATGAACCCGTATGCCGTTGGCGAAAATCATGACGGTACTCGCGACGTGGGGCTAATGCAAATAAACAGCTCGCATTTTTCCGAGCTGGAGAGCCGGGGAATAGATGAGTATCGGCTGATAACCGAACCCTGCACCTCGATTATGGTTGGCGCATCGATATTGTCCAGCATGATTAAAGTGTATGGCTATAACTGGGAGGCGGTAGGCGCGTATAACGCCGGGTTAAAAAAAGAGAATTATCCGCAACGCATGATATATGCCCACAAGGTATGGAAGAAGTATCAGGAGCTGAAAATCGCAGCAGCCGAATGAGTTTTTTATTTTTGAAGAATTCCTGAAGGTGTTCTTCGAAAAGAGAAAACAGCTTTCCGCGGTTTATTTATTAACGGATTAATACATAAGCCTGGATTGTTAATATTTAACTTAGATAAACAGGAATAGTGAAATGAACAAAAGGACGTTACTGAGTGTACTCGTTGCCGGCGCATGCGTAGCACCGTTTATGGCCCAGGCTGCCTCGCTGCAAGCGACCACCAGTGAACCATACACCATCAAAGCCAGCGATCTGGCGAAGAAAGAGAAAGAGCTGACCAGCTTCCCGCTGATGGCCTCCGTAAAAGAGACCATTCAGACGCTGGACAACGCTCAGGTTGAATTGATTGAGCCAGGCCGTGCGGCGAACCCGGATAACGTGAAACGCGTGGAAGGGATCGTGAAGGCCAGCGACTGGGAGTATCTCTTCCCGCTGCGCGCGCAGGCGTACACCTACAGCAACTTCCTGAAAGCGGTCGGTAAGTTCCCGGCGCTGTGTAAGACCTATAACGACGGTCGCGACAGTGACGCCATCTGCCGTAAAGAGCTGGCAACCATGTTTGCCCACTTTGCCCAGGAAACCGGCGGTCACGAAAGCTGGCGTCCGGAAGCCGAATGGCGTCAGGCCCTGGTTCACGTGCGTGAAATGGGCTGGAGCGAAGGCCAGAAGGGCGGCTATAACGGCGAATGTAACCCGGACGTCTGGCAGGGTCAGACCTGGCCGTGCGGTAAAGACAAAGACGGCGACTTCCTGAGCTACTTTGGTCGCGGTGCTAAGCAGTTGTCCTACAACTATAACTACGGTCCGTTCTCTGAAGCGATGTACGGCGACGTGCGTACCCTGCTCGACAAACCTGAGCTGGTGGCGGATACCTGGCTGAACCTGGCGAGCGCGATCTTCTTCTTCGCCTATCCACAGCCGCCAAAACCAAGCATGCTGCAGGTCATCGACGGCACCTGGCAGCCGAACGATCACGATAAAGCCAACGGCCTGGTCCCTGGCTTCGGCGTGACCACTCAGATCATCAACGGCGGCGTTGAGTGCGGCGGTCCAACTGAAATTGCTCAGTCTGAGAACCGTATCAAGTACTACAAAGAGTTCGCGAACTACCTGAAGGTTCCCGTTCCGGCGAACGAAGTGCTGGGCTGCGCGAACATGAAGCAGTTCGACGAAGGCGGCGCTGGCGCGCTGAAGATTTACTGGGAGCAGGACTGGGGATGGAGCGCGGATACGCCAAGCGGCGCAACCTACTCTTGCCAGCTGGTTGGCTACCAGACGCCGTTCAGCGCCTTCAAAGAGGGTGACTACAGCAAGTGCGTGCAGAAGTTCTTTAACGTGAACATCGTTAACGACGACGGTTCCGCTACGCCGGATCAAACCCCGGTAACGCCGACGCCGACCCCTGCGCCGTCACAAGACGAAACGCCGGCGCCAGCGCCAGTACCGGATGAAACCCCGGCAGAACCTGCTGCGGTGAACCACGCGCCGGTCGCGCATATCGCCGGTCCAATCGGCGCGGTTGACGCCGGTGCGCAGGTTTCACTGAGCGCAGAAGGCTCTACCGATGCTGACGGCAACGCGCTGACCTACACCTGGCGTTCTCAGGACGGCCAGACCGTGACCGGTCAGGATAAAGCTGTGGTGACGTTCAAGGCGCCAGAATCGGCGACGGCTCAGCAGATTGAAATCAGCCTGACCGTAAGCGACGGTGAGCTGAGCAGCACGACCTCCTATCTGCTGAACGTGAAGGCCAAAGCGGCACCGTCTCAGGACGAAGGCACATCCGGCAATTACGCCGCGTGGAGCGCGAACAGCAAGTACAAGGCGGGCGATATCGTGAACAACCACGGTAAACTGTTCCAGTGCAAACCGTTCCCGTACAGCGGCTGGTGTAACAACGCTCCGGCATACTATGAACCAGGTGCAGGCCTGGCGTGGGCTGATGCCTGGACGGCTCTGTAAAAGCAAACGGCAACCGAAAGGTTGCCGTTTTAGTCTTTGCACCCTCTCCCGTGGGAGAGGGCTGGGGTGAGGGCATCAGGCCGCACTCCCTGTATTTTGCCGGGTGGCGCTGCGCTTACCCGGCCTACGTGTGGCAGGATCGCTTACCGCGGTAACTTCCCGTGATCCCGTAACCACGCCGCCGTGCGCACAATCCCTTCATCAAGCGTCACCACCGGTTTGTACCCCAGCTCATTTTCCGCCCGCGAAATATCCAGCGTGAAGTCAAAGTTAAGCTTCGATACGCCGTAATGCGTCAGCGCAGGCTCTTTGGCCGATTTACTGCCAAAACGCTCCATGCTGCGGGCAATCATGTCGAGCATCGGGTAGGGGACCGAACGGATACGGCAGTCGATCTGCAGCTCGTCGATCAGCCGCTGCACAATGCTGCGCAGCGTGCACGGCTCGCCGTTGGTGATGTTGTAGGCGCGACCGGAGATCAGCTTATCGCAGTCCGGCTGGCTTGCCAGCCACATGGCGTGGACGGCGTTTTCGTAATAGGTCATATCCACCAGCGCATCGCCACCACGCGGCAGCAGCACGCTGCCGTAGTGATGCATCATCTGCGCCAGGCGCGGAATAAACACCTTGTCGTGCGGTCCGAACAGGCTTTGCGGACGCAGGATCGTAAACCGGGTATGCGGGTTCGACTGCGCCAGCAGGTCGATCACCTCTTCGCTGGCCGCCTTGCTGCGGGCAAACTCGCAGGCAAAGCGGGCAGGGCGGAAATCTTCCTGCACGTCACGATGGTGGTGGTAGTCGAAATAGAGCGACGGGGACGAGATATGAATAAAGTTACGCACGCCCCAGGCGACGGCCCATTCGCCCAGACGGCGAGTGGCCCGCACGTTGGCGAGATCGAAGGCTTCCTGGGTTCCCCACGGCGAGGTAAAACTGGAGCAGTGCCACAGCGTGTCGATACCGGCGAGCATCACTTTCGCCTGCGAGGAGACCAGCTCCGTCAGGTCGGCATGGACGAACTCTGCGCCCATTTTTTGCAGAAGTTTACCCATCGCTTCGTTGCGACCGGTAGCCCTGACGCTGATGCCCTTGTTGCGCAGAAATTCGACCGCATTTCGGCCTAAGCCGCTGGTCGCCCCGGTAACCAGTACCTTCATAACTATCCACTGTGTTGAAAAGAATTTCGTGCGCATTCTTTCGTGAATTACGGCGCTATGCAATGGGAAAGGTGAAAGAAAGAGAGTTTTATTTAGATCTTTTCCGTCTTTTGTTCTGCCCGTTGCGCAATCCGTTTCGCCATCCCGCGGAAGATAAACAGGTGGGCGGGGATCATCAACAGCCAGTAGAACAGACCCGGCATTCCGTGCGGATGCCACCAGGCGCGGACGTCCAGTTCCCGATAATCGCCTTTGTCTTTCAGCGTAAAGCAGAGTCGCCCCAGGCCCGGCGCCTTCATGCCGAACAGCAGCGCCAGCTGTTTTTCCGGCTCGACAATAATCACCTTCCAGCTGTCGACCGCGTCGCCCACCTCAAGATACGGGCGGGCCGGGCGGCCTTTAGCCAGCCTGTGGCCCACCAGCAGATCCATTGCCCCGCGCGTTTGCCAGAGGAGATTACCGAAGAAATACCCTTCTTTTCCGCCAATCTGGTTCACGACCTTCCACAGATCTGCAAGGCTGGCGGAAGTCTTCACCGTGCAGCCCGCCTGTTTCGGGTAATAGCCGTACTCCGGCCGCCAGCGGGCAAACGCCTGAGCGTCGTACCCCCAGTCGCTGGAGTTCACCAACTGCTCTTCTTCTTTCAGCGTATTGCGCACGGCATCGTCAAAGCGGATCAGATCCTGCGGGATGAGCGCCCGCAGCGCGCGATCGTCCGCCAGCAGATCGTGCTTCAGCCCCTGGATCAGCGCTTTGGCGGTCGTCGGCGGCACGGAGGTGATCACATTCAAAAACCACACTGAAATCCAGCGGGTCGGGAAGGGGATGGGGATCAGCCAGCGGCGGCGTCCGCTGACGCGCATAAAATGTTCGAACTGCTCCTGATAGCTCAGCACCTCAGGACCGGCCGCCTCTAGCACGCGGTGTTGCTCCGCAGGGTGATCCAGCAGGGCCACCAGATAATGCAGTAAATTCTCCAGCGCAATCGGCGTGGTGCGTGAACGCACCCAGCGCGGCGGCGTGAGCACCGGCAGGTTGTAGACCATATCGCGCATCACTTCGAAGGCGGCCGACCCCGCGCCGACGATGATCCCCGCGCGCAGTTCGGTGACGGGAATAGTGGCGCCGCGCAGCGTGTCCGCCGTCAGCTGGCGGGCGCGCAGGTGATCGGACTGCTCATGTTCGGGGGCCTGGAGCGAGCTTAAAAAAATCACCTGCTTCACCGGGGTTTGCAGCAGGGCATCGCGGACGTTCATCGCCACCTGACGCTCGTGGGCGATAAAGTCCCCGCCTTCGCCCATGCTGTGCACCAGGTAGTAAAGCGTGTCGACCCCATCCAGCAGCACGGGAAGTTCCTTCGGCCAGTTGAGGTCAACGTTGTGGCAGGTGACGCCGGGCAAACTCAGTTTTTGCAGGCGTTCGGTGTTGCGTGCCGCTGCCAGCACCCGGTGTCCCTCCCGGCTTAACGCCGTGGTCAGGTGCTGGCCAATATATCCGCTGGCGCCGAGCACCAGAATGCGTTGCGGCACGTCGGGCTCCTTAGCGCTGTAAAAACGCCTGCCAGTATTTCACCACGTCCGCCAGCTGCTCGCGGCTGACGTCAAGATGCATCACCAGGCGCACAATCGGTGACGCGTTGATCAGCACGCCGCGCGCTTTCATAAATTCACCCAGCGCGGCGGCATGCTCATCGCCGACGCGAACGAACAGCATGTTGGTGTCGTGACGCATCACCTCGGCGCCAATCTCGCGAAGCTGCGTGGCCATCCACGCGGCGTTATCGTGATCGTCCTTCAGACGCGCCACGTTGTTTTTCAGCGCGAACAGCCCCGCCGCCGCCAGAATTCCCGCCTGGCGCATGCCGCCGCCGGTCATTTTACGCCAGCGGTTGGCGCGCTTGATGTAGTGCGCATTGCCAACAAGTAGAGAGCCCACGGGCGTGCCCAGCCCTTTTGAGAGGCAGATGGTGAAGGAGTCGCAGTATTGCGTAATCTCCTTCAGCTCGCAGCCGTACGCCACGACGGCGTTGAAGATACGCGCGCCGTCCACGTGCAGGCCGAGTTTACGCTCGCGGGTAAATTCCCACGCGGCCTTCAGGTACTCGCGCGGTAGCACCTTGCCGTTGTGGGTGTTTTCCAGGCTGAGCAGCCTGGTGCGGGCGAAGTGGATGTC
The DNA here is from genome assembly GCF_045257065.1 of Enterobacter sp. PP-008-ECC_S150. Lineage (NCBI taxonomy): Bacteria > Pseudomonadati > Pseudomonadota > Gammaproteobacteria > Enterobacterales > Enterobacteriaceae > Enterobacter > Enterobacter sp. PP-008-ECC_S150. The sequence continues at coordinate 94,450 of NZ_JBJHHG010000010.1, read as the reverse complement.
GTCGGCTTTAATTTTCGCCGCCACCTTATCGAGCGGCAGGGAGCCGTCCGGCGCGGCGTCAATTGGCTGCGGCTGTATGCTGCCCAGCACCGCGGCACCGCCGGCTTCGTAGAGATAGTTATGCGCGCCCTGGCCGACGATATACTCTTCACCGCGCTCGCAGTGGCTGAGCAGCGCCACCAGGTTAGCCTGCGTGCCGGTTGGCAGGAACAGGGCAGCCTCCTTGCCGCTCAGCTCTGCCGCATAGCGCTGCAGTTCGTTGACAGTCGGGTCATCGCCGTAGACGTCGTCCCCGACCGGGGCGGCCATCATCTCTTCGAGCATGGCGCGGCTCGGGCGGGTAACGGTATCACTGCGTAAATCGATCATGGCATGTCCTTATTATTAAAAAGGCGATGCCAGATGTTTTACCTGAGCCAGTTGGTTTTTGCCAGTTCGATCACCTCGTCACCGCGACCGCTGATGATGGCGCGCAGCATATACAGGCTAAAGCCTTTGGCCTGTTCCAGCTTGATCTGCGGCGGGATCGCCAGCTCCTCTTTGGCGACGACAACGTCTACCAGCACCGGGCCGTCGATGGAGAAGGCGCGCTGCAGGGCTTCGTCTACCTCGGAGGCTTTCTCCACGCGAATGCCGGTAATGCCGCAGGCCTCCGCAATGCGCGCGAAGTTGGTGTCGTGCAGCTCGGTGCCGTCAGTGAGATAGCCGCCGGCCTTCATCTCCATCGCCACGAAGCCAAGCACGCTGTTGTTAAAGACCACGATTTTGAGCGGGAGCTTCATCTGCACCACCGACAGGAAATCCCCCATCAGCATGCTGAACCCGCCGTCGCCGCACATCGCCACCACCTGACGCTCCGGCGCCGTCGCTTTCGCGCCCAGCGCCTGCGGCATGGCATTGGCCATCGAGCCGTGGTTGAACGAGCCGAGCAGGCGGCGTTTGCCGTTCATCTTCAGGTAGCGCGCCGCCCAGACGGTTGGCGTGCCCACGTCGCAGGTGAAGATGGCGTCGTCGTCGGCAAAATGGCTGATTTGCTGCGCCAGATACTGCGGGTGAATGGCCTTGTCGCTCGGTTTGGCGAGGTCGTCCAGCCCCTTGCGGGCATCGCGATAGTCGCTTAACGCCTTATCAAGGAACGTGCGGTCCGTTTTCTCTTCCAGCAGCGGCAGCAGGGCGGCAAGGGTCGATTTGATGTCGCCGATTAGCGCCATATCCACCTTGCTGTGCGCGCCGATGCTGGCCGGGTTGATATCAATCTGAATGATTTTCGCATCCGACGGGTAGAACGCGCGATACGGGAACTGGGTGCCGAGCAGGATCAGCGTGTCGGCGTTCATCATGGTGTGGAAGCCGCTGGAAAAACCGATCAGCCCGGTCATGCCCACATCATAGGGGTTGTCGTACTCGACGTGCTCTTTGCCGCGCAGGGCGTGAACAATCGGCGATTTAAGCTTACCCGCGAACTCCAGCAGCTCCTTGTGCGCCCCCGCGCAGCCGCTGCCGCACATCAGGGCGATATTGCTGGAGTAACGCAGCAGCTGCGCCAGCTTTTTCAGCTCTTCTTGTGCAGGCGTCACGACCGGCTGCGGGGCGTGATACCAGTGGGTGCTGGCCCCTTCAGGCGCGGCCTTGAGCGCCACATCGCCGGGGATCACGACCACCGAAACGCCGCGGTTCAGCACCGCCTTGCGCATGGCGATCGCCAGCACCTGCGGGATCTGCTCCGGGGATGAAACCAGCTCACAGTAGTGGCTGCATTCACGGAACAGCTCCTGCGGATGCGTCTCCTGAAAATAGCCGCTGCCGATTTCGGAGGAGGGGATGTGGGCGGCAATCGCCAGAACCGGAACATGATTGCGGTGGCAGTCAAACAGGCCGTTGATCAGGTGCAGGTTACCCGGCCCGCACGAGCCGGCACAGACGGCCAGTTCACCGGTGAGCTGTGCTTCAGCGCCTGCGGCGAAGGCGGCAACCTCTTCATGGCGGGTTGGCATCCATTCTATGGTCTTCATCTTGTTAAGGCTGTCGCTCAGCCCGTTGAGGGAATCGCCGGTGACGCCCCAGATGCGTTTTACGCCAGCCTGCTCCAGGGTTTTCGCTATATATGCAGCCACGGTTTGTTTCATGGTTGTCCTTCTCCTTTTTGTGATATCGCTTACAAGCTTAGAAGAAAGTCTCCGTCTTGCCCGTCATTTCCCCCCAATTAAAAGGTGCTTTTTATGCGCAATTATTCGGCATAATCTGGTGATACCTCAGTGAAAACAGGAATCATTTCAAATGGTTAAATCATTGTTAATTGCTGTTAATGAAAAGCTGTCGTGCGACGATCTTGGCAAACTCTTGTTACGACTTGCCGTCGGCGGGCTGATGCTGTTTCACGGTGTGCACAAGCTTTTTGGCGGCGTGGGCTTTATCAGCGGCATGCTGGTGGAAAAAGGATTGCCTGGATTTATCGCCTACGGCGTGTTGGTTGGCGAAGTGCTGGTGCCAGTCCTGATTATTATCGGGCTCTTTACGCGCCCGGCCGCGCTGGTGCTGGCGTTTACGATGATTGTGGCGTGGCTGATGGTGGGAATGGGCGAAACGTTCGCCCTCGATAAGGTTGGTGCATGGGCGATTGAAAGCCTGGTGTACTTCTTTGTTGGCTCGCTGGCGGTGGCGTGTTTAGGGGCAGGGCGTTACGCGGTGGGGAAAGACCCAGCGTGGCGTTGAGGTTTGGGCTCGGGTATGAAGGAAGGGGTCTACGGACCCTTTTTTATTGGCTATTTGTAACTCATTGATTTTATTGTGCTGAAATGTATGCAAAGAAAAAAAGGGGTTGAGACGATTTTTTTAGGTAATTTCTTTATCTGACAAGATGATAGGTGTAGATTGTTCCAGTTCACTGCCGTACAGGCAGCTTAGAAAAGCAAAAGCGGAAGTTGATGCCACTTCCCCTGGTTCACTGCCGTACAGGCAGCTTAGAAAGCCGCAGGTAAACAATAGCGGCCCGGTAAATAGTTCACTGCCGTACAGGCAGCTTAGAAATGTAGAAGTCGTGCGCAAACCAACTGAGTACGGTTCACTGCCGTACAGGCAGCTTAGAAAAGCGCGGATAGATGAGGAAACAATCGCCTGACGTTCACTGCCGTACAGGCAGCTTAGAAAGTCACCGTGACGGACCACCACGCGCTTGTGACGTTCACTGCCGTACAGGCAGCTTAGAAATACGCCTTGTCAATTCGCTCCTGATTCTGAGCGTTCACTGCCGTACAGGCAGCTTAGAAACCATGCAGCTAATAGCAAGTGCGGTTGAGGAATGTTCACTGCCGTACAGGCAGCTTAGAAAAGTCGACGCGTTCTGACGTTGCCAGGGTGAACGTTCACTGCCGTACAGGCAGCAACCACATCTAGTTCGGTCAAACACTGTGCTGCCTGTTTATAAGCCCGGTGGCGCTAGCGCTTACCGGGCCTACGAAGAGCCTGCATGGATAAAGTAGGTCGGGTAAACGCAGTGCCATCCGACAAAAAGCCTGCATGTAAAAAGTAGGCCGGGTAAACGCAGTACCACCCGACAAAAAGCCTGCATGGATAAAGTAGGTCGGGTAAACGCAGTGCCACCCGACAAAAAGCCTGAATGGATAAGGTAGGTCGGGTAAACGCCGTGCCACCCGGCAAAAAGCCTGCATGGATAAAGTAGGTCCTTTAAACGTAGTGCCACCCGACAAAAAGCCTGAATGGATAAGGTAGGTCGGGTAAACGCAGTGCCATCCGACAAAAAGCCTGAATGGATGAGGTAGGTCGGGTAAACGCAGTGCCACCCGACAAAAAGCCTGCATGGATAAAGTAGGTCGGGTAAACGCAATGCCATCCGACAAAAAGCCTGCATGTAAAAAGTAGGCCGGGTAAACGCAGTGCCACCCGGCAAAAAGCCTGAATGGATAAGGTAGGTCGGTTAAACGCAGTGCCACCCGACAAAAAGCCTGCATGGATAAAGCAGGTCGGGTAAACGCAATGCCATCCGACAAAAAGCCTGCATGGATAAGGTAGGTCGGGTAAGCGCAGTGCCACCCGACAAAAAGCCTGGCTGGAAAAAGTAGGCCGGGTAAACGCAGTGCCATCCGACAAAAAGCCTGCATGGATAAGATAGGCCGGGTAAACGCAGTGCCACCCGGCAAAAAACGGCGGCACCGCGTCAGATTATGCGAGAACTAAATCCCCCTGCGGATGGCACGAGCACGCCAGCACGTAACCCTCGGCAACTTCCGCGTCGGAGAGCGTCATGGTGCTGGTGACGGTATACTCCCCGGAAACCACCTTCGTCTTACAGCAGCCGCACACGCCCGCGCGGCAGGCTGCCACGACCGGCACCCTGTTGCTTTCCAGCGCCTCCAGCAGCGTCGTCCCCACGCGGCCAAAGAAGGTCTGCGCAGGCTGTAGCTTGGTAAACTGAATCCCGCTGGCTGCCGCTTCCGCCACCGGCGTGAAGAACTGCTCTTTAAAGAAGCGGGTCACGCCAAGCGCTTTCACCTCTTTTTCCGCGCTGTCCATGTACGGCGCCGGGCCGCAGGTCATCACGGTGCGGTTCGCAATGTCCGGCACGCTCTGCAGCAGCTCGCGGCTCAGGCGACCGGCCACAAAGCCGTGGGTCGCGTGGTGCTCGGCCACCAGCGTCACCGGATAGTTGCGCCACTCCTCGGCAAAGATCACATCGTTTGGAGAACGCACGCTGAAGATCGCTTGTACGTCGGCCTGCGGTCGGTTTTTCGCCAGCCAGCGGCGCATCGACATAATCGGCGTCACGCCGCAGCCCGCCGCCAGCAGCAGGAACTTATCGTCTGCCTTGTCGTCACAGGTGAAATTACCCTGCGCGTCGGACAGCCAGAGATAATCCCCGCGCTTCACGTCACGGGTCAGCCACTGGGAGCCCGCCCCGTCATCAATACGGCGGACGGTGAGCGTAATGTACTCGCTTACGCCCGGCGTTGACGAGAGCGTGTAGGCGCGCAGGGTGTCCGCCGAATGTCGAACGCTGACCAGCGCGTACTGGCCTGCGCGGTACGGGTAATAGTCGTGGCAAATCAGCGACAGCGTCCACACGTCCGGCGTCTCCTGCTGGATGTGATGAACCTGCATCCGCCACGGGCATTGTGGGGTTGGCATGGTCATAGATACCTCCTTACGCGCTCAGCAGCTGTTTCATATCGTCTTCAACATTCGTCACGGAACGCAGGCCGAATTTTTCATTCAGCACCGCCAGCAGGTCCGGCGTCAGGAAGCCTGGCGCGGTCGGGCCGGTCACGATGTTGGTGACGCCCAGAGAGAGCAGGGTCAGCAGGATGACAATCGCCTTCTGTTCAAACCATGACAGCACCAGCGACAGCGGCAGATCGTTCACGCCGCAGCCCAGTTTTTCCGCCAGGGTGACCGCCAGGATGATGGCCGAGTAGGCATCGTTACACTGGCCCGCATCAATCAGGCGCGGCAGGCCTTCGATGTTGCCGAAGTCCAGCTTGTTGAAACGGTATTTGCCGCACGCCAGGGTCAGGATCAGGCAGTCTTCCGGCACGCGGGTGGCGAAATCGGTGAAGTAGCTACGCTCGCCGCGCGCGCCGTCACAGCCGCCGACGAGGAAGATGTGGCGCAGCTTTTCACGGCTAACGAGATCGATCAGCGAATCGGCGGCGCCGAGGAGGGTTTCACGGCCGAAGCCGACGGTGATGAGATGCGGAATTTCGCTGTACGGGAAGCCCGACATCTGCTGCGCCTGGGCGATAACCGGAGCGAAATCGTCGCCTTCAAGATGGCTCACGCCAGGCCAGCCGACGATGCTGCGGGTCCAGATGCGGTCGTCGTACGCGCCCACGGTAGGGTCGATAATGCAGTTAGAGGTCATCACGATAGGGCCAGGGAAGCGGGCGAACTCCACCTGCTGGTTCTGCCAGCCGCTGCCGTAGTTACCAATCAGATGCTTGAATTTACGCAGCTCCGGGTAGCCGTGCGCGGGCAGCATTTCGCCGTGGGTATAGACGTTCACGCCGGTGCCTTCGGTCTGCTTCAGCAGGTTGTAGAGATCTTTCAGGTCATGGCCGGAAATCAGGATGCACTTGCCTGCGGTCTCCTTAACGTTGACCTGCGTCGGCGTCGGGTGGCCGTAGGTGCTGGTTTCACCGGCGTCCAGAATGCTCATCACGCGGAAGTTCATCTGGCCGATTTCCATTGCGCACTCCAGCAGCGCGTTCATGTCGGCAGGCCAGGTGCCGAGCCACGCCATGATCTTGTGGTACTGGGCGTAAATATCGTTGTCATATTGGCCGAGCACGTGGGCGTGTTCCATATAGGCCGCCGCGCCTTTCAGACCGTACAGGCACAGCAGGCGCAGGCCGAGAATGTTCTCGCCAATCGCCGCTTTGTCTTTATTCGGGGTGAAGTCTGCCGCCTGACGCTGGAGGTCGCCCAGATCGTCACTCGCCAGCTGAAGTTCTGCCATTGGGTTTTCCACGCGGGCGTTAGCATCAGCGTTCAGGCACTGCGCCTTCAGCGCTTCCCGCAGTGCGATGGCTTCACGGGCATAGCCAACAATGCGCGGCGAATCGAAGTTAACGTTGGTCAGCGTGGAGAAGAAGGCGCGCGGGGCGAAGCTGTCGACGTAATGTTCGACAATGCCGTATTCGCGGGCCTTGAGCGCCCAGGCGGAAAGGCCTTGCAGGGCCGCAATCAGCAGGTCCTGCAGGTCAGATGTTTCTGCGGTTTTGCCGCACATACCCTGTGCGTAAGAGCAACCGTTACCGGCCGGAGTACGGATAGTTTGTTCACATTGCACACAAAACATAATCACACCTGTTAAAGTTATATTTAAGATACATGTTTAAGGTTATGCCTGTGCCGGAAGGGTGAAAAGGGCTTTCTGCTACAAAATCGAGGGAGATTGATTTAGCGCAATTTTGGCGGCAGGAACCCTACCGCCAAAGAAGTATCAGGCGGAGAAAAACGCCATCAGAATGGGAACCAGCAGGCTCAGGATAAAGCCGTGAACGATGGCGGCAGGCACCAGATCCAGGCCGCCGGAGCGCTGGAGTACCGGAAGGGTAAAGTCCATCGACGTCGCGCCGCACAGACCCAGCGCGGTAGAACGGCTGCGGCGAACCAGGCCCGGGATCAGCATGATGGCAATCAGCTCTCGCGCCAGATCGTTAAAGAAGGCGGCGCTGCCGATGACCGGGCCGAATGATTCGGTCAGCAGAATACCGGAGAGAGAGTACCAGCCAAAACCGGAGGCCATCGCCAGGCCGGTTTTCAGCGGCAGATCGAGAATAAAGGCGTTAATGACCCCCGCCACCATGGAGCTGGCGACAACGATAACGGCAATCATCATTCCCCGGCGGTTGAGGACAATTTGCTTCAGCGTCATGCCGTTATTTCGCAGCTGAATACCGATCAGGAACAGCAGGAAGATCAGCGTATATTCACTGGCCTCTGTCGCATGCTGCAAAAATGCCCAGCCGGTCAGCCCAAGAAGAAAACCGAGCACCACGACGCCGCATAATTTTAATGATTCAAGCGCCATCGCAATTCGGGAAGGCTGTTTTTCCTGATGATGGTGATTTTTCCATGGAATAGTCCGTTCCAGCCACAGCAGCGCGGCAATATTGCACAGTAAAATAACCACCACGGTGACCGCAGAATAGTGCAGGATGGAAAGCAGATTGGTGGCCAAATTATCCAGGAAGGCCAGGCTGATCCCCATAAAGAAAAGAATGACGTAAACAATCCAGCTGAGAAAACGGTTGATAAGCCGTAATGCCGATTCCTGATGCAGCGGAATAAGGTAGCCCGCAATCAGGGGCAGCAGAATAATGAGGAGTCCTGAAAACATGAACAGCCGGTCCTTTTGAGTATCTGGTGAGCGCCAGAGACACTACCCAATAAAGGCTGTCCAGTAAAGCGGCATAAGAAAGCCGGGTGGCGGCTACGCCTTACCCGGCCTACAGGTGCACATTCACGTAGGTCGGGTAAGCGTTAGCGCCACCCGACACCGCGCGCAATTAATCGCGTTTTTCCAGCAGAGTGCGGTACAGCACGCCGCCCAGGATACCGCCGATAATCGGCATCACCCAGAACAGCCACAGCTGCTCTAGCGCCCAGCCGCCCTGGAAGATGGCGACGGCGGTGCTGCGCGCCGGGTTAACGGAGGTGTTGGTGACCGGAATCGAAATCAGGTGAATAAGGGTCAGCGCCAGACCAATCGCAATTGGGGCAAAGCCTGCCGGAGCGTGTTTGTCCGTTGCGCCGTGGATCACCAGCAGGAAGCCGGCGGTCAGCACAATTTCAATCACGATGGCAGACAGCATGGAGTAACCGCCCGGGGAATGTTCGCCGAAGCCGTTAGAGGCGAAGCCGCTGGCCGCCGCGTCGAAGCCCGCTTTGCCGCTGGCAATCACGTACAGAACGCCGGCCGCAATAATACCGCCAACCACCTGCGCCACGATGTAACCAATCACGTCTTTAGCCGGGAAACGGCCGCCCGCCCATAAGCCTAACGTTACCGCCGGGTTAAAATGACCGCCGGAAATATGCCCCACGGCAAACGCCATGGTTAACACGGTTAAACCAAATGCCAGCGCGACGCCGACAAAACCAATGCCTAATTCCGGGAATGCTGCTGCCAGAACGGCGCTACCGCAGCCACCAAATACCAGCCAGAATGTACCAAAGCATTCCGCCGCTAATTTTCTAAACATAACCACCTCAAAATAATTTTCCGCACGCTTCCCGCGCGCGGGATATATCGCCATAAAGGGATGACGACTCAAAGAGCTCGTATTTTAGAAACCAACAACATCCCTTCGCCACTTAAATAAATTCGATTAATTTGATTTAAGGCAATGTGATGTCAATCCTTGTTCAAATCAGCGGTAAATAGAGCATAGACCAATTCCCGCAAGGGTGAATGTTGTGCTGTCGTGACAGAACGCCTCCCGCTATACTGCTGATAACTTAAAGGAAAAAGTGATCATTTCGCGGGGGATTTATGCTTCTCGAACGTGTGGAAATTGTCGGGTTTCGCGGTATTAACCGCCTGTCGCTGCAGCTTGAGCAGAACAACGTCCTGATCGGCGAGAACGCGTGGGGGAAGTCCAGCCTGCTGGATGCGCTGACGTTGCTGCTTTCCCCCGAAGACGATCTGTATCACTTCGTCCGCGAGGATTTCTGGTTCCCGCCGGGCGACGTGACGGGGCGCGAGAAGCACCTGCACATCATCCTGACGTTCCGCGAAGCCGAACCGGGCCGCCACCGCGTGCGCCGCTTCCGCCCGCTGTCGCCCTGCTGGGTGCCGTGCGATGACGGGCACCACCGGATTTTCTATCGGCTGGAGGGGGAAATGGCGGAAAATGAGGGCGTGTTGACCCTCCGTGATTTCCTCGATGAGAAAGCCAACCCGATCCCGCTGGACAATATCGACGACCTCGCCCGCCACCTGATCCGCCTGACGCCCGTGTTACGCCTGCGCGACGCGCGCTTTATGCGGCGTATTCGTAACGGTACCGTCCCGAATATGCCGGAAGTGGAAGTGACCGCTCGCGAGCTGGATTTTCTGGCAAGAGAGCTGGTGTCGCGTCCGCAGAACCTGACCGATGGTCAAATCCGCCAGGGGCTGTCCGCAATGGTGCAGCTTCTGGAGCACTATTTTTCCGAGCAGGGCACGTCCGAGTCGCGCCATCGTCTGATGCGCCGCCGCTCTCATGACGAGCAGCGCAGCTGGCGCTACCTCGATATCATTAACCGGATGATTGACCGGCCCGGCGGCCGTACCCATCGGGTGATTCTGCTGGGGCTGTTCTCAACGCTTCTGCAGGCCAAAGGCACCGTCCGTCTCGACCGGGACGCCCGGCCGCTGCTGCTGGTGGAAGACCCGGAAACGCGTCTGCATCCCATCATGCTCTCGGTGGCCTGGCATCTGCTGAATCTGCTGCCGCTCCAGCGTATTACGACCACCAATTCCGGGGAGCTATTGTCCCTGACACCGGTAGAACACGTCTGCCGTCTGGTGCGCGAATCCTCCCGCGTCTCCGCTTTCCGGCTTGGGCCGGGCGGTTTGAACGCGGAAGACGGGCGGCGCATCGCCTTTCATATCCGCTTTAACCGCGCCTCGTCGCTCTTTGCCCGCTGCTGGCTGCTGGTGGAGGGGGAAACGGAAACCTGGGTCATCAACGAGCTGGCGCGCCAGTGCGGCCACCATTTTGATGCGGAAGGCATTAAGGTGATTGAATTCGCCCAGTCGGGATTAAAGCCGCTGATAAAATTCGCCCGCCGGATGGGGATCGAGTGGCACGTCCTGGTCGACGGTGATGAGGCGGGCAAAAAATATGCCTCGACCGTGCGTAGCCTGCTGAATAACGAGCAAGAAGAAGAGCGCGACCATTTAACCATGCTTCCCGCGATGGACATGGAGCACTTTATGTATCGTCAGGGATTCGACGACGTCTTCCACCGCGTTGCGATGGTGCCGGTCGATGTCCCGATGAACATGCGGCGGGTGATCGCCAAGGCCATTCATCGCTCGTCAAAACCGGATCTCGCCATTGAGGTGGCGACGGAAGCGGGAAGGCGGGGGGTAGAGGCAGTGCCCACGCTGCTGAGGAAGATGTTCTCCCGCGTGCTGTGGCTGGCGCGCGGGAGAGCCGATTAACGCCGGGTCGCCTGTTTCACCTGCTGAATCAGGCTATCCAGCAGTTCGTAGCGGCGGCGATATTCCGAGCGTTTTTTGCTGGCGATCTCTTCCATCGGTTTACGCGGCATGACGAGCGGCAGCGTAAAGTTACCGTTGTCCTGCTTTTCACCGCCGAGGGAGAGCCAGAAGCTGTCGTAATCGGCCAACAGTTTCCCCTCTTTTTTCTTGCGGTAGCGCCAGCTGCGATAAATATGGGTATCGTTACTGACGGCGATAATCTGCTCTACCGGGAACGCGGCGCCGAGGGTCATGGCGGCCTCGACCAGCAGACGTTTCGGGAACAGGCCATGGCAGGCTTTCGTCGCCCCCTGGATCAGCTCGTGGGGAACATGCGCTTTTGCACCCTGTAAACCGCCAATGAACAGCGTCGATTTTCCCTCAAACGGGCATAGCGTAAAGGTCATCTCCGCCAGCGCGGTGTTTTGACCGTCACAAAAAACGAGGGTCGCTTCTCCCTCTTTATCCATAAACGCATCGGCACACAGGCGAACGGTAAATTGCTGTTCCTCTTTTCCGGTTAAGGTCAGCAGCGTCACGCCCGACTTTGAGAGGTAGCCATTTATCAGCGTCGGCGGCAGCTGGCGTGACATGACCTGATAGTGCCAGGACAGCGATTCCAGCGTACGCTGTCGATCCATATTGACGGTCAACCAAGGGCGATGCAGGCGGCAGGGCAGCCCCGGCTGAACCTGGAGCATTTGCATCAGGTGCGGATGCTTTGCCAGCGCAGTCAGCAGGCGAGCGGTGCTGAGCGGTGTCGCCAGCGAGCGCAGCATGAACTTGCGTCGGTAGGCGGTTTTTTCCCATGCCAGCCCTGGCGCAATCTCACCGAAAGCCAGGCTTTTGAAGAGCTGCCAGCCGGATTTTGGCTGCGGCAGGTTTGAAAGTGATGTATCGACGATAGAAGACATGGTAGATCCTGATCCTTGTGGAATATCGCTATTTCAACAGGGGAAATGTCAACGTCTCGTAAACAAATTGGGGCGATTTCGGAGAACAGGGGTTTCGTTGAAGAGTCGTTTAGTTAGAATCAACCTTTATCATTGCCAGAACATTTAATTGGAATATTTATGAACCTCAAGGGAAAACGCAGAACGCTGTTTCTGCTGCTGGCGGTCGTGGTTTTAGCCGGTGGATACTGGCTATGGCAGGTGCTGAATGCGCCGGTGCCGCAGTATCAGACGCTGATTGTTCGCCCGGGCGAGCTGCAGCAAAACGTCCTCGCGACGGGCAAGCTCGACGCGCTGCGCAAGGTTGACGTCGGTGCGCAGGTCAGCGGTCAGCTGAAAACGCTGTCGGTTGAGATTGGCGACAAGGTGAAAAAAGGCCAACTGCTCGGCGTGATCGATCCTGAACAGGCTGAGAACCAGATCCGCGAGGTGGAAGCCACGCTGATGGAGCTGCGCGCGCAGCGTGCGCAGGCGCTGGCCGAGCGCAACCTGGCCCAGGTGACGCTGACCCGTCAGCAGGCGCTGGCCAAAACCCAGGCTATCTCGAAGCAAGATTTAGACACGGCCACCACGGAACTGGCGGTAAAACAGGCGCAGATTGGCACGATTGACGCGCAGATCAAACGCAATCAGGCCTCGCTGGATACGGCGAAAACCAACCTCGACTACACCCAAATCGTCGCGCCGATGGCCGGAGAGGTCACCCAGATCACCACCCTGCAGGGCCAGACGGTGATTGCCGCCCAGCAGGCGCCAAACATTTTGACCCTGGCAGACATGAGCACCATGCTGGTGAAGGCCCAGGTCTCAGAGGCGGATGTCATCCACCTTAAGCCGGGGCAGAACGCCTGGTTTACGGTGCTGGGCGACCCGCAGACCCGCTACGAAGGCGTGCTGAAGGACATTCTGCCGACGCCGGAAAAAGTGAACGACGCCATCTTCTACTATGCCCGCTTTGAGGTGCCTAACCCGAAGGGCGTGCTGCGTCTGGACATGACCGCGCAGGTGCATATCCAGCTGACCGGCGTGAAGAACGTGCTGACCATTCCGCTCTCGGCGCTGGGTGAATCCGCCGGGGAGAGCCGCTACAAAGTGAAGGTGCTGCGCAACGGCGAAACGCGCGAGCGTGAGGTGGTGATTGGCGCGCGCAACGACACCGACGTGGTGGTGGTCAAAGGGCTGGAAGAGGGTGAGGAGGTTGTTGTCAGCGAAAGCCTGCCCGGAGTCGCCAAATGACGGCGCTGCTTGAGCTGAATGACATTCGCCGCAGCTATCCGTCCGGCGATGGCCCGGTGGAGGTGCTGAAGGGCATCTCCCTGCGCGTGGAGGCGGGCGAGATGGTGGCGATTGTCGGGGCGTCGGGCTCCGGTAAATCGACGCTGATGAACATTCTCGGCTGTCTGGATAAACCGACCAGCGGCAGCTATCGCGTGGCCGGAACGGATGTCTCCACGCTGGACGGCGACGCCCTGGCGAAGCTGCGCCGGGAACATTTTGGCTTTATCTTCCAGCGCTACCACCTGCTTTCTCATCTTAGTGCGGCCCAGAACGTTGAAGTACCGGCGGTGTATGCGGGCGTCGAGCGGAAAAAACGTCTTGAGCGTGCGCAGATGCTGCTGACGCGCCTGGGGCTGGCGGAGCGGGTAGAGTATCAGCCCTCGCAGCTTTCCGGCGGCCAGCAGCAGCGCGTGAGTATCGCCCGCGCCCTGATGAACGGTGGACAGGTGATCCTCGCGGATGAACCGACCGGCGCGCTTGACAGCCATTCCGGCGAAGAGGTGATGGCGATCCTCCACCAGCTGCGCGATCGGGGGCATACGGTCATTATCGTCACCCACGATCCGCAGGTGGCGGCGCAGGCTGAACGTGTTATTGAGATCCACGACGGCGAGCTGGTGAGCAACCCGCCGCCGCGGGCGTCCAGCGCGGCGGCGCCGAAAGAAGCGCTACCGGCCGCAACCGGCTGGGGACAGTTTTCCAGCGGCTTTCGTGAGGCGCTGACCATGGCCTGGCTGGCGATGGCGGCCAATAAAATGCGCACCCTGCTGACGATGCTCGGCATCATTATCGGTATCGCCTCGGTGGTGTCGATCGTGGTGGTGGGCGACGCGGCGAAGCAGCTGGTGCTGGCCGATATCCGCGCCATCGGCACCAACACGATTGACGTTTATCCCGGTAAAGACTTCGGCGACGACGAGCCGCAGTATCAGCAGGCGCTGAAATATGACGATCTGGCGGCGATTCAGAAGCAGCCGTGGGTTAACTCCGCCACGCCGGCGGTTTCGCAGAATCTGCGGCTGCGCGTGGGCAATGTTGACGTAGCCGCCAGCGCCAACGGCGTCAGCGGAGACTACTTCAACGTCTACGGCATGACCTTCAGCGAGGGCGCCACCTTCAACGCCGAACAGCTGGCGGGCAGGGCGCAGGTGGTGGTGCTGGACGCGAACTCGCGCAGGCAGCTTTTCCCCAATAAAGCCAACGTGGTGGGTGAAGTGATCCTGGTCGGCAACATGCCTGCCACGGTCATCGGGGTCGCGGAGGAGAAGCAGTCGATGTTTGGCAGCAGCAAGATCCTGCGCGTGTGGCTGCCCTATACCACCATCTCCGGACGGATTATGGGGCAGTCCTGGCTCAACTCCATCACCGTACGCGTGAAGGAGGGCTACGACAGCGCGCTGGCCGAGCAGCAGCTTGAGCGGCTGTTAACCCTGCGCCACGGGAAGAAAGATTTCTTCACCTGGAACATGGACGGCCTCTTGAAAACGGCGGAAAAGACCACACGTACTCTTCAGCTGTTCCTCACGCTGGTGGCGGTGATTTCGCTGGTTGTCGGCGGCATCGGGGTGATGAATATCATGCTGGTGTCGGTCACGGAACGTACCCGGGAGATTGGCATCCGCATGGCGGTCGGGGCCAGAGCCAGCGACGTGCTGCAGCAGTTTTTGATTGAGGCGGTGCTGGTGTGCCTGGTCGGCGGGGCGATGGGTATTGCGCTCTCGATGATGATCGCGTTTGCGCTCCAGCTCTTTTTACCCGGCTGGGAGATTGGCTTCTCGCCGGTTGCCATTATTACCGCGTTCTTGTGTTCGACCTTTACCGGCATTTTGTTCGGCTGGCTCCCCGCCCGCAACGCGGCGCGGCTGGATCCGGTGGACGCGCTGGCTCGGGAATAGCTTTTGCCGGGTGACGGCTTCGCCTTACCCGGCCTACACTTGACGTAGGCCCGTGCAAGCGTAGCGCCGCCGGGCAACGTGGCGCAGAACAGTGAAAATAAAAATGCCAGCCGATCGGGCTGGCATTTTGACGGCGGGATGTACACAATAAAACAGAGAGCTAGGCAACCGTCTCTGCTTCAACGGGGACGATAAGGCTTGCATGATTGCCTTTCGGTCCCTGGTGTACATCGAACCGGACGGACTGCCCGGCTTTGAGCGTTCTGTAACCATCCATCTGAATGGTGGAATAGTGAGCGAAGATATCCTCGCCGCCGCCTTCGGGGCAGATGAAGCCAAACCCTTTGGCGTTGTTGAACCACTTAACAGTACCCATTTCCATGCTTCGACATCCTTCGTAAATCTTATAAGTTAAGATGGAATGAACCGGTGGTGGAGTGGGGGCTGTTCAAAACCTCGCCATCTCACGCTTGTACAATTTAGAGAAACGAAAGACATCGTCAAGCGTTTGGCGCTGGAGTTGGGACAATAATCAACCAAAGTTTGAAGCAGTTAACGCTATTGCGACAGTTTGTGACAGACATCGCGGATGACAGTAATAGATGATTGTTATCTAACATCTGAGGTAGATTCAAAGTGGTTATGCATCATGGGTAAGACCAACGATTGGCTGGATTTTGACCAGCTGGCGGAAGACAAAGTGCGCGACGCGCTAAAACCGCCATCTATGTATAAAGTTATGTTAATGAACGATGATTACACGCCGATGGAATTTGTTATTGACGTGCTACAAAAGTTCTTTTCTTATGATGTAGAACGTGCAACGCAACTGATGCTTACCGTTCATTATCGAGGCAAAGCCATCTGCGGCATTTTTACGGCAGAAGTGGCGGAAACCAAAGTGGCGATGGTGAACGACTATGCGAGGGAGAACGAGCATCCGTTGCTGTGTACGCTGGAAAAGGCCTGATAAGGCATAAAATTGGGGGAGGTGCCTATGCTCAATCAAGAACTGGAACTCAGTTTAAACATGGCTTTCGCCAGAGCGCGTGAGCACCGACATGAGTTTATGACCGTCGAGCATTTACTGCTCGCACTGCTTAGCAACCCATCTGCCCGCGAAGCGCTGGAAGCCTGCTCCGTGGATCTGGTGGCGCTACGTCAGGAACTCGAAGCCTTCATCGAACAAACCACACCGGTGCTGCCAGCCAGTGAAGAAGAGCGCGACACGCAGCCGACGCTCAGCTTCCAGCGGGTGCTGCAGCGCGCGGTATTCCACGTCCAGTCTTCCGGACGTAGCGAAGTGACTGGCGCAAACGTCTTAGTCGCCATCTTCAGCGAGCAGGAGTCGCAGGCTGCCTATCTGCTGCGCAAACACGAAGTCAGCCGCCTCGACGTGGTGAACTTTATTTCTCACGGAACGCGTAAAGACGAGCCTAACCAGGCATCGGATTCCAGCAACCAGGTCAATAACAATGAAGAGCAAGCAGGCGGGGAGGATCGTATGGAAAACTTCACCACCAACCTTAACCAGCTTGCTCGCGTTGGCGGTATCGACCCGCTGATTGGTCGCGATAAAGAGCTGGAACGCGCGATTCAGGTGCTGTGCCGTCGCCGCAAGAACAACCCGCTGCTGGTGGGGGAATCTGGCGTGGGTAAAACCGCGATTGCCGAAGGGCTTGCCTGGCGCATTGTGCAGGGCGACGTGCCGGAAGTGATTGCCGATTGCACCATCTACTCGCTGGATATCGGCTCGCTGCTGGCGGGCACCAAATACCGCGGTGATTTTGAAAAACGCTTCAAGGCGCTGTTAAAACAGCTGGAGCAGGATACCAACAGCATCCTGTTTATCGATGAGATCCACACCATCATCGGTGCAGGTGCGGCCTCCGGCGGCCAGGTGGATGCGGCTAACCTGATCAAACCGCTGCTCTCCAGCGGCAAGATCCGCGTGATTGGCTCTACCACCTACCAGGAGTTCAGCAACATCTTTGAGAAAGACCGCGCGCTGGCGCGCCGCTTCCAGAAAATCGACGTGACCGAACCGTCCGTCGAGGAAACGGTGCAGATCATCAACGGCCTGAAGCCGAAGTACGAAGCGCACCACGACGTGCGTTACACCGCGAAAGCGGTCCGTGCGGCGGTGGAGCTGGCGGTGAAATACATCAACGACCGTCATCTGCCGGATAAGGCCATTGACGTCATTGATGAGGCGGGGGCGCGTGCGCGCCTGATGCCGGCCAGCAAGCGTAAGAAAACCGTTAACGTGGCGGATATTGAGTCCGTGGTGGCCCGCATCGCGCGTATCCCTGAGAAGAGCGTTTCTCAGAGCGACCGCGACACGCTGCGCACCCTCGGCAATCGCCTGAAAATGCTGGTCTTTGGTCAGGATAAAGCCATTGAGGCCTTAACCGAAGCGATCAAGATGGCCCGTGCCGGACTGGGGCATGACCACAAGCCTGTCGGTTCCTTCCTGTTCGCCGGTCCGACCGGCGTGGGGAAAACCGAGGTCACGGTGCAGCTCTCCAAAGCGCTCGGCATTGAGCTGCTGCGCTTTGATATGTCCGAGTATATGGAGCGTCACACCGTCAGCCGTTTGATTGGTGCGCCTCCGGGCTACGTCGGCTTTGACCAGGGCGGCCTGCTCACCGACGCGGTGATCAAGCATCCGCACGCGGTCCTGCTGCTCGATGAAATCGAGAAAGCGCACCCGGACGTGTTCAACATTCTGCTGCAGGTGATGGACAACGGGACGCTGACCGACAACAACGGGCGCAAGGCGGACTTCCGCAACGTGGTGCTGGTGATGACCACCAACGCCGGTGTGCGTGAAACCGAGCGTAAATCCATCGGCCTGATCCACCAGGATAACAGCACCGATGCGATGGAGGAGATCAAGAAGATCTTCACGCCGGAGTTCCGCAACCGTCTGGACAACATTATCTGGTTCGATCACCTGTCAACCGAGGTGATCCATCAGGTGGTGGATAAGTTCATCGTCGAGCTGCAGGTTCAGCTGGATCAGAAAGGCGTATCGCTGGAAGTGAGCCAGGAGGCCCGCAACTGGCTGGCCGAGAAAGGCTACGACCGTGCGATGGGGGCCCGTCCGATGGCGCGTGTGATTCAGGACAACCTGAAGAAACCGCTGGCGAACGAGCTGCTGTTTGGCTCGCTGGTGGACGGCGGCCAGGTGACCGTGGCGCTGGACCAGGCGAAGAACGAGCTAACGTACGATTTCCAGAGTGCGGCGAAGCACAAGCCGGAAGCGGCTCACTAAGTCGTTTTAGTATAAAAGCCGGGTTTTTAACCCGGCTTTTTTGTGCCCGTTTTTCTCCCTCTCACCGTGGGAGAGGGCCGGGGTGAGGGCATCAGGCCGCACAATGTAAAAGCACAACTTCGCTTGCTGTTTTTAGTTTTAGTTAAGATAGTCACAACAAAAACAGGACGCTTCAGAGTCCTTTTTTATGCCACTGCTCTTTCATTCCACGAGTCTTTGAACATGATGTTCCCATCACAGTAAATCCATTCTATAGATTCATAACGAATTTCAATTTCTTCCATATGCTTACTTGCAACGCCTAATGGAAATAGAACGGGAGAAATTCTTGTAATCTTTACGTTTTCCATCTTTATATTAAAGTATTCTACCTCTATTCCTGCTTCATTAATCCTGTACATTTTAATTAAAGCTGTTTTTAGTGTTCTACCCTGACATACCGCTCTGAATAAATAGGGGGTGAGGCGATCTATCTCTTTTTCAAATGTAATCGGAACATGTAGGCGCGTACCAGTAAGTTTTCCAGTGTTATAATCTGTAGGGATCCATACAGAATGATTGAACGATTTAAGTTCTGTGGAACCCAATCGTGTAGGCATTAAACATTCACCCATTAAAGGCGAGTTATTTTCATCGGTAAGCCACATATGTGCTGGTATTGTCATTTTTTTATCCTTTGTCTTTAAAGCGGAAAGCAATTACAAATATGGTTATAAAGATTCCTAAAATAAGGTTTCGGACTGTTTTGATATCATCTATATTGGCTGCTACCATACCTGAAAGAAACGCAGCGAATATAAAAACGCTGTACCAATAAATATCATTTAAGCAATCTTGTATAAAATCATTCAAGAATTGCTTTAAAAAAATCACGATTGGTTTTAACATGATTAAATCATTCTTTTTAGCGCGTTAGTGATTTCAGTATCAGATGCTGTATTGATGTTTAAGTATCCAGCCCTCATAATAATTGGCTCAATAATGAAATACATCATCTCAAGTTTTTCGATATAAAGTGCATGATAAAATTGTGGCATGAAATGCTTTAATCTATTTGCACTTTCAGAAGCCTTCTGAACAATGCCGTATAGGTTCAATGCGGTAATCGGAATGCCAGCGCGCCCTCCTATTTTTTTAACAAAAGCGGCCTCAACTGAGGCATTCATTTTATTACCATAACAAATGTAGGATACAATCGAATAAATTAAGGCCGATTTTGATAATTTTTTTATGGAAATGTTTTTGGTGAATGGCGTTAATTTTTCAAGAATTGTTTTCTTTTCTACTTCATTTTTGTTCTTGAGTACTGTTTCTATATAAATCTTAATCATTCTGAAAATCAGATTGCGGTGTATAACTAACTCACCTAACCCCTGCACGAATCTGATATCTTCATTATTTAATCTGGTACAAACATCACGATAATCTTTTGTTAAACACGATGTATAGTATAACAGGCGCGTCGCTGCATCACCGAGATTATCTAAGTAATCAGTAACCCCATCTTTGACCCCTCTCATAGCCTTGTCTAATCTAATAGCTAATTCTTTGTCAGCTCCTATCTTTTTAATAATATCTTCGCTGTAATACATAATATATACCTTTGATTCATTACGCTCATCATCTTATACGGAACGCTTTAAACAAAGTGATCATTCTCTCACTTTTGTTAAATAGGGAACGAAAGGTTACTTTTTATCAGCTTGATGGATGAATGAAATTAAATAATTAATGTGGTGAATCTAATGCCGGATTATCTATTGTTTATTATTTTGATTGGCTTATTTTTCGATTTTAAAGTCATCCGGAGAGGTAATCACGGATGCTAACCCGTCCTGCACCTCTCACACTAAATTTACATTATTATTTGTTATTTTTTGGACGTGCTTTGCAGTAGGAGAGGGGGAGATCATGTGGCCGCAGAGGAATTTTGCGAGGCGCTTTCCAGTTTCTTTCGAAGACAGTTGCTGGATGGATCTACAGTAATAAAATGGCGGCGCACCTGCAAAATCAGGTGTCGGGATTGGCGTCCTGATTACACACATATGGAAAGATGTTGCTCAACGCAACGTCACTGGTTTCGTTCACTCTTTTTTTAGCTGCGGTATAATCCGTATCTTCAAATATGGTGGGCTGAACCGGGGCTTCTTTTGAAGCGCCGATTTTCCATATGGTCGGTACGCCAAACCGGTTCAGTCTGCCACCTGAAGTTGGCGTTTCTGGTGGTAGTTTTCAGCTCTTAATATGGAAATTATGAATATGGAAAACCAGTCTATCTCCCAACTCTACACTGAACTCTCCCTCAACCCCGATCTCCCAACCCTTGCTCAGCGCTGCACGCTGCTCGCCGAAATCCTCCTCGACTGCAAATCACTTCCTCAAACTCAGCCCGTATGCCGTTGCCTTGGAGCTTACCTGGAAGAAGTAAAATCCGGCCTTACAGAATCCATGCGTGATTTTCAGGTGGTGGAATTTGAGGATGAAGCGGAACAACCGCGACAAAAAGAGTGGTTGCTGGAAGATACCGAAACGAAATGCGACTACTGCCGGGCGTTAAACCATGTGCTGCTGGTGGCGAATTTTGACGGCGATATGTTGCCGCACATCACCGGGCTACTCCATGACATTACGCATTCTATGGCCGCAGACGTCGTTGCGCCTCGAAATGCAGAACCGGTAATTCACATTATTTCCTGAGTTCGGGCCCAGGCGTCGGGGGCATTTCTCTGACGCCGTTGGCGTGACCCTTTTTTTTGGTCTATACGTAACGTATTGATTTGTCTGGTGCGGATTTACGTGCCAGAAAAAAGGGTTTTATGCGTATAAGTTGATTATTTTGTTTGCTAACAATAAGATGGCGTGGTTTCTTTCCAGTTCACTGCCGTACAGGCAGCTTAGAAAGCGCAGGCTGGCTTTGATGAACGTGAAATCGAGTTCACTGCCGTACAGGCAGCTTAGAAAGCTGGAAAGTGGCTTATTCAGTTCATTTCGTTGTTCACTGCCGTACAGGCAGCTTAGAAATCTCTCGCACCGCGTGGTGTATGGCCGACATTGTTCACTGCCGTACAGGCAGCTTAGAAAACGAGCCAAATCCAAGGATGTCATATGGGTTGGTTCACTGCCGTACAGGCAGCTTAGAAATGAGCGGCCCCCAGCGTTCAGTCAGTTCGTCGGTTCACTGCCGTACAGGCAGCTTAGAAAACTGCAATGCTACGTTGAAAAGCGAGGGATGGGTTCACTGCCGTACAGGCAGCTTAGAAACGCCCGCATCGAGAGGAGGTAAAAGCCCTAACGTTCACTGCCGTACAGGCAGCTTAGAAATGGTCGATGGTAGATTTGCGGTTACGAGCCATGTTCACTGCCGTACAGGCAGCTTAGAAAACGCGCGGCACTCCGACGTTAACTGCCCCACACCACCCTTCTCAAACCAACCCACTCTAAAATATTCACCAACCCAATTTAAAACCTCATCCTATCAAGCCCGCACTCTCTATTTTTCATAAAAAATAAAAAACTCATTCACAAACAAATTATATTCTAACGAATATATTATTCGCAAAAATAACACTTCAGCTAAAAACCTGATTTTTCATCGTATTCTCACGGTGATTATTATTCATTTGATACCCGTCACATTTGTTTTTATCCGTTATTCGCTAACATACTGCGCATTCAACACCCTGAAATAAAAGCCCTTGCCATGCCCGTAAACAGCATCACTCCTACAGAATTAAAAACCATTCTGCATTCAAAGCGCGCCAATATTTATTACCTGGAGAAATGTCGTGTTCAGGTGAATGGTGGACGTGTTGAATATGTGACTCAGGAAGGGAAAGAATCATTTTACTGGAATATTCCCATCGCGAATACGACTGCGGTGATGCTGGGAATGGGAACATCCGTTACGCAAATGGCAATGCGCGAGTTTGCGCGGGCAGGGGTAATGGTGGGTTTTTGCGGAACGGACGGCACGCCGCTTTATTCCGCGAACGAGGTGGATATTGACGTCTCATGGCTCAGCCCGCAAAGCGAATACCGTCCGACCGCATATTTACAAAACTGGGTCTCATTCTGGTTTGATGAAAAAAAACGTCTGCAGGCGGCAAAGCAGTTTCAGCTTGTTCGTTTACAGCAAATTGAGAAACAGTGGGCAGGGCTGCGGATGAACCGAGAAACGCCTTTTCAGCCTGATACGGTCGCGCTGGATAGGGTTCTGGATCGTGCCAGAGCGGGCGTGGAAAACGCACAGGATCACACGTCGCTGATGCTTCAGGAAGCACAGCTTACCAAATCGCTCTACAAACTGGTCAGCCAGACGGTGGGTTACGGCAGCTTTACCCGCGCCAAACGCGGCGGCGGGGCAGATATGGCGAACCGTTTTCTCGATCAGGGCAATTATCTGGCCTACGGGCTGGCGGCTGTCGCGGCCTGGGTGACGGGCATTCCTCATGGTCTGGCCGTCATGCACGGTAAAACCCGACGCGGCGGGCTGGTTTTTGATATTGCAGATCTCATCAAAGACGCCCTCGTTATGCCGCAGGCATTTATGGCGGCGATGGAGGGTGAGGATAATCAACAGTTTCGTCAGCGCTGCATCAACGCGTTTCAACAGGCTGACGCGCTGGATGTGATGATCGCCACCCTGCAGGAAACCTCGCACGCGCTGGCGGGCGTCGCAAAATGAATGTGCTGATTATCTCTCGCTGTACCAAACGCGCGCGCGAGCAAAGCTGCCAGATTATCGACCAGTTTGCTGAGCGCACGGGGGACGCGGCGTGGCAGACGACGATAACGATGGAAGGCGTCACTACCCTGCGCAAGCTGCTGCGCAAAACGGCACGTCGTAACACCGCGGTGGCCTGCCACTGGCTGAAAAGAAACGGACAAACCGAGCTGCTGTGGATAGTCGGGAATTTGCGGCGCTTCAACGCGCAAGGGCGCGTGCCAACCAATCGCACGAGCCTGCAAATTATCCGCAACGACGGCGAACACCGCTGGCAAAGTGCGGAAAACATCGCCCTGCTGGGGGCGATCGCCGGGCTGTTTCATGATTTTGGTAAAGCGGGGATGTGCTTCCAGCAGACGCTTAAAGGGGAAAGTAAGCACGTCTGTCAGCCGTATCGTCATGAATGGATCTCGGTTCGTCTGTTTGAGGCCTTTGTGGGGGAGCAAACCGATGAGCAGTGGCTGGCATCGTTGACGCAGCTTAAAGCCGCTGACCAAAATGCCATGCTGAACGCGCTGAAGATGGATACAGACAAAAACGGCAGCCTGTTGGGAAAACTCCCGCCTCTGGCTAAGGTGGTGGTATGGCTGATGCTGTCGCATCACCGCTTACCGCAGTCGCATACGACGCGCCCTCAACTGGAGTATTGCGAAGGCTGGTTTGAGAAACAGCTGAACCCGGAATGGAACTCGCTTAATCATAAATCCACCGAAAAACATCCGTGGAAAGCGCGTGATTTTAAAAATGTCTGGAAATTCCCCGATGGTACGCCGCTAAAAAGTAAAACGTGGCGCGAGAAGGCCCGGCAGATTGGTAAGCGCATCCGGAACCTGCCCGCACTGCTTCACGCGGGATCGCTGGATAATCTCTTTACTCTCCATCTTGCCCGCCTGTCGCTGATGCTGGCCGACCACGTTTACTCCTCTCAACCCGCGTATGCCGGGTGGCAGGATGATGCCGTTCCGTGCTGGGCCAACAGCGACCGCCAGTCCGGGCAGCTCAGGCAAAAGCTGGATGAACACAATATCGGCGTTGCGCATCTCGCCCTGTTGATGGGGCGTTCTCTTCCCGCACTCCGCCGTTCATTGCCTTCCATCGCAAGACACAGGACGTTCCGGGAAAGAGCGAAAGATCCGCGTTTTCACTGGCAAAACAGGGCGTGGGACGTGGCGTCTTCCCTGCGTGAGAAGAGTACAGAGCAGGGCTTCTTCGGCATCAATATGGCCTCAACCGGATGCGGTAAAACCTTTGCGAATGCCCGAATCATGTACGCTCTTTCCGATGAACAGGCTGGGTGCCGTTTTAGCGTGGCGCTGGGGTTGCGCACGCTGACGCTGCAAACCGGTCAGGCTCTGCAGTCGCGCCTTGGGCTGGATGACGACACGCTGGCCGTGGTGACCGGCGCCGCAGCAGTAAAGGAGTTGTATCAGGATAACGAGGCGGAAGATACCCGCAGCGCCAGCGACGAAGCGTTCTTCGCCAGCCATCACTACGTACATTACGAAGGGGCGACCAGTAGCGGTATCGCCCAGCAGTGGCTGGCGAAAGAACCGGCGCTTAATCGCCTGGTCAGCGCCCCGGTGCTGGTAACAACCATCGATCACCTGATGCCTGCAACGGAAGGCGTGCGCGGCGGCAGGCAGATCCCTGCCATGCTGCGCCTGCTGACCAGCGATCTGGTGCTTGATGAGCCTGATGATTTTGACGTTGATGATTTGCACGCCCTTTGTCGGCTAGTGAACTGGGCGGGCATGCTCGGCTCCCGCGTGCTGCTTTCCTCTGCCACGCTGCCCCCGGCATTAACGGAAGCGCTGTTCGAAGCCTACCGGGAAGGGCGCAAAGCCTGGCAGGCAGCCTGCGGTCAGTCGGACAGACCGACGAGCATCTGCTGCGCCTGGTTTGATGAGTATGGCGCGCAGTCGCAGGATGTGGCCGACGATGCTCAGTTTCGTCATGCGCATGGCGATTTTGTCAGGCAGCGAATTAAACGTCTGCCGGACCAGCCGCGGCTTCGTCTGGGTAAGCTGGCCGCCGTAGTTCCGCACTCTTCCTGCACCGGCGATGTTGTCTCTGCCCTGGCGCAGACGCTGCACCAGCAAATGATCGCGCTGCACGGCGATCATCGCAGTACCCATAATAGCGGCAAAACCGTGTCGTTTGGGCTGGTGCGGATGGCGAACATCAACCCGCTGGTTGCCGTCGCGCAGGCGTTAATGGCACTCCCTTCTCCGGACAATTACCGCATTCACTATTGCGTATACCACAGCCAGCACCCGCTGGCGGTGCGCGCGGCGATTGAAAAGCGACTCGATGCCGCGTTCACGCGCCACGAGCCGGAGCGGGTCTGGCAGTTGCCTGAAATCATGCAGGCGCTGACCTCACCGGAACAGCACCACCTCTTTGTCGTGCTTGGAACCTCCGTTCTTGAAGTCGGGCGCGATTTTGATGCCGACTGGGGGATTATCGAGCCGAGCTCCATGCGTTCGCTTATTCAGTTTGCGGGACGTATTCAGCGCCACCGTCAGATCGTTCCTGAGCGCGAAAACCTGGTGATTCTCCAGCGCAACGTGCGCGCGCTTCGCGGAGAAAAGATCGCCTACTGCCGACCCGGTTTTGAGACCGAGCAGCATCCGCTGGCCCATCACGACCTTCATGAGCTTCTTACTGAAGAAGGCTACCGCACGCTGAATGCGGTCCCGCGCATCGTTGAAAATCTGCCCGGCAACGCGCTGGCGGCGCTGGAGCATCAGCGTTTGCGCGCCGCGCTGCTGGTCGATGGCAAAAAATCAGATGCGGTGGCGGCGTCCTGGTGGCGGCTACCGCTGACGTGGAATGGTGAGCTTCAGCTGCGGACGCCTTTTCGCCGTGCTTCACCGCAGGAAACGTTCTTTTTGCGCATGGAAGAGGAAGACGATGAACCTGAGTTTTGCCTGATGCAGGAAGACGGCAGGTTGAAACCCGCGGGACGGTTTTGCGAACAGGCGTTGTTCATGGCTGACGGCGTAGAACCGTGGGTTGCAGTCGATTATGCCGAGATATTACAGACGCTCGCCGGGACGAAGCAGATGGAGCTGGCTGCGGTGTCGCGACGGTATGGCGAAATTACGTTAAGAGTCAGCAGGGAGGAGGAGACGGAACAATGGCTGTATCACCCGGTTTTGGGTGTGTTTCGCGCCCTCTGAAAGAGGGCGCGAGCTGCTTGTTCAGCAGTATAAAATAAATGATAAGAGCCTCATATATTTCTAAGCTGTCTGGGCGACAGTAGATAAGCATTATATTAATTTAAGGTTTTTTGGCAAGAGTATGTCACTTAAGGATAAAAGCATAATATAGGTGTGGATGAACGTATTGAAATAGAGTACTTTATTTTTACTCAAATAAAGGAATGTTTCACTACGATGATTTTTATCAGGTTTTTATTTGTCTTGGTTATGATTCTGTTTTGTTTTTATTCGAGCTATTTATATTAAATATAATTGCGAGATTTATATTTCTACTGATTATAAGTGCAAGAATTAAGGTGATATATGAAGGAAGGAACACTATTCTCATTTATTACAGCTTTTATTGCCGGACGACGGCAAACAAAGCTGGAAGCATTTGATAAAGCGGCCGCAAAGCGCAGCGAAGATAGCGCAACGCTTGCGGCTGAACGCCGGGAACTGGAGCTTCGCTATGAGCCGAAAGCATGGCTGACGGATGCCGCGAAGCGAGCCGGACAAATTAACCTCGTGACCCATGCGGCGAAATTTACCCACGGGGATTCAAAAAGTAGCAGTATTTACAGCGAGGCAGTGGCGCAGGAAGGGTATCTCAGCACCGCTGCGTTGTCAGGTCTGGAACCGGATGCGGTGGGCAACGCCGCTGCGCTTGACGTCGCGAAATTATTGCAAACGCGGGTAGAGGGCGGCGACTCCCTACTGGCAAGTTTGAAGCGAGGCGACTGCGCCGCTCTGGCCGCGTTTACCGATGACGAGAGTCAACTGCGTGACTGGATTGCGGGTTTTTCTCGCGCGTTAACGCCCGGCGAAACCGCTTCGCACAAGCTGGCTAAACAGGGGTATTTTCCGGTAGGTGAAAATTACCATCTGTTAAGCCCGTTGTTTGCCACCTCGCTTGTTCACGCTATGCATCAGAAGATGATTGCCTGTCGTTTTGGCGAGGAGGTAAAAGCCATCTGGAAAGCGCGCCGCGAGAAAACCTGGCATCCCACTCCGCTGACGCTTTTTCCGGAGTCAGCAGAAGTGCACTTTGGTGGCACGAAACCGCAAAATATTTCCTATCTGAACAGCGTACGCGGCGGACGTAGCTGGCTGCTTTCCTGCCAGCCACCGCAGTGGAAAAGGGCAGAAAAGCCACCGACGAGCTTACGTTCTGTTTTCGCCTCGGGTGGGCAATTCGACCGCCGTGCGAAGAGTCATATTCAGCTGCTTGTTTCCCTACTGACGAAGGCGGGCGATTACACCAATTTTCGTATTCGTGAAGCGCGCGATGGCTACATCAATATGATTATCGATCTGCTGTTTGAGATCGCCTCTGTATTTCAGCGGGAAACCGCGCAGAACTGGACGCTCAACTGTCCCGATCTGAAACCTCATCAGCAGCTCTGGCTCGATCCCTGGCGCACCAAAACCGATGAAGCTTTTCGTCTTGAGCGGGATAAAGACGACTGGCAGGACGCTGTGGCGGAAGATTTTGCCCAGTGGCTGAACGCCCGTCTGCGCAAGTCGCTGCCGGATGTCGGTAATGTGGAAAAGCGGGAGTGGGAAACGCGCGAACGTTTACGCAGTCACCTCCGCGAGATGGAAAAAATTATCCGGGAGGCGCTGAAATGAGCTCACTGATCCTGCTTCGCCGTATCAGAGTCGAAAACGCCAACGCGATTGCTGGCCTGACGTACGGTTTCCCCGCGATTACTCATTTTCTGGGATTTGCCCATGCGCTGTCGCGCAGGCTGACGGAGTCGCACGGGCTGCGCATTGAGGGCTGTGCCGTCGTCAGCCACGAACATCAGATCCACGCGCACACGTCCGGTCGCGATTATCAGTTTGCCCTGACGCGTAATCCCCTTACCCGTGAAGCGAAAACGGCCTCGTTTAATGAGGAGGGGCGCATGCATATGACGGTTTCGCTCCTGCTCGAGTGTCACGGGGAAATTCCGAACGGTGAATACGGGCAGCGTGACCTGGCCGAGTACCTTTCGCAGGTGTGCCCGACGCTCCGACTGGCGGGCGGCATAGTCGTTGATATTGAGGCGATTACCGTTATGGCAATGCCGTCCACCGAGCGCGAAATGCGTCGGTTGCAGTGGCAGCTTATGCCCGGTTTTGCCTTACGCGATCGGAGCAGCTGGCTGGTACAACATCATCAAACGCTGCTTGAAAATAATCCTGATGCCACGCTGCTTGATGCCTGGCTTGATTTCGCCGCGCTGAAAATCCAGGCGGAAATGCCTGAGGACGGCAACCTGCGCGAAGGCGAGCCGGCCGACTGGCACGTTGTTCCCAAACCCAATCCCGGTTATCTGGTGCCAATAATGACGGGCTACCAGCGCATCTCTGAACTCTACGCCCCCGGCGTCGTGGAAAACGCACGCGATGCAGAAACGCCCTTCGCGTTTACCGAAGCGGTATATGGCGTGGGCGAGTGGTGCGGTCTGCACCGGATTCAGGCGCTTGACGACATTTTCTGGCGCTATCGCACGACAGAAACAGGCTACTACTGTCAGGGCGCGGGCGCGCCGGTGACTTCTGAACCTCTTAATTAAAAAGGACTTCTCTATGGCAAAGGCTCCAACTGCCGTTAAAACGGCATCTGTACTGGCATTTGAACGTAAACTGGCAACCTCTAATGCGGTGATGTATTCAGGACGCTGGGCGGGAGAGACCTGGCAGCCGATTCGGATTCAGGAAAAAGCGGTACGCGGCACCATTTCTAACCGTCTGAAAAATGCGCTGACCAACGATCCGGCAAAGCTGGATGCGGAGATCCAGAAAGCGAACCTGCAGCGTGTGGACGTGGCGGCGCTGCCTGCCGATGCTGACACCCTGAAGGTGAAATTTACCCTGCGCGTGCTGGGCAGCCTGTCGACGCCATCCGTGTGTAACGATCGTGACTACCAGGATGCGCTTCAGCAGGTTATCGACGGTTATATCAGCGAACACGGTTTCAAAGAGCTGGCGCGTCGGTATGCAACCAATCTGGCAAACGGCCGTTTTTTATGGCGTAACCGCGTCGGGGCAGAAAAAATCATCGTGAACGTGACGGGAAGTAAAGCGTGGACGTTTGATGCGTACAATTACGCGCTGCGAGATTTTTCTGCCCGCGATGAGAGCCTGAACGCACTGGCGCAGGAGATCGAAAAAGGGCTTAGCGGTGAAGCATTTGTTCTCCTGAACGTCGACGCGCAGGTGCTGCTCGGTGCCGGGCAGGAGATCTTCCCGTCGCAGGAGCTGGTACTGGACAGCAACAGCAGCAAGAGTCGTCTGCTGTATCAGGTAGACAGCGTTGCAGGCATGCACTCGCAGAAAATCGGTAATGCCATTCGAACGATTGATACATGGCACCCTCAGGTCGATGCGCTGGGCGCTATCGCCGTTGAGCCGTACGGCTCGGTCACCAGCCGCGGTGTGGCCTGCCGCCAGCCGAAAGAGAAGATGGACTTTTACACCCTGCTGGATAACTGGGTGACGAAAGGCCAAAAGCCTGACGTTGAGCAGCAGCATTACGTCATGGCCGTCCTGATCCGCGGCGGTGTCTTCGGTGAGAAGGGCGAGTAAGGAGTGGTTATGGATCACTATATTGAGATCCGCGTCCTGCCCGACCCGGAATTCAGCGAGGAGATGCTGATGGCCGCGCTGGTGGCTAAGCTGCATCGCGCGCTGGGCCAGCGGGGGCAGGGGGATATTGGCATCAGCTTTCCTGCGCACGGCATGAAGCCCGGCCCGGTGTTACGTCTGCACGGTACTCGCCCGGCGTTAAGCGAACTCGAATCACTCACATGGCGAAAAGGACTGAGCGACTACTGCTTGTCTTCGGACATCCAGCCCGTGCCCGTCGTCAGCCAGTGGCGCTGCGTGAGCCGCGTCCAGGTGAAAAGCAGCGCGCAGAGGCTTCTGCGACGTTCGGTTAAAAAAGGATGGTTAACAGAGGAGGAGGCGCAGCAGAGTCTTCTGACGATGCAGGAGGCGAGGACGGATCTGCCCTGGCTTAACATGCGCAGCCTCTCTACGGGCCAGTCTTTTAAGCTCTTTATCCGCCACGGGGATGTGCTCGCTGCGCCTGTCTCGGGGACATTTACGACCTACGGGCTCAGCGCTTCGGCAACGGTTCCCTGGTTCTGAGACGCATAACCGCATCCGCGTTCAGGGTGCGGTTTTTTCCGCCAGGCGGGCATCAAAAATAAAGGGCAGTTGCTGTACTGAGTTCAGCGCCATGTGGAATGCCGGATGTAAGGGGTTAAGGATGGCGTTGTTCTCATAAGGGATGATGCAGGACGGTAAGATAAGCGCGAGGGCGCTGTTAGCCTTTAACCATCCGGTTCCGAGATCCATCGTGGATACCGGCGCTGGATTTTCCTGCCAGTCGTCGGGCAGCCACGCTTTATCCAGGTATTCAATCTGGTCATCCGGGATATCGATGCTGAAAAGCTGGTACTGATTTAGCACGCTATCTTTCCGAACGTGCACCAGAATCTCCAGTGAGGCCAGCGAGATGGACGTGGACACATATACGGCAGGATGCCCTTTATGGTTCCAGCGTCCGCCATACTGGTTTGCACCGCTTCCGCTCCACGCTTCGCTGGCATAGCGTCCCGTCACCAGACGTTAAAAAATCATGCGAACACGCCATGTTCGAGTCGACCAATCAAGTCGGTGACTTCCAGGGCACCGGTTTCCGTCGCGATCAGGTCGACAGGGGCAACATTTCCCAGCCCGCGCACCGGAGCCTGCAGCCAGTTCCATGCCTCTTCTTTACTGCCAAAATAGCCAACGGCAGCATCCAGCACCCGCACGAAACGGGCCACGCGTTCGCTTTCATCCGGCGTCAGCGTCCGTCCCGCGCTTTTGCGGCGGGCCACGTTACGTTCGTTAATTCCGGTGACGCGCAAAATGTCCGCTTTCGACATCGCCGTCCACTCATGAATGTTGTCGAGGACGCTGACGGGTAATCCCTGATTGAGAAACTCAATCAGCCGCATCCCCCTGTTTGCAGGTAAACCGGCGTAGCGCCAAAGCGCGTTATCAGCAGGTTGCTGGGCGGGGATCCATGTTCTCATGTTACCTCCGGATTGATGTCATTTGTCATGGTTAAGTATAGTCATTTGTCAGGTAGAGTGGAATGGCGTTTTTTTATACTGGGTGGTTTGAGAGAAGAAGGGCGTTTGACCCTAATTTTTGGAGTGTTTGTAATGCATTGATATTAAATGGATATTTTGAGAGGGTAAAAAAGAGGGTTAAAGTAGGGTTTTTAGCTTTTTTTGTATGAAAATCATAATGGTGTGGAGATATTATTTCAGTGCACTGCCGTACAGGCAGCTTAGAAAAGGAGCGAGGCCTTGACCTCTGGAGTCAGGTGGTGCACTGCCGTACAGGCAGCTTAGAAAACCCGCTTCTTTAAAGAGCAGTTCTTCACGCCGTGCACTGCCGTACAGGCAGCTTAGAAATAGAAGAACACCGCTCTCACCCATCAATAAATGTGCACTGCCGTACAGGCAGCTTAGAAAATCGCGTCAGGGCAGTTTAAGGCTGCCGCCGCGTGCACTGCCGTACAGGCAGCTTAGAAACATCCACGTTGCTTGCATGCCTTAAACAGCCCGTGCACTGCCGTACAGGCAGCTTAGAAAAGCCGCGCTTCACCAGTAGCGGTTCAAGCGTCGTGCACTGCCGTACAGGCAGCTTAGAAAAAATGAAAGTTCTTTGCCAGAGAAATGGCTGGGTGCACTGCCGTACAGGCAGCTTAGAAAAGGGCGAAGGGATGCAGCTGGACTGGAAGGGCGTGCACTGCCGTACAGGCAGCTTAGAAAAGCAGGTATACAGACGGGCGACCGGATGCGGGGTGCACTACCGTACAGGCAGCTTAGAAAAAAGGGATGGATGCCGGACAGCCTGGCGGTAAGTGCACTGCCGTACCCGCAGCTTAGCAAAATAGAAAATAAGGTCTCTCCCCCTTACTTTCTGCACTGTCGAACAGACAGCCTGAAACGAACCGCCAAATAATTGCTCAAATAATCAACTGCACCACAAAAAAATAAGGCCGGGAAAAAATCCCGGCCTTATTTAATATTCATCTGCCATTACAGGCGAAAACAATTAGCGACTACGGAAGACAATGCGGCCTTTGCTCAGGTCGTACGGGGTCAGTTCAACAGTCACTTTGTCGCCCGTCAAAATGCGGATGTAGTTTTTGCGCATTTTACCGGAGATGTGCGCAGTTACCACGTGACCGTTTTCCAGCTCTACGCGAAACATGGTATTAGGTAACGTATCAAGTACGGTACCCTGCATTTCAATATTGTCTTCTTTGGCCATCTAATCCTCTGGGGTATCACTACCAAGTTTTGAACCGGCAAGATAATGCCGAAATTCATCAATTAAGTAAAGAATTGCGCGATTAAAACGCAGCAAAACAGTTTCGGCGCATTGCCCAAGCGTCACGGTACAACCGAACAGGAAGCGCATTCGTAAAGGGGAGACGACAGGATAAACGTCAGGACGTTATCTGAAGCGAGGGTCCCAAACGGCGGCGGGGCAACAGGCAGAAGCTACTCTGCGGCGTAATTATAACACCCTCACAAAAAATATGCGGAAAACATTTAGGCATTGGGCACAAAGAGCGTTTTCGGTATCCAGAAGTCGCGCGGGAGCTTCTCCTGACGGCTGGCATCCAGCTGTTCGATGTACTGGCGTCGCGGGATTTCAACAGCGCCCAGCGAGGCCGTGTGCTCGTTGAGCACCTGACAATCGATCAGGCGTCCGCCGCGCTGGGCAAACGCCTCGCAGAAGACCAGCAGCGCGGTTTTCGAGGCGTTAACCGCACGAGAAAACATTGATTCACCACAAAACAGCGTCCCCTGCGCCACGCCGTACATGCCGCCAACGAGCGCTGCGCCTTCCCACACCTCGATAGAGTGGGCGTAGCCAAGCTCATGAAGCTGGTGGTAGGCGGTAATGATATCGCGGGTTATCCACGTCCCTTCATAGCGGTCTTCGGCACAGCCTTCAATGACCTGACCAAAAGCGTGATTGAGGGTAACGCGATACGGTGATTTGGCATGGAAACGCTTCATGCTGCGGCTTAGGTGAAACTGCTCAGGCCACAGCACGGCACGCGGATCGGGGGACCACCATAAAATCGGGTCGCCGGGGGAAAACCACGGAAAGATACCGCGCTGGTACGCCATTAAAAGCCGAGCGGGACTGAGGTCACCGCCCAGGGCCAGCAGCCCATTGGGCTCACGCAGCGCCCCTTCCGGAGAAGGGAACGCAATGTTATGACGAGAAAGCTGGACCAGGCGCATGACAGCAAAACTCCAGTACGCGAGTGAAGACGCTACAAATATAGTCTACATACGCTGTTTAAACTGGTAGTAGCGACCCTGTTTCGCCAACAGCTCGGCGTGATTACCTTGCTCAATAATGTGTCCGTTGTCCATCACAATTATCCGATCAAAACTCGCCAGTCCACGCAGGCGATGCGTGACCATCAATACGGTTTTGCCCGTCATGACATTGGCCAGTAAATCAAGGATTTGGCTCTCGGTTGTGGCGTCCAGCCCTTCGGTGGGCTCGTCGAGCAGCATCAGCGGTGCATCGTGCAGCAGCGCGCGCGCAATCGCCAGACGGCGCAGCTCACCGCCGGAGAGCTGGCGGCCGCCTTCGCCCAGCCAGGCGTTCAACCCATCGTCCTCAAGCAGTTTTTGCAGGCCGACCTGTTCAAGCACGGCGCGAAGCGCATCGTCAGAGGCCTCTGGTGCGGCCAGCAGCAGGTTGTCCCGCAGCGTGGCGCTAAACAGATGCACGCGCTGTGGAACGACGCTGACGGTCTTGCGCAGGGCCTGCTCGCTGAAATCAGTCAGCAACGTATTATTGAAACGAATCTGACCGCGCTGCGGATCCCAGGCGCGGGTCAGCAGCTGCAGCAGCGTCGATTTACCGCAGCCGGTACGGCCGAGGATCGCAATCCGCTGACCGGCATTCACAGAGAGAGTGATGCCGTCCAGCGCGTTCTGCGCCTGCTTGTCATAGCTGAAGGTGACATCTTCAAGCGTCAGCGCAACCTGCGCGGGTACAACGGTCTGCCCGGCGCTGAACGTCACTTCAGGCTCCTGCTCGGCAATTTGCGTGATGCGCAGGGCTGAGGCGATCACCTGGCCCAGATGCTGGAAGGCAGCCGTCACCGGGGCCAGCGCTTCAAACGCGGCCAGCGCGCAGAAGACGAAAAGGGCGATAAGGGGGCCCGGCTGGGTATTTCCGCCGATATCGCCGGAAGCCAGCCACAGCATGGCAATGACCGCCACGCCGCCGATTAACATCATCAGCGCCTGAGAGAAGGCCGTCAGCTCCGACTGGCGGCGCTGGGCCTCATGCCAGTTCAGCTCCGTACTTTCCATGCGGGCGCGGTAGCGCTTGCTGGCGCCAAAAATGGTCAGCTCTGCCTGTCCCTGAAGCCAGGAGGTCAGCTGCTGGCGGTAGTCCCCGCGCAGGCGCGTCAGGTTTTCCCCGGTGGATTTCCCGGCGCGGTAAAACAGCGGCGGCAGAATAATGAGCGTCAGCAGCATGATCCCGCCGAGCGTCAGCGCAACGGGAACATCGAGAACGGACAGCCCCAGCGTAACCACCACAATCACCACAAACGCGCCCACGATCGGGGAGATCACGCGCAGATACAGGTGATCCAGCGTGTCGACATCGGCAACGACGCGGTTAAGCAGCTCGCCCTGACGAAAACGCGCCAGCCCGGCAGGGGAGAGGGGCAGCAGCTTGCTGAAGGTGTAGATACGCAGGTGCTGCAGCACGCGGAAAGTGGCGTCG
Source organism: Enterobacter sp. PP-008-ECC_S150 (assembly GCF_045257065.1). Lineage (NCBI taxonomy): Bacteria > Pseudomonadati > Pseudomonadota > Gammaproteobacteria > Enterobacterales > Enterobacteriaceae > Enterobacter > Enterobacter sp. PP-008-ECC_S150. The sequence goes on along the minus strand of NZ_JBJHHG010000010.1, from coordinate 59,581 downwards.
TGGCTGACCAGACGTTCGAAATAGCGGCCGGCCGTGCGGGTGATGGCGGTACCGCGAACGCCTGCCGCCGGAAGCATATAGTTGAAGCTGTATAACCCGGCGAACCCCGCGACGGCAGAGGCCGAAAGGAACCAACCGGAAAGCGTGAGCAGGCCGATGCTGGCGAGCAGCGTGACAATCGCCAGCACAATCCCCAGCGTCAGCATCCATTTGTGGCGTTTATAGAGCGCCAGATAAGGCAGCAGAGCACGCATCAGATGTCCTCCTGACGGTTCGCCAGCAGGGCGGCAAACGGCCCCTGCGCGGCAACGAGAGAGGCGTAATCGCCTTGCTCAACAATACGACCGTTCTCCATGACCCAGATCTGGTCCCAGTCGGCAATGCCCTCCAGCTGGTGGGTGACCATCAGGGTGGTTTGCTGCCGGGAGGCGGCGTTCAGAGCCTCCATTACGCGCTGCTCGCTGTGGGCATCCAGGCTGGCGGCGGGCTCGTCCAGCAGCATCAGCTGGCATGGGTTGAGCAGCGCGCGGGCAACGGCCACACGCTGCGCCTGACCGACCGACAGCCCGGCGGACTGGTCACCGACCACGGTATCGACGCCCTGCGGGAGCAGCGGCAAAAATTCGCTGACCCAGGCGCGGTCGAGAACCGATTTTAGTTCATCTTCACGCGCGTCCGGGCGCGCCAGCAGGACGTTTTCACGCAGCGTAGAGGCAGGAAGCTGCGGGTTTTGCCCGACCCAGCTGAGCTGTTTGCGCCAGGCGTCAGGATCGAGGTTGCGCAGTTCGGTTTTGTTGATCCGCAGCGAGCCCGTGTAGGCCATAAAGCCGGATAGCGCGTTCAGCAGAGAACTTTTCCCGGAACCGCTGGTGCCGACGAGCACCACGCGCTGTCCGGCAGGTAAGGTAAAGTTCAGCGGACCGGCGAGCACTTTGCCTTCGGGCGACAGAATGGAAAAGTCCTGCGCTTCAATGGTCACGGGTTCATTAGCGTTCAGCGTCACGTCACCCCGCTCCGGGTGGGCCAGCGGCGTTTCAAGGAACGTTTTCAGGCTGTCGGCAGCGCCAACCGCCTGCGCTTTGGCGTGATAGAAGGTCCCCAGATCGCGAAGCGGCTGGAAAAACTCCGGGGCCAGGATCAGCGCCAGGAACCCGGCGGAAAGGGTCACCGCCGTGCCGTAATGGCCGAAATCCAGCGCGCCAAGATAGGAGAAGCCGAAGTAGACCGCCACGAGGGCAATCGACAGCGAGGTAAAGAATTCCAGAACGCCGGAAGACAGGAAGGCGAGGCGGAGCACTTCCATGGTGCGCTGACGGAAGTCCTGCGATGCCCGGCGAATGTTTTCGGTTTCCGCTTCACCGCGGCCAAAAATGCGCAGCGTCTCCATGCCGCGAAGGCGATCGAGGAAATGGCCGCTCAGGCGACCCAGTGCCAGGAAGTTACGGCGGTTAGCATCCGCCGCCCCCATGCCGACCAGCGCCATAAACAGCGGGATCAGCGGGGCGGTGCCCATCAGAATCAGCGCCGCCATCCAGTTCACCGGGAAGATGGCAATGACGATCAGCAGCGGAACGAACACGGCAAGCGCCATTTGCGGCAGGTAGCGCGCATAGTAGTCGTGCATATCGTCAATCTGCTCGAGGATCAGCGTCGCCCAGCTTCCGGCAGGTTTTCCCTGGATCCACGCGGGCCCGGCTTCCTGAAGCCTGTCGAGCACCTGACGGCGGATCTCGTAGCGGATATGCTGTCCGGCGTGAAAACCGACGCGCTCACGCAGCCACACCACCCAGGCGCGCAGGATAAAAACCAGGATCAGGACAATAAAGGGCAGCAGGAGCGCTTCGCGAGGGATGTTCTCCATGATCATGTGATTAAGAATGCGGGCCAGCAGCCATGCCTGGGCAACAATCAACAGACCGCTAACGAACCCCAGGAGACGGGAAATCATAAGCCAGCGGCGGGAAATAACGCTTTGCTGTTTCAGCCAGCGTGTTAACTCTTGTTGACGGGTTTTTTCCATTGCGTACTTTGCAGGTGACGTTATTAGAAATTGGGCAGCGCAATGTTACAACGGGGAGACAATAAAGGCGACTTATCGCCGCCTTTATTTACGTTTGTTACTGACTTGTAAAGATTATTTGCCTTGTTCAGCCAGCCCGTCGAGGTAGCGTTCAGCGTCCAGCGCGGCCATGCAGCCGGTGCCCGCAGAGGTGATCGCCTGACGGTAGATATGGTCCATCACGTCGCCAGCCGCGAACACGCCTGGGATGCTGGTCTGGGTCGCGTTACCGTGAATGCCGGACTGCACTTTGATGTAGCCGTTTTCCAGCTCCAGCTGGCCGTCGAAGATGGCGGTGTTCGGGCTGTGGCCGATCGCCACAAACAGACCCGCCACGTCCAGCGTTTCGACCTTATCGGTGTTCTGGGTGTCACGGATGCGCAGACCGGCAACGCCCATCTGGTCGCCCGTCACCTCTTCCAGAGTACGGTTGGTGTGCAGCACGATGTTGCCGCTTGCCACTTTATCCATCAGACGCTTGATCAGGATCTTCTCCGCGCGGAAGGTCTCGCGGCGGTGGATCAGGTGCACCTCAGAGGCAATGTTCGCCAGGTAGAGCGCTTCTTCCACCGCGGTGTTACCGCCGCCGATCACCGCGACCTTCTGATTGCGGTAGAAGAAACCGTCGCAGGTGGCGCAGGCAGAGACGCCGCGGCCTTTGAACGCCTCTTCGGATGGCAGACCGAGGTAACGGGCAGAGGCGCCGGTGGCGATGATCAGCGCGTCGCAGGTGTATTCGCCGCTGTCGCCCGTCAGGCGGAACGGACGGTTCTGCAGATCGACCTTATTGATGTGGTCGAACAGAATTTCGGTTTCGAATTTCGCGGCATGCTCGTGCATACGCTCCATCAGCAGCGGCCCGGTCAGGTCATTCGGGTCCCCTGGCCAGTTTTCCACTTCGGTGGTGGTGGTCAGCTGACCGCCTTTTTCCATGCCGGTGATGAGTACCGGGTGCAGGTTAGCGCGTGCAGCGTAGACCGCTGCGGTGTATCCCGCAGGTCCAGAACCAAGGATTAGCAGCTTACTGTGTTTGGCCGTGCCCATGAGATCCCCATTGTTGTTGGCAGACATTTGGCTGGATTGTAGGGAATTTGTTGCCGTAAAAAAAGAGCACAGCAATTTTGATATCAATCCGTGTAATAGCCACAGACGATGAATGATGCGCTATAACATCACGTTTTCTCCTGAAAAGTGGTCGTTTGTAAGGCAATAAAATGAGGATTAATACCCCAGCGTAATGAATATCCGGCATGTTGTACTAAAAAACGATGTTTTGCTTTGACAATCCCCTGCGCTTTTGCGAAAACATTCAAGGAAGAAAAAAAACCGCGTTAACCGTATGCCGCATAGGCATGCACGTAAATGCCATTTTTACCGGGTCAGTGAAATCTACGCATGGCGTGGACAGACGCCATACGTGATGTCGGTGACGGCCTTCGGGCAACGGTCTTCTTACCAACAGAACCCGAATCCGCATCGCGTCTAATACAAAATCAGGCGATGTGATGACTAACGGGTACAGGCTCTGAACAGTGATGTGCACAGGGTCCAGGCAGGAGTAGGGAAGGAATACAGAGAGACAATAATAATGGTAGATAGCAAGAAGCGCCCTGGCAAAGATCTCGACCGTATCGATCGTAACATTCTTAATGAATTGCAAAAGGATGGGCGTATTTCCAACGTCGAGCTTTCAAAACGTGTGGGACTTTCCCCGACGCCGTGCCTTGAGCGTGTGCGCCGACTGGAAAGACAGGGTTTCATTCAGGGCTATACGGCTCTGCTGAACCCGCATTATCTGGATGCCTCACTTCTGGTATTTGTTGAGATTACTCTGAATCGTGGTGCGCCGGATGTGTTTGAGCAATTTAACGCCGCTGTACAAAAACTTGAAGAGATTCAAGAGTGTCACCTGGTTTCCGGTGATTTCGACTACCTGTTGAAAACCCGTGTGCCTGATATGTCCGCCTACCGTAAGCTGCTGGGTGAAACCCTGCTGCGTCTGCCAGGCGTGAACGACACCCGTACCTATGTGGTGATGGAAGAGGTCAAACAGAGCAATCGTCTGGTTATTAAGACGCGCTAACACGGAACAGGTGCAAAATCAGCGTAGTTTGATTACACTCCTGTTAATCCATACAGCAACAGTGCCGGGGAGCCCCGGCGCTGTTGTCCGTTTTAGCAAACAGGCAGGATATGCCTGATACCTGGAGAGCCTTTCTTGAGCCAGGAATACACTGAAGACAAAGAAGTCACACTATCGAAGCTAAGCAGCGGACGTCGTCTCCTCGAGGCTTTGCTGATTGTTATTGCCCTTTTTGCCGTCTGGCTGATGGCAGCCTTACTCAGTTTCAACCCCTCAGATCCCAGCTGGTCACAAACTGCATGGCATGAGCCTATCCATAATTTAGGCGGCGTCCCCGGTGCCTGGCTTGCGGACACGCTGTTTTTCATTTTCGGTGTGATGGCCTACACCCTTCCCGTCATTATCATAGGCGGATGCTGGTTTGCGTGGCGTCATCGTCAGAACGACGATTACATCGACTATTTCGCCGTGTCGCTGCGCCTGATTGGCGCGCTGGCGCTGATCCTCACCTCCTGCGGGCTGGCCGCAATCAATGCGGATGATATCTGGTACTTCGCATCAGGCGGGGTGATCGGCAGCTTATTAAGTTCCGCACTGCAACCGATGCTGCACAGCAGCGGCGGCACGCTGGCGCTGCTCTGCATCTGGGCGGCCGGTCTGACGCTGTTTACCGGCTGGTCCTGGGTGAGCATTGCCGAGAAAATTGGCAGCTTTATCCTCACCATTCTGACCTTCGCCAGCAACCGTACCCGCCGTGACGATACCTGGGTTGATGAAGAAGAGTACGAAGATGACGAGGAAGATGACGCGCCTGTGCAGCGTCGCGAGTCTCGTCGTGCCCGTATTCTGCGCGGCGCGCTGGCGCGCCGTCAGCGTGTTGCGGAGAAATTTGCCAACCCGCTGGGCCGTAAAACCGATGCGGCGCTCTTCTCCGGTAAACGCATGGATGAAGAGGAGCAGGTGGCGTATCGCGCTGCGGGTGTCGCCGTCGATCCTGACGATGTGCTCTTCTCCGGCAGCCGGGCCACGCCGGGTGATTTCGACGAATACGATCCGCTCTTAAACGGCCACTCGGTCACCGAACCGGTTGCCGCAGCCGCAGCCGCGACGACCGCTTCGCAGGCGTATGCTGCGCCTGTCGACGCCGTGACGCCATCCGCGCCGGTGTCGCCGCCGGAGTCCGTTATTCAGCAGCCTCAGGTTGACTGGCAGACCGCGCCAGGCGTTCACACGCCGGAGCCGGTTATCGCGCCTGAACCTGAAAGCTACATCCCAGTACAGCAGGAGCAGTGGCAGCAGCCTTATCAGCCGCCGCAGCCTGAGTATGAACCGCAGCCATATCAGCAGCCTGTTGCTCAGCCTTATCAGGAATATGTCCCTGAGCCGGTTGAGCCTGTGCAGCCTTATGCCGCACCGCAGCCTGAACCTGAGCCTGAAATCGTGGAAGAGGTGAAGCCTGCGCGTCCACCGCTGTACTATTTTGAAGAGGTCGAAGAGCGCCGTGCGCGTGAACGCGAGCAGCTGGCGGCCTGGTATCAGCCTGTGCCTGAACCGGTACAGGAGCCGGTGACGAGAACGTCTTCTGTTTCAGTGCCACCTAACGACCCGACGCCTGCCGTTGCCCCCGTAGCGGAAAGCGTGAAGCAGGCTACTGCGGCCGCTGCCGCGGCAGCACCTGTCTTTAGCCTGGCAACGGGCGGCGTGCCGCGTCCTCAGGTGAAGGAGGGCATTGGTCCACAGCTGCCTCGCCCTAACCGCGTTCGTGTGCCAACCCGTCGCGAGCTTGCTTCTTATGGTATCAAGCTGCCTTCCCAGCGTATGGCCGAAGAGAAAGCGCGCGAGTCTGAGTATGAAGACGACGCCGATGACATGCAGCAGGACGAGCTGGCCCGCCAGTTCGCCGCGCAGCAGAATCAACGCTACGGTGAAGACTATCAGCACGATGAACCTGCGGTGGAAGACGAAGATGACGCGGCAGAGGCCGAGTTAGCGCGCCAGTTTGCCGCCACCCAGCAGCAGCGCTATTCCGGTGAACAACCGGCTGGTGCAAATCCGTTCTCGCTGTCTGATTTCGAATTCTCGCCGATGAAGGATCTGGTGGATGATGGCCCGAGCGAGCCTTTATTTACCCCGAGCGTGATGCCGGAAGCAGAGCCGGTGCGCCAGCAGCCAGCGCCGCAGGCCTACGCGCAGCCGCAGCAGCCTGTTCAACAGCCGTATGCGCAACCGCAGCAGCCGCATCAGCAGGCGCCGCAGTTCCAGCAGCCTGCACCTCAGCCGCAGGAGAGCCTGATTCACCCGCTGCTGATGCGTAACGGCGACAGCCGTCCGCTGCAGCGTCCAAGCACGCCGCTGCCGTCTCTGGATCTGTTAACGCCGCCGCCGTCAGAAGTGGAACCCGTTGATACCTTCGCGCTGGAGCAGATGGCGCGTCTGGTGGAAGCCCGTCTGGCTGACTTCCGCATTAAGGCGGACGTGGTGAACTACTCGCCGGGTCCCGTTATCACCCGTTTCGAACTGAACCTGGCGCCGGGCGTTAAGGCCGCGCGCATTTCCAACCTGTCCCGCGACCTGGCGCGTTCGCTGTCGACCGTTGCGGTGCGCGTGGTGGAAGTGATACCGGGCAAACCGTACGTGGGTCTTGAGCTGCCGAACAAGAAACGTCAGACCGTCTACCTGCGTGAAGTGCTGGATAACACCAAATTCCGCGATAACCCATCTCCGCTGACCGTCGTGCTGGGTAAAGATATCGCCGGCGATCCGGTGGTGGCCGATCTCGCGAAAATGCCTCACCTGCTGGTGGCGGGTACCACTGGTTCCGGTAAATCCGTCGGCGTGAACGCCATGATACTCAGCATGCTCTACAAAGCGCAGCCGGAAGATGTGCGTTTCATCATGATCGACCCGAAAATGCTTGAACTGTCGGTCTACGAAGGCATCCCGCATCTGCTGACCGAAGTCGTGACCGACATGAAGGACGCTGCCAACGCGCTACGCTGGAGCGTCAACGAGATGGAGCGCCGCTACAAGCTGATGTCTGCGCTGGGCGTGCGTAACCTGGCCGGCTATAACGAGAAAATCGCCCAGGCGATGCGCATGGGGCGTCCGATTCCGGATCCTTACTGGAAGCCGGGCGACAGCATGGATGCCCAGCATCCGGTGCTGGAAAAACTGCCTTACATCGTCGTGCTGGTCGATGAATTCGCTGACCTGATGATGACCGTCGGTAAGAAAGTGGAAGAGCTGATTGCCCGTCTGGCGCAGAAAGCGCGTGCGGCCGGTATTCACCTTGTGCTGGCGACCCAGCGTCCTTCCGTGGACGTGATTACCGGCCTTATCAAAGCGAACATACCGACGCGTATCGCCTTTACCGTATCAAGTAAAATTGACTCCCGCACCATTCTTGACCAGGGCGGCGCTGAGTCGCTGCTGGGTATGGGTGACATGCTCTATTCCGGCCCGAACTCCACCTCTCCGGTGCGCGTCCACGGCGCGTTCGTTCGCGATGAGGAAGTTCACGCCGTCGTGCAGGACTGGAAGGCGCGCGGTCGTCCACAATACGTTGACGGCATTACCAGCGATACGGAAAGCGAAGGCGGCGGCGGTGGCTTCGACGGCGGTGAAGAGCTGGATCCGTTATTCGATCAGGCGGTTAACTTCGTTACCGAAAAGCGCAAAGCGTCTATTTCTGGCGTACAGCGCCAGTTCCGCATCGGCTATAACCGTGCAGCGCGCATCATCGAGCAGATGGAAGCGCAGGGCATCGTGAGCGAGCAGGGGCACAACGGCAACCGCGAGGTGCTGGCGCCGCCGCCGTTTGATTAACCTTCAGCGATTGCAAAGAAGGGTAAATCAGCCAAAATTAAGCATTTTCTTCTGTCGCCTGCCTGCGGGCAGGTCCAGAATAGAAGACGGAAACCCCATATCGGGAAGACGTATTTTAAGGAATAACAATGAAAAAAATCGCCATCGCCTGTGCATTACTCACCAGTTTTGTCGCCAGCAGCGTCTGGGCTGATGCGGCCAGCGACCTTAAAAGCCGACTGGATAAAGTAAGCAGCTTCCACGCCAGCTTCACGCAAAAAGTGACTGACGGCAGCGGCAACGCGGTGCAGGAAGGTCAGGGAGATTTGTGGGTTAAACGCCCGAATCTGTTCAACTGGCACATGACCCAGCCGGATGAAAGCATCCTGGTGTCAGACGGTAAAACCTTATGGTTCTTCAACCCGTTCGTTGAGCAGGCTACGGCGACCTGGCTGAAAGATGCCACCAGCAATACGCCGTTTATGCTGATTGCCCGTAACCAGGCCAGCGACTGGCAGCAGTACAATATTAAACAGACGGGTGACGAGTTTGTCCTGACGCCGAAAGGCAGCAACGGCAACCTGAAGCAGTTCACCATTAACGTAAGCACCAACGGTACTATTAATCAGTTCGGCGCGGTTGAGCAGGACGATCAGCGCAGCAGCTACCAGCTCAAGTCTCAGCAGAACGGCGCCGTGGATGCATCGAAATTCACCTTTACCCCGCCGCAGGGCGTAACGGTGGATGACCAACGCAATAAGTAAGAGGCGTGAGTGAGCAACCTGTCGCTCGATTTTTCGGATAACGCGTTTCAACCTCTGGCCGCTCGTATGCGGCCAGAAAATTTAGCGCAGTACATCGGCCAGCAGCACCTGCTGGCTGCCGGTAAGCCATTGCCCCGGGCCATTGAGGCCGGCCATCTTCACTCCATGATCCTCTGGGGGCCACCCGGCACCGGCAAGACCACGCTTGCAGAAGTGATTGCCCGCTATGCCAACGCGGACGTCGAACGCATCTCGGCGGTGACCTCCGGCGTGAAGGAGATCCGTGAAGCGATCGAGCGTGCGCGGCAGAACCGCAATGCCGGACGGCGCACCATCCTCTTCGTGGACGAAGTCCACCGCTTCAACAAAAGTCAGCAGGATGCCTTCCTGCCGCATATTGAAGACGGCACGATCTTCTTCATCGGTGCGACCACAGAAAACCCGTCGTTTGAGCTGAACTCGGCGCTGCTTTCCCGCGCGCGCGTTTACCTGCTTAAATCGCTGACGACCGAGGATATCGAAAAGGTTCTCACCCAGGCGATGGACGACAACGCGCGCGGCTACGGCGGGCAGGATATCGTTCTGCCTGACGAGACGCGTCGGGCGATTGCGGAACTGGTCAACGGCGATGCGCGTCGGGCGCTGAACACGCTGGAGATGATGGCCGATATGGCCGAAGTCGACGATGCCGGAAAGCGGGTGCTGAAACCGGAACTGCTCACCGAAATAGCCGGGGAACGCAGCGCGCGTTTCGATAACAAAGGCGACCGTTTTTACGACCTGATCTCGGCGCTGCATAAGTCCGTGCGCGGCAGCGCGCCGGATGCGGCGCTCTACTGGTACGCGCGTATTATCACGGCGGGTGGCGATCCGCTCTACGTCGCGCGTCGCTGTCTGGCGATAGCCTCAGAAGATGTCGGTAATGCCGATCCGCGCGCCATGCAGGTCGCGCTGTCGGCCTGGGACTGCTTCACCCGCGTTGGACCCGCGGAAGGCGAACGCGCCATTGCGCAGGCCATTGTCTATCTGGCCTGTGCACCGAAAAGCAATGCGGTTTATACCGCATTCAAAGCCGCAATGTCCGACGCCCGCGAACGGCCGGACTACGATGTGCCGGTTCACCTGCGTAACGCGCCGACCAAACTGATGAAAGAGATGGGGTATGGGCAGGAGTACCGTTACGCTCATGATGAACCCAATGCCTACGCCGCCGGGGAAGAATATTTCCCACAGGAGATGGCACAAACGCGCTATTATCGCCCCACAAACAGAGGTCTTGAAGGCAAGATTGGTGAAAAGCTCACCTGGCTCGCCGGACAGGATCAAAATAGCCCTATAAAACGCTACCGTTAGTTCAGTCGTTGCGGTAATGTTTGCAATTGTATCCTTGTGGCCGCAGGCTGTGGTCACATTTCCTATTTTAATTCGATAAGCACAGGATAAGCATGCTCGATCCCAATCTGCTGCGTAATGAGCCAGACGCAGTCGCTGAAAAACTGGCACGCCGGGGCTTTAAGCTGGATGTAGATAAGCTGCGCGCTCTTGAAGAGCGTCGTAAAGTTCTGCAGGTACAAACTGAAAATCTGCAGGCAGAGCGTAACTCTCGATCGAAATCCATCGGCCAGGCGAAAGCACGCGGGGAAGATATTGAGCCATTACGCCTGGAAGTGAACAAACTGGGTGAAGAACTGGATCAGGCGAAAGCCGAGCTGGACGTTCTTCAGGCCGAAATTCGCGATATTGCCCTGGCTATCCCGAACATTCCTGACGACAGCGTGCCTGCCGGTAAAGATGAAAACGACAACGTTGAAGTGAAACGCTGGGGCACGCCTCGCGAGTTTGACTTCGAGGTGCGCGATCACGTGACGCTGGGCGAAATGCACGCGGGGCTGGACTTTGCGGCCGCGGTTAAGCTGACCGGCTCCCGCTTCGTGGTGATGAAAGGCCAGATTGCCCACCTGCACCGCGCGCTGGCGCAGTTCATGATTGATCTGCACACCGAGCAGCACGGCTACAGCGAAACCTACGTGCCGTATCTGGTCAACCACGATACGCTGTACGGTACGGGCCAGCTGCCGAAATTTGCTGGCGATCTGTTCCATACCCGTCCGCTGGACGAGGAAGCTGACAGCAGCAACTACGCGCTGATCCCAACCGCGGAAGTGCCGTTGACTAACCTCGTGCGCGATGAGATCATCGACGAAGACGACCTGCCAATCAAGCTGACCGCGCACTCTCCGTGCTTCCGTTCTGAAGCCGGATCTTACGGTCGCGACACGCGCGGTCTGATCCGTATGCACCAGTTCGATAAAGTTGAAATGGTGCAGATCGTTCGTCCTGAAGAGTCCATGGACGCTCTGGAAGAGATGACCGGCCACGCTGAGAAAGTGCTGGAGCTGCTGGGTCTGCCGTACCGTCGTATGGCACTGTGCACCGGTGATATGGGCTTTAGCGCCTGCAAAACCTTCGATCTGGAAGTGTGGGTGCCTGCGCAGAACACCTACCGTGAGATCTCCTCCTGCTCTAACGTCTGGGATTTCCAGGCGCGCCGCATGCAGGCTCGCTGCCGCAGCAAGTCAGACAAGAAAACCCGTCTGGTGCATACCCTGAACGGTTCGGGTCTGGCCGTGGGACGTACGCTGGTTGCCGTGCTGGAAAACTATCAGCAGGCGGATGGCCGTATTGAGATCCCTGAAGTGCTGCGCCCATACATGAAAGGCCAGCAGTACATCGGCTAATAATTTGTCATAAAACAAAAAAGCGCCTCAGGGCGCTTTTTTTATGCCTTTGATTTGATACGAAGCAATAACCTCTCCCACTAAAGTAGTAATACTCCTCCGAATGAAAGCCAGCATAAAAAGCTGAAAACGAAGAAATTCGTTATATATAAAACTATATAGCGGTTTGCGCCGCCTCTCTTTTCTTTGTGAGCAACCAAAGTGAGTTTCTATGAAAATCAACGCGCCTGAAGAATTACTGGCTGCCGAGGTCACTCGCCGTGGGTTGATGAAAACCACGGCAATTGGCGGCCTGGCCGTCGCCAGCAGCGCCTTCACGCTCCCCTTTGCCCGACTGGCGTCAGCGGCGGATGCGTTATCTCCAGCCTCAGCACCGGAAAAAGTGGTCTGGAGCGCCTGTACGGTAAACTGCGGTAGCCGCTGCCCGCTGCGTATGCACGTGGTGGATGGCGAAATTAAATATGTCGAAACCGACAATACCGGAGACGATAATTACGAAGGGCTGCACCAGGTTCGCGCCTGCCTGCGCGGCCGCTCCATGCGTCGCCGCGTCTATAACCCGGATCGCCTGAAGTATCCGATGAAGCGCGTCGGTAAGCGTGGAGAAGGGAAGTTCGAGCGCATCAGCTGGGACGAAGCCTACGACATCATCGCTACCAACATGCAGCGTTTGATCAAAGAGTACGGCAACGAGTCCATCTACCTGAACTACGGCACCGGGACGCTCGGCGGCACGCTGACCCGCTCCTGGCCACCGGGAAAAACGCTGGTGGCGCGCCTGATGAACTGCTGCGGCGGTTATCTCAATCACTACGGCGACTACTCTTCCGCGCAGATTGCCGCTGGTCTGAACTATACCTACGGCGGCTGGGCGGATGGCAACAGCCCGTCCGATATCGAAAACAGCAAGCTGGTCGTCCTGTTCGGAAACAACCCGGGCGAGACGCGCATGAGCGGTGGCGGGGTGACCTACTACCTCGAACAGGCGCGCGCTAAATCCAATGCCCGCATGATCATTATCGATCCGCGCTATACCGACACCGGTGCAGGGCGCGAAGATGAGTGGATCCCCATCCGTCCCGGTACCGATGCGGCGCTGGTCTCCGCCCTGGCGTGGGTGATGATCACCGAAAACCTCGTCGATCAGCCTTTCCTGGATAAATACTGCGTCGGCTATGACGAGAAAACCCTGCCAGCCAGCGCGCCTGCCAACGGCCATTACAAGGCCTATATCCTTGGCCAGGGCAGCGACGGCGTGGCAAAAACGCCGGAGTGGGCCTCCACCATCACCGGCATCCCGGTCGAGCGTATTGTTCAGCTGGCGCGTGAGATTGGCTCCGCGAAACCGGCCTACATCAGCCAGGGCTGGGGCCCGCAGCGTCATGCGAACGGTGAAATCGCGACCCGCGCCATCTCCATGCTCTCCATTCTGACCGGTAACGTCGGCATTCACGGTGGTAACACCGGCGCGCGCGAAGGCTCATATGAGGTGCCGTTCGAACGTATGCCGACGCTGGATAATCCGGTTCAGACCAGCATCTCTATGTTTATGTGGACCGATGCGATTGAACGCGGCCCGGAAATGACCGCCCTGCGCGACGGCGTGCGCGGCAAGGATAAGCTGGACGTGCCGATCAAGATGATCTGGAACTATGCCGGTAACTGTCTGATCAACCAGCACTCAGAAATCAACCGTACCCATGAAATCCTGCAGGATGACAAGAAGTGCGAGATGATTGTGGTCATCGACTGCCACATGACCTCCTCGGCGAAATATGCCGATATCCTGCTGCCGGACTGCACCGCTTCTGAGCAGATGGATTTCGCGCTGGACGCCTCCTGCGGAAACATGTCCTACGTGATCTTTACCGACCAGGCGATCAAACCGCGCTTCGAGTGCAAAACCATCTATGAGATGACCTCCGAGCTGGCGAAACGTCTTGGCGTTGAGCAGCAGTTTACCGAGGGACGTACCCAGGAAGGGTGGATGCGCTATCTGCATGAACTCTCCCGCAAGGCGATCCCAGACCTGCCGGACTTTGACACCTTCCGCAAGCAGGGAATGTACAAACAGCGCGATCCGGAAGGGCACCACGTGGCGTATAAAGCGTTCCGTGAAGATCCGCAGGCGAACCCGCTGACCACGCCGTCGGGCAAAATCGAAATTTACTCCGAAGCGCTGGCAAAAATCGCGTCGACCTGGGAGCTGCCGGAAGGGGACGTCATCGATCCGCTGCCGATCTACACGCCGGGCTTTGAAAACTATAACGATCCGCTGACGGCGAAATTCCCGCTGCAGTTGACCGGCTTCCACTACAAAGCGCGCGTGCACTCTACCTACGGTAACGTCGACGTGCTGAAAGCCGCCTGCCGTCAGGAGATGTGGATCAACCCGATGGATGCCAAAGCGCGCGGTATCAGCAATGGCGATCGCGTACGTATCTTCAACGGACGCGGTGAGGTGCACATCGAAGCCAAAGTAACGCCGCGCATGATGCCGGGCGTCGTGGCGCTGGGGGAAGGGGCATGGTACAGCCCGGATGCCAACCGCATTGACCAGGCAGGCAGCATTAACGTGCTGACCACGCAGCGTCCGTCGCCGCTGGCGAAGGGCAACCCGTCTCACACAAACCTTGTTCAGGTTGAAAAGGTTTAAGGAGTAACCGATGACAACCCAGTATGGATTTTTCATTGATTCCAGCCGTTGCACCGGTTGCAAAACCTGCGAGCTGGCCTGTAAAGATTACAAAGATCTCACCCCGGACGTGAGCTTCCGCCGCATCTACGAATACGCCGGGGGCGACTGGCAGGAAGATAACGGCGTCTGGCATCAGAACGTCTTTGCCTATTACCTGTCGATTGCCTGTAACCACTGCGAAGATCCGGCCTGTACCAAGGTTTGCCCGAGCGGTGCGATGCACAAGCGCGAAGACGGTTTTGTGGTGGTGGATGAAGATGTCTGTATCGGCTGCCGCTACTGCCATATGGCCTGCCCATACGGCGCCCCGCAGTACAACGCCGCTAAAGGCCATATGACCAAGTGCGACGGTTGCCACACCCGCGTCGCGGACGGCAAAAAGCCGATCTGCGTCGAGTCCTGCCCGCTGCGCGCGCTGGACTTTGGTCCCATTGAAGAGCTGCGCCAAAAACACGGTCAGCTTGCCGCAGTGGCGCCGCTGCCGTCTGCGCACTTCACGAAGCCGAGTATTGTGATTAAACCTAACGCCAACAGCCGTCCTACAGGTGACACCACCGGCTACCTGGCAAACCCGAAGGAGGTGTGAGATGGGAAGTGGATGGCATGAATGGCCGCTGATGATCTTCACGGTCTTTGGTCAGTGCGTGGCGGGCGGCTTCATTGTGCTCGCGCTGGCGCTGTTAAAAGGGAACCTCAATGCCGAACAGCAGCAGCGTTTAGTGTTGAGCATGTTTGGCCTGTGGGTGCTGATGGGGATTGGCTTTATCGCTTCTACGCTGCACCTGGGTTCACCGATGCGCGCGTTTAACTCTCTGAACCGCGTGGGGGCATCGTCCCTCAGTAACGAGATTGCCAGCGGGGCAATTTTCTTTGCCGTCGGTGGGCTGGGCTGGCTGCTGGCCGCATTGAAGAAGCTGCCGGCGGGGCTGCGCAGCCTGTGGCTGATCGTAACCATGGTTCTGGGCGTGGTGTTCGTTTGGATGATGGTGCGCGTCTATAACACCATCGACACCGTTCCAACCTGGTACAGCGTCTGGACGCCGATGAGCTTCTTCCTGACGATGTTTATCGGCGGGCCGCTGCTTGGCTACCTGCTGCTGCGCGTGGCGGGAGTAGACGGCTGGGCAATGCGTTTGCTGCCCGCGGTTTCGCTGCTGGCGCTGGTGGTGAGTGCGATAGTCGCCCTGATGCAGGGGGCCGAGCTGGCAACCATTCACAGCTCTATCCAGCAGGCTTCTGCCCTGGTGCCGGACTACGGTGCTCTGATGGCCTGGCGCATCGTTTTGCTGGTCGCCGCGCTGGTATTCTGGATCGCTCCTCAGCTCAAGGGCTATCAGCCCGCGCTGCCGCTGCTGTCACTGGCTTTTGTGCTGGTCCTGGCGGGTGAGCTGATTGGCCGCGGCGTGTTCTACGGGTTGCATATGACTGTAGGTATGGCTGTCGCCAGCTAACGCTGCTTTTGGTTATATCAAGCCGGGCCTGAGTGCCCGGCTTTTTCTTTTTCGATCATGAAATTTTTCGACTGTCGTTTTGTTTTAATTTTACCCATTAATAAATGAAAACAGAGACATAATTAATATCTATAGCAGGCGTGGCATTAGCAGGATAAGTTTTTTAAATCGACAGGGAACATATTGTGCGAGGCGGCTAAATCCGTGGATTGACTTTGTTTTTGCCAGTGGCATGATGCGCACGAAATCTGAACTTCCGCACGGTTTTTAATCCATGACCACCTATACCCGGCCAGTGCTGCTGTTGCTCTGTGGCCTGCTTTTGTTGACCCTGGCGATCGCAGTGTTAAATACGCTCGTCCCGCTGTGGCTCGCCCATGAAAACTTACCGACCTGGCAGGTGGGTATGGTCAGCTCGTCCTTTTTTACCGGCAACCTGCTGGGTACGCTGGTGACCGGTAACCTGATTAAACGCTTTGGCTTTAATCGCAGCTATTATCTGGCTTCGCTGATTTTCGGCGCCGGATGTGCCGGGCTGGGACTGATGGTCGGCTTCTGGAGCTGGATGGCATGGCGCTTTATCGCTGGCGTAGGCTGCGCGATGATTTGGGTGGTGGTTGAAAGTGCGCTGATGTGCAGCGGTACTTCCCGCAACCGTGGACGCCTGCTGGCTGCCTATATGATGGTTTATTACGTCGGCACCGTGCTGGGTCAACTGATGGTCAGCAAGCTGCCAACCGACCTGATGAGCGTTCTGCCGTGGGTGACGGGCATGGTGCTGGCCGCGATCCTGCCGCTGCTCTTCACGCGCATTGTGAACCAGAACAGCGAGCACCAGGAAGCGACCCACGTCTGGCCGATGCTGAGACTGCGTCAGGCGCGTCTGGGCGTTAACGGCTGCATTATCTCCGGGATTGTACTCGGCTCGCTCTATGGCCTGATGCCGCTCTATCTGAATCATCAGGGCGTCAGCGATTCCGGCATCGGTTTCTGGATGGCGGTCATGGTGAGTGCGGGTATTGTCGGACAGTGGCCGATTGGCCGCCTGGCGGACCGCTTTGGCCGTCTGCTGGTGCTTCGCGTTCAGGTTTTCGTGGTGATCATGGGCTGTCTTGCCATGCTCAGCAACGCCGCGATGGCGCCTGCGCTGTTCATTCTCGGGGCGGCCGGCTTTACGCTCTATCCGGTGGCGATGGCCTGGGCCTGTGAGAAAGTCGAGCATCACCAGCTGGTGGCAATGAACCAGGCGCTGTTGCTGAGCTATACCATCGGCAGCTTATTAGGGCCGACGTTTACCGCGATGCTGATGCAGAATTACTCCGATAATTTACTGTTTATCATGATCGCCAGCGTGTCGTTTATTTATCTCTTAATGCTGCTGCGCAAAGCGGGCGAGCATCCAACGCCTGTGGCACATGCCTGATTAAATAAAAGCCTGTCAATGACAGGCTTTTTTGTCCCCATCACAACTAAGAGTTTTACTTATTGTTTGTTTATTGCGCCAGACGATAATTCATGTGAGTCCTACCACTTAAGGCAGCAATCATGTCTATTCGTCGTTTTTCCACTACCGCACTTGCCGTAGTGTTGTCTTTAACGTTTGCAACGGCTCCGGTCATGGCTAATCCTGGAAACGGGAATGGCAATGGTCACGGAAACGGTGGCGGACAGGGTAACAGCGGCAATCATGGTAACGGGAATTCTGGTAACCATGGTAGTAAGCAAAATAACGGTCAGGATAACCCTGGCAATTCGAATAAGAGCGTTAAAAACAGCAAAGATGTCGGTAACGATGTCGATGCTCGCGTGAGTTTCGATCGTGCCCGTCATCTGGCGCTGAATTACGGCTTAACGGGCTATAAGTCTCTGCCTCCGGGGATCGCAAAAAACCTGGCGCGCGGTAAACCACTGCCTCCGGGTATTGCGAAGAAAACCGTGCCGGCCTCTATGCTGGGTCAGCTTCCTTCCTATCCGGGCTATGAATGGCGGGTAGTGGGTGACGACCTGGTCTTAATTGCGCTGAGTACTGCGATTGTGACGTCCATTATTAACGGCGTCTTTAAATAGAATATAAAAAGGCCCGGTTCTCACCGGGCCTGTTCTTTAATACATGACCTTGTGGCCGTACTGCTCAAGAATACCTTTGACGCGTTCCATCGTCTCTTTTTTCGGCGGCTTCACGCCATCAAGCTTGTACTCTTCACCCATGGCCACCCATTTGTGTTTACCCAGCTCGTGATAGGGCAGAAGCTCAATTTTCTCGACGTTGCCCATGTCGCGGGTAAATTCACCCAGGCGGTGCGCGGAGTCATCGTCATCTGACCAGCCTGGCACCACCACGTAGCGGATCCAGGTTTTAATGCCTTTATCGGCAATATATTTGGCAAACTCCAGCGTACGGTGGTTTGACACGCCAACCAGGTTCTGGTGGATCTCATCGTTCATCTGTTTGAGGTCGAGCATCACCAGATCGGTCACTTCAAGCAGCTCGTCAATGACCGGATCGTAGCGGCGCACAAAGCCGTTGGTGTCGAGGCAGGTATGAATGCCTTCTTTGCGGCAGGCGCGGAACCAGTCGCGGACAAATTCAGCCTGAAGAATGGCTTCGCCACCGGAGGCGGTCACGCCGCCGCCGGACGCGTTCATAAAGTGACGGTAGGTCACCACCTCTTTCATCAGGTCTTCAACGGTGACTTCTTTACCGCCGTGGGTGTCCCAGGTGTCGCGGTTGTGGCAGTACAGGCAGCGCATCAGGCAGCCCTGGAAGAAGGTGATAAAGCGGATGCCCGGGCCATCGACGGTGCCACAGGATTCAAAGGAGTGAATGCGACCAATAGTTGACATTGCGGTGATATCTCCGAATTTGGCCCATCCGGGGCCTATGTAGATGCACAGCTCAAAGGCTATGTCGAGTCTGTTTTGGCTGTTATCCATTCAGTATAGATAGCGGACAAAAGAGACTGATAAAGCGAGGGTGTTAAAAAGGCCCCACTTGCGTGGAGCCTTTATTGTACGCCTTTTAACGCGTGATTTCAGTCAATTCCACTTACATGGACTGAGTGAAAGTACGGGTGATAACGTCCTGCTGCTGTTCTTTAGTCAGGGAGTTAAAACGTACTGCGTAGCCAGATACGCGGATGGTCAGCTGAGGATATTTCTCAGGGTGTTCCATCGCGTCGAGCAGCATTTCACGGTTCATGACGTTCACGTTCAGGTGCTGACCACCTTCGATGGACGCTTCGTGGTGGAAGTAACCATCCATCAGGCCTGCCAGGTTAGTCTTACGAACTTCGTCATCTTTACCCAGCGCGTTTGGCACGATAGAGAAGGTGTAAGAGATACCATCTTTCGCGTAAGCAAACGGCAGTTTAGCAACGGAAGTCAGAGAGGCAACTGCACCTTTCTGGTCACGACCGTGCATTGGGTTAGCACCTGGGCCGAATGGCGCGCCAGCACGACGACCGTCTGGGGTGTTACCGGTTTTCTTACCATACACCACGTTAGAGGTGATGGTCAGAACAGACTGAGTCGGGATAGCGTTACGGTAGGTAGTGAGTTTCTGAATTTTCTTCATGAAACGTTCTACCAGGTCAACCGCCATGTCATCAACGCGAGAATCGTTGTTACCAAACTGCGGATATTCGCCTTCGATTTCGAAGTCTACGGCCAGGCCGTCTTCGTCACGAATGGGTTTAACTTTCGCATATTTGATTGCAGACAGGGAGTCAGCAGCAACGGACAGACCTGCGATACCACACGCCATGGTGCGGATAACGTCACGGTCGTGCAGCGCCATCAGAGAAGCTTCGTAGCTGTACTTGTCGTGCATGTAGTGGATAACGTTCAGCGCAGTGACGTACTGTTTCGCCAGCCAGTCCATGAAGTGATCCATACGTTCCATGACTTCGTCATAGTTCAGCACGTCGCCTTTGATTGGCTCAGACTTAGGACCAACCTGCATTTTCAGTTTTTCATCAACGCCGCCGTTGATAGCGTACAGCATGGTTTTCGCCAGGTTTGCACGCGCACCGAAGAACTGCATTTGTTTACCAACAACCATTGGGCTTACGCAGCAAGCGATAGCGTAATCGTCGTTGTTGAAGTCCGGACGCATCAGGTCATCGTTCTCGTACTGCAGAGAAGAGGTGTCGATGGACACTTTAGCGGCGAATTTCTTGAAGTTCAGAGGCAGTTTTTCAGACCACAGAACGGTGATGTTCGGCTCCGGAGAAGGACCCATGGTGTACAGGGTATTCAGGAAGCGGAAGCTGTTTTTGGTTACCAGAGTACGGCCGTCAACGCCCATACCGCCGATAGATTCAGTAGCCCAGATTGGGTCACCGGAGAACAGCTCATCGTATTCTGGGGTACGCAGGAAGCGAACCATACGCAGTTTCATGACCAGGTGGTCAATCATTTCCTGAGCGTCTTGCTCGGTGATTTTGCCTGCTTTCAGGTCACGTTCGATGTAGGCATCCAGGAAGGTGGATACGCGACCGAAGGACATTGCTGCGCCGTTCTGAGACTTAACCGCGGCCAGGTAGCCGAAGTAGGTCCACTGGATAGCTTCCTGAGCGTTGGTAGCCGGACCAGAGATATCGCAGCCATATTTCGCCGCCATCTCTTTGATCTGACCCAGCGCACGGTGCTGTTCAGCAATCTCTTCACGCAGACGGATAGTCGCTTCCAGGTTTACGCCGTTTTCCAGATCGGACTGCAAGGAAACAAACTGCGCGTACTTGTCTTTCATCAGGAAGTCGATACCGTACAGCGCAACGCGACGGTAGTCACCGATGATACGGCCACGGCCATACGCATCTGGCAGACCGGTCAGAACGCCAGACTTACGGCAGTTCAGAATGTCTTTGGTGTAAACATCGAATACGCCCTGGTTGTGGGTTTTGCGGTATTCGGTGAAGATTTTTTTCAGCATTGGATCCAGCTCGCGGTTATACGCTTTGCAGGAACCTTCAACCATTTTGATACCACCGAACGGGATGATTGCGCGTTTCAGTGGTGCTTCAGTCTGCAGACCAACGATTTTCTCAAGGGCTTTGTTGATATAGCCAGCATCGTGAGAAGTGATGGTGGAAGCAACGGAGGTGTCAAAATCAACTGGCGCGTGAGTGCGGTTTTCCAGTTTAACGCCTTCCATTACGCTGTCCCACAGCTTGGTGGTCGCGTCAGTGGCGCCAGCCAGGAAGGATTCGTCACCTTCATACGGGGTATAGTTTTTCTGAATAAAGTCACGGACGTTGACTTCATTCTGCCAGTCACCTTTCGCAAAACCTTCCCAGGCTGTGGCTAACTTTTCATTAAGCTCGGACATGTAACACCTACCTTCTTAAGTGGATTTTTTATTTACTGCCTGAGAAAACCATCAATGATGATCGTCGCCACGCAGGTAAATGACCCAGTATGTCAACCCAACTAACAGACCCCCACCGATAATGTTCCCGATAGTGACAGGGATCAGGTTATCAGTAATGAAATTCATAATAGTCAGGTGAGAGAAACTTTCCGGGGATGAACCAACTGCGGTCCAGAACTCCGGGCTCGCAAAGTCGCGGATAACAATGCCCATTGGGATCATGAACATATTCGCGATACTGTGCTCAAAGCCGCTGGCAACAAACATCGCAACCGGCAGAACCATAATTAAGGCTTTGTCCATCAGGCTACGACCCGAGTAGCTCATCCATACAGCCAGGCAGACCATCAGGTTTGCGAGGATGCCAAGAGCAACGGCTTCGATAAATGTGTGGTGCATTTTGTGGTCGGCGGTTTGCAGGACGTTGAGGCCCCAGCCGCCGTTGGCGGTCATGTACTCGCCAGAAAGCCACATCAACAAAACAAAGAGAAGACAGCCAACCAGGTTACCCACGTAGACGTTAAGCCAGTTACGTGCCAGTTGACCCCAGGTAATCCTTCCGCTGGCCTTTGCCACGACAATCAGCACCGTTGAGGTGAAGAGGTCGGCGCCGCAGATGACGCAGAGAATCAGACCCAGTGAGAAGCAAATGCCGCCAATCAGTTTGGCCATGCCGAAAGGCATTCCGGCGGTACCGGTGGTGGCGGTGATGTAGAAGACGAAAGCGATAGAGATGAACACACCAGCCGTGATCGCCAGATAGAACGTCTTCATCGGGTGTTTCGTTGCTTTATAGACACCCGCTTCTTCGGCCACTTTGGCCATCGCGGCGGGGAGTAAAAGATCAAAAGGGTTGTCAGCTTTCACACTAACTCTCTCTTTATTAAGTCGGCGACGAGATACTAACAAAGCATTATAGAAGAGAAATTGATATAGATCATATCTCGCCTGGCTTATAGGCCCGCAGTGTGTATGGTTTTACGACAAATGCGGAGTAAGTATTTGATTATCCGTATAAAAATAAATTTTAAAAGTTATGAAAAGAGTTGAATTTTTTCGTTCAGCCACCTCTGAAACAGTTAATTAATATGGAGTATTAACCATAAAAAGTAACAGTAAAGCCCAGGTGAATATTATTATATTTACCCATGTTTAACTTTATTATTACAATCAACAGTCATTGCCGAAGAAAATAAAAAACGGGGCAATGAAATTGCCCCGTAATATAGCCCAGACGATTGAATACGCCTACTGCTGGTAATGTTATGTGCGCTTATTTTGACCAGTAAGCGGCTTTTGCTTTCTGCAGCTTCTCATAGGCTTTCAGCAACGACTGATGCGCCGGGAAGGCGTGAAGGTCGCTGTCGACAGCCTGCAAACCGTAGAATGGCTCTTCACCGCTCAGCGCCGCGCTGGCGGCTTCTACCGCCTCTGCGCCGTACATACGCACGAAGGCATTAAGATACTGCAGCGGCTCGCGGTCTTCTTCCTGAGAGAGCAGCAGCAGCGTCTGCAGGCAGCGGTAGTAGTTAGTGCGCTCGGCAGAGAAGACGGACTGGTTGAATTCCATCGTCCATTCCGTCCACGCAAGCGCCTGATCTAGGTCGCCGCCTGCCAGCGCCAGCATGGCCTTCAGCTCGCCAATGCGCAGGGTATACCAGCCGTTGTCTTTTCCGGTTGCCAGACCCAGCAGTTCACGCACGCGGGTGAAGTCATCGTCACCTTCTTCGTCCAGCTGGGCGATCAGGTTCAGATAATCTTCTTTCTCCCACTCGCTGCCCGGCAGGGACAGGAGCGTTTCGCGCAGGTGCGCACCCATGCTGTTATTCGCCAGCCACAGATCTTCGGCCGGATAGATGTCGGACATGCCCGGAACAATAATGCGGCACGCGTAGACGCCCAGGTGTTCGTAATCCGCGATGTAAACTTCCTGGTCTTCCGCTTCAAAGATGGCCATTAAGGTGGCGAACTCTTCTTCAGTGGTACCCGCAAAGCTCCAGTCCACGAACGGATAGTCCGCGTCCTGCTTGAACATATCCCAGGAGATCAGGCCGCTGGAATCGATGAAGTGCGTTTCGAGGTTGGTATGCTCGGCCACTTCTTCATCGTCAAACGTTGGCGGCGTAAACACGTCGAGATCTTTCAGGCTACGGCCCTGAAGCAGTTCGGTAACGGTACGCTCCAGCGCCACGCCGAAGTCCGGGTGCGCGCCGAAGGAGGCGAAGCAGGTGCCGTTGGTCGGGTTAAACAGCACGACGCAGATCACTGGATACTTGCCGCCCAGCGAGCCGTCATACGCAAAGATTGGGAAACCTTCTGCTTCCAGCTTGGCGATGGATTCCACCACGCCCGGGTAGCGCGCCAGCACCTCTGCCGGAATTTCAGGCAGGCTGATAGATTCGGCAATAATGCGGTTTTTAATATGGCGCTCAAACACTTCAGACAGTCCCTGAACGCGCGCTTCGTTACGGGTGTTTCCGGCGGACATCCCGTTGGATACGTACAGGTTGCCGACGATGTTCATCGGGATATAGACGGTCTGTTCATCCGACTGGCGGGTGAACGGCAGGGCGCAGATCCCCCGCTCTTCATTACCTGACTGCAGGTCGATCAGCATGCTGGCGGTCAGCTCGTTTTCCGGATCGTAAAAGGCGCGCAGGCGCGGATCCAGAATGCCCTCCGGCAGTTCGTCGTCTTCGGTCAGCGGGAACCATTTTTCGTTCGGATAGTGCACGAACGGGCCGTTCGCGATGGTTTCGCCCAGCCAGAAGTCAGCGAAGAAGTAGTTGGTGGACAGACGCTCAAAATACTCACCCAGCGCGGAGGCCAGTGCCGCTTTTTTTGTCGCGCCTTTACCGTTGGTAAAGCACAGGGCACAGTCTTTATCGCGAATATGCACGGACCAGACATGAGGCACCGGATTGAGCCAGGAGGCTTCTTCGATGTTAAAACCCAGGTCGGTCAATTTCTGCTGGAAGCGAGCGATGGAATCTTCCAGAGCGGCGTCTTTGCCGGGGATAAACGTTTGAGTCATGGCGTTCACTTTTATCGTACGTAAAGCGCGCAATGATACGGGTTTTGCGTGACGGGTGCTATCTTCGGCGAAAATAAATGGCTGGGCTATGCTTAGTGGCAGTAACTGACTGTTAAGGCATAGAAAAATGAAAGCATTTGATCTTCATCGGATGGCGTTTGATAAAGTTCCTCCTGAATTTCTGGGCGAAGTGGCGCTGCGCAGCCTGTATACCTTCGTACTCGTCTTCCTGTTTCTTAAAATCACCGGCCGTCGCGGCGTACGGCAAATGTCGCTCTTTGAGGTGTTGATCATCCTGACGCTGGGGTCAGCGGCGGGAGACGTCGCCTTTTATGACGATGTGCCGATGGTGCCGGTCTTCGTCGTTTTTGTTTCACTGGCGCTGCTTTATCGTCTTGTCATGTGGCTGATGTCGAAAAGCGAGAAGCTGGAAGATTTGCTTGAAGGGAAGCCGGTCGTGATCGTCGAGGACGGACAGCTGGCCTGGGATAATGTACGAAGCGCCAATATGACGGAGTTTGAGTTCTTTATGGAGCTCCGCCTGAACAGCGTTGAACAGCTCGGGCAGGTGCGTCTTGCGATCATGGAAACCAACGGGCAGATCAGCGTCTATTACTATTCTGACGACGAGGTGAAGCCGGGACTGTGTATCCTGCCGGATATGCTCATCGAGCGTTTCAGAACCGTACCGGAATCAGGCGAGTATGCTTGCGTAAGATGCAGCCATGTGGTTGCGATGCAGCCGGGGGAACGTCAATTATGCCCCCGCTGTGCAAATCCGGAATGGACGAAGGTTAGTCGGGCCAAACGTATCAGCTGACAGCCATTTTGTCGGTTTTGTCTTAGCGAGGCGGCAGATTGTTTTGTGTGACGCAGGGCACATTTCCCCGGTCATCAGTTTTAGACATTGCGGCGCGTGTCACTGAATGATAAAACCGATATCCACAGTTATAACTTATGGCTTTTAGCGTGGTGAGGGGAAATGGCTCAGGTCTTTAATTTCAGTTCAGGTCCGGCAATGTTACCGGCAGACGTGCTTAAACAGGCTCAACAGGAACTTTGTGACTGGAACGGTCTCGGTACGTCGGTGATGGAAATCAGCCACCGGGGTAAAGAGTTTATTCAGGTGGCGGAAGAGGCAGAAAAGGATTTTCGCGATCTGCTGAATATCCCCTCCAACTACAAAGTATTGTTCTGTCACGGTGGCGGGCGCGGCCAGTTTGCTGGCGTTCCGCTGAATATCCTCGGTGATAAAACAACGGCTGACTACGTTGACGCGGGCTACTGGGCGGCAAGCGCCATTAAAGAAGCGCATAAATACTGCGCGCCGAATGTGATCGACGCCAAAGTGACCGTTGACGGTCTGCGCGCCGTGAAGCCAATGCGCGAGTGGCAGCTCTCTGATAACGCAGCGTATCTGCACTACTGCCCGAACGAAACCATCGACGGGATCGCCATCGACGAAACGCCAGACTTCGGCAGCGATGTCGTGGTTGCCGCCGACTTCTCCTCCACCATACTCTCTGCGCCCATTGACGTCAGCCGCTACGGTGTGATCTATGCCGGCGCGCAGAAAAATATCGGTCCGGCCGGTTTGACTATCGTCGTCGTGCGTGAAGACCTGCTGGGTAAAGCGCATACATCCTGCCCGTCCATTCTCGATTACACCGTGCTGAACGATAATGACTCTATGTTCAACACCCCGCCGACGTTTGCGTGGTACCTCTCTGGACTGGTCTTCAAATGGCTGAAGCAAAACGGCGGCGTGGCGCAGATGGACAAGGTGAATCAGCAGAAAGCCGAACTGCTGTATGGCGTGATCGACAAGAGCGATTTCTACCGCAACGATGTGGCGAAAGCGAACCGTTCCCGCATGAACGTGCCGTTCCAGCTGGCGGACAGCAACCTGGATAAAGTGTTCCTGGAAGAGTCCTTCGCGGCAGGCCTGCACGCGCTTAAAGGTCACCGTGTTGTTGGCGGCATGCGTGCTTCCATCTATAACGCGATGCCGCTGGAAGGCGTTAAGGCCCTGACGGATTTCATGATCGACTTCGAACGTCGTCACGGTTAATGTGCTGTTTTTCACCCCCGCAGCATCCCTGCGGGGTTTTTATTATGTTGAGTTGAGAGTTTAGTTTTCATGGAATCCCTGACGTTACAACCTATCGCGCGGGTAGATGGCACCATTAATCTGCCTGGTTCAAAAAGTGTCTCGAACCGCGCTCTGCTGCTGGCAGCTCTGGCAAACGGCACCACCGTCCTTACAAACCTGCTGGACAGCGATGACGTGCGCCATATGCTCAATGCGCTGAAAGCGTTGGGCGTTCATTACACTCTCTCCGACGATCGTACCCGCTGTGAAGTGACCGGCAACGGCGGCGCGCTGCGCTCGGGCGAAGATCTTGAGCTGTTTCTGGGGAATGCGGGTACCGCGATGCGTCCGCTGGCGGCAGCGCTGTGTCTGGGCAGTAACAACATCGTGCTGACCGGCGAGCCGCGCATGAAAGAGCGTCCAATTGGTCACCTGGTGGATGCCCTGCGTCAGGGCGGCGCGCAGATTGCGTATCTGGAGCAGGAAAACTATCCGCCACTGCGTCTGCGCGGGGGCTTTACCGGCGGTCACGTCGAGGTTGACGGCAGCGTCTCCAGCCAGTTCCTCACGGCGCTGCTGATGACCGCGCCGCTGGCCCCGCAGGACACGGTTATCACGATTAAAGGCGAGCTGGTCTCCAAACCGTACATTGATATCACGCTGCACCTGATGAAAACCTTCGGCGTTGAGGTGGAAAACCAGTCTTATCAGCGCTTTATTGTGCGCGGGGCGCAGCAGTATCAGTCTCCGGGCAACTACCTTGTTGAAGGGGATGCCTCATCCGCGTCCTACTTCCTGGCCGCAGGGGCGATTAAAGGCGGCAAGGTTAAAGTGACCGGTATTGGCCGTAACAGCGTGCAGGGCGACATCCGTTTTGCGGACGTGCTGGAAAAAATGGGCGCCAAAGTCACCTGGGGCGACGACTTCATCTCCTGTACCCATGGCGAGCTGAACGCCATCGACATGGACATGAACCATATCCCGGATGCGGCGATGACCATTGCCACGGCGGCGCTGTTTGCCAAAGGCACGACCACGCTGCGTAACATCTACAACTGGCGCGTCAAAGAGACGGACCGCCTGTTCGCAATGGCCACCGAATTACGTAAGGTGGGTGCCGAGGTGGAAGAGGGCGAGGACTACATTCGCGTGACCCCTCCGAAAAAACTGCAGTTTGCGGAAATTGGCACCTACAACGATCACCGCATGGCAATGTGCTTCTCGCTGGTGGCGCTGTCGGACACGCCTGTCACCATTCTTGACCCGAAATGTACCGCGAAAACCTTCCCGGACTACTTCGAACAGCTGGCACGCATTAGCACGCTAGCCTGATAACGTATTGCCGCATCACCCGATGCGGCATTTGCTTACGCTTCATTACGCACGTCTCCGCTCATTTCTTCTACACTCTGCTTCAATCATTCCGTAATTTGCACGCAAAGGTAACAGTTGCGCACGTTGGCGCGTATAATGCGCGGCGTTCATGTAAACGGTATGCCTTATTTAAGGAGAAAAAGATGACGGCAGTTGCCCCGGTAATCACCATTGATGGGCCGAGTGGCGCAGGGAAAGGGACTCTGTGCAAAGCGATGGCGGAAGCATTGCAATGGCATCTTTTAGATTCGGGAGCAATCTATCGCGTGCTGGCGCTGGCTGCGCTGCATCATCATGTGGACGTGGCGTCTGAAGAAGCGCTGGTTCCGCTGGCTGCGCATCTGGATGTGCGTTTCGTGTCAACCAATGGCAACCTGGAAGTCATCCTTGAAGGGGAAGACGTGAGCGGGGAAATCCGTACTCAGGAAGTGGCCAATGCGGCCTCTCAGGTGGCGGCTTTCCCGCGCGTTCGTGAGGCGCTATTACGTCGTCAGCGCGCGTTCCGTGAAGCCCCGGGGTTGATTGCGGACGGACGCGATATGGGAACCGTGGTGTTCCCTGATGCACCGGTGAAAATTTTCCTTGACGCCTCTTCGGAAGAACGTGCTCAACGCCGCATGCTTCAGTTGCAGGAAAAGGGGTTTAGTGTTAACTTTGATCGCCTTTTATCCGAGATAAAAGAGCGCGATGACCGCGATCGTAACCGCGCCGTCGCCCCACTTGTTCCCGCAGAAGATGCGTTAGTTCTGGATTCAACCAGTTTAACTATTGAGCAAGTGATTGAAAAAGCGCTACAATATGCGCGCCAAAAACTGGCACTCGCGTAATCGCGACCGATTTAGCAGTACCCCCGCTGCAATGGATTGACGGCGGGTATGTGAAACAACCCCATCCGGCACGGAGCCAGGTGGACGTTAATATTAACCTGAAGATTAAACATGACTGAATCTTTTGCTCAACTGTTTGAAGAATCCTTAAAAGAAATCGAAACCCGCCCGGGTTCCATCGTTCGCGGTGTTGTTGTTGCTATCGACAAAGACGTAGTACTGGTTGACGCCGGTCTGAAATCTGAGTCCGCCATTCCGGCAGAGCAGTTCAAAAACGCCCAGGGCGAGCTGGAAATCCAGGTTGGTGACGAAGTTGACGTTGCGCTGGACGCAGTAGAAGACGGCTTCGGTGAAACCCTGCTTTCTCGTGAGAAAGCGAAACGTCACGAAGCATGGATCACCCTGGAAAAAGCTTACGAAGAAGCTGAAACTGTGGTCGGTGTTATCAACGGCAAAGTTAAAGGTGGCTTCACTGTTGAGCTGAATGGTATTCGTGCGTTCCTGCCAGGTTCACTGGTAGACGTTCGTCCAGTCCGTGACACTCTGCACCTGGAAGGCAAAGAGCTTGAGTTCAAAGTAATCAAGCTGGACCAGAAGCGTAACAACGTTGTTGTATCCCGTCGTGCCGTTATCGAATCCGAAAACAGCGCAGAACGCGATCAGCTGCTGGAAAACCTGCAGGAAGGCATGGAAGTCAAAGGTATCGTTAAGAACCTCACTGACTACGGCGCATTCGTTGACCTGGGCGGCGTTGATGGCCTGCTGCACATCACCGACATGGCGTGGAAACGCGTTAAGCACCCAAGCGAAATCGTGAACGTGGGCGACGAAATCACTGTTAAAGTGCTGAAGTTCGACCGCGAGCGTACTCGTGTATCCCTCGGCCTGAAACAACTGGGCGAAGATCCATGGGTAGCTATCGCTAAGCGTTACCCAGAAGGTACTAAACTGACTGGTCGCGTAACCAACCTGACTGACTACGGCTGCTTCGTTGAAATCGAAGAAGGCGTTGAAGGTCTGGTACACGTTTCCGAAATGGACTGGACCAACAAAAACATCCACCCATCCAAAGTTGTTAACGTTGGTGATGTAGTGGAAGTGATGGTTCTGGATATCGACGAAGAACGTCGTCGTATCTCCCTGGGCCTGAAACAGTGCAAAAACAACCCATGGCAGCAGTTCGCGGAAACCCACAACAAGGGTGACCGTGTTGAAGGTAAAATCAAGTCTATCACTGACTTCGGTATCTTCATCGGCCTGGACGGCGGCATCGATGGCCTGGTTCACCTGTCTGACATCTCCTGGAACGTTGCAGGCGAAGAAGCAGTTCGTGAATACAAAAAAGGCGACGAAATCGCTGCAGTTGTTCTGCAGGTTGACGCAGAGCGTGAGCGTATCTCCCTGGGCGTTAAACAGCTCGCAGAAGATCCGTTCAACAACTGGGTTGCACTGAACAAGAAAGGCGCAATCGTAAACGGTAAAGTGACTGCAGTTGACGCTAAAGGCGCAACCGTAGAACTGGCTGACGGCGTTGAAGGTTACCTGCGCGCTTCTGAAGCTTCCCGTGACCGCGTTGAAGATGCGACTCTGGTTCTGAACGTAGGCGACGATGTTGAAGCTAAGTTCACCGGTGTTGACCGTAAGAACCGCGCAATCAGCCTGTCTGTTCGTGCTAAAGACGAAGCTGATGAGAAAGATGCAATCGCAACTGTTAACAAACAGGAAGATGCAAACTTCTCTAACAACGCAATGGCTGAAGCTTTCAAAGCAGCTAAAGGCGAGTAATATCAGGTTCTCAGCATCATTTGCGCGGTAATGCATTTACAGCGTGAAGGATGAGGAGCAAACTTGACAGATTGCAGGATTCGTCCTGTAATCAATAACAAAGGGCGGCTACGGCCGCCCTTGTTTAATGAGCTGTTCAGCTAATTGGTTTGAAAGGAACCGGAGGAATCATGACCAAGTCAGAATTGATTGAAAGACTTGCCAGTCAGCAACCGCATATCCCTGCTAAGGCAGTGGAAGATGCCGTAAAAGAGATGCTGGAGCATATGGCTTCCACTCTTGCCCAGGGCGAGCGCATTGAAATCCGCGGTTTCGGTAGTTTTTCTCTGCACTATCGTGCTCCACGTACCGGGCGTAACCCGAAAACGGGTGATAAAGTCGAGCTGGAAGGTAAGTACGTTCCACACTTTAAACCGGGTAAAGAACTGCGCGATCGCGCCAATATTTACGGCAACTGAGTTTAACCAGCCGGTTAAACTGGGTTCGAAAGAAAGCACCTGCGGGTGCTTTTTTTGTGCCTGTCACTGTCATTCTGAAGATGCCCCGCATTTTTCGTTTCATTTTCTGCAAGGTAATAAAAACATCACAGCGCGCGCCGTAAAACACACTTTTGTCATCTGACAACCCGCACGGCCTGCTTTCATACTGCCCACCTGAACAGGGAGGTAGCAATGGGAATTCCCGCGCTGGGTGTCTGCGCCATTCTGGCGATAGCCCCGTTACTTTGGTTACCGGAACTGCCATCACGTCATACCGTATGGATAATGATTGTTGGCGGGATCGCGCTGGCCGCACGGCGAAACATGCGACTAAAGTATGTCGGTATCACACTGTTATTTTGCGTGTGGGGCGTTCTGGCCGCGCAGGAGAGCGTCTGGCCGATGCAGTATCTCACCACCGGCGCCGTGCAGGCTGAGGTAGCGATCGCTGCGACCGATGGCGCCACTCTGCATCAGGCACGGATTCTCAGCGTCGATGGCAAGCGCTGGTGGGCATCAACCGGCGTCACGCTGTATGGCAATTATCTCCCACAGAAAGCGTGTGCCGGTCAACGCTGGAACATGACGCTCAGGCTCAGGCCTGCCCACGGCGAACTGAACGACGGGGGTTATGATTCTCAGCGCAGCGCTTTTGCTCAGCATCAAACGCTGAGCGGGCGCTTCACCCGTGCTGAACTCGTCGACGGGCGCTGCAGCCTGCGCGCGCAATATCTCGCGTCATTGCAAACCCGCCTGTCAGCCTATCGATGGGGGGCGGTTATCCTCGGGCTGGGAATGGGTGAACGCCTGAATGTTCCCCGGGAGATAAAAGACCTGATGCGTGAAACCGGGACGCTGCATTTGATGGCGATTTCGGGTCTGCATATCGCGCTGGCGGCCTCCCTCGTCTGGCTACTCGCCCGTGGTTTCCAGTTTTTCTTGCCCAGCCAGCGTATCCACTGGCAAATGCCTCTCCTGGCCGGGCTGTGCTTTGCCGCCTTCTACGCCTGGCTTACCGGGCTGCAACCTCCTGCGCTACGAACGGTTATCGCGCTTGCTGTGATTGCAATGCTTCGGATCGCAGCCCGTCAATGGTCCCCCTGGCAGGTATGGGTTTGCTGTATTGCGGCGATCCTGATAAGCGATCCGCTGGCCGTACTCTCGCAAAGTCTGCTCTTGTCTGCCTTTGCTGTCGCCGCGCTGATTTTCTGGTTTCAGTGGTTGCCGCTTCCCGACTGGCACCGGGCGCGACGTATACGACCTTTACTGAACCTGATTTATCTGCAGGTCGGCATGTTGCTGCTGCTCATGCCGTTACAGGTTCTGATTTTTCATGGTTTCAGCCTCTCTTCCCTGGTAGCGAATCTCTTTGCCGTGCCCCTGGTGACGTTTGTCTCCGTGCCGCTGATCCTGCTCGGTATGCTGCTCCATCTGCTACCGCTAGCGACGCTGGAAAGCATCGTCTGGTTTGCAGCCGATAAGTCGCTTGCGGGACTCTTCTGGTTACTGATGCGCCTGCCTGACGGCTGGCAAAATGTCGATCAGCGCTGGCAATACATGGCGTTGCTGCCGTGGATGAGCATCATTGCCTGGCGTTTTCGTGCCTGGAAAATCCTTCCAGCCGTTTGTCTTGCAGGCAGCGTCTTGCTGACATTTCCCCTCTTGCGCACGGCAAAAAACGAGAGCTGGACCCTGCATATGCTGGACGTGGGGCAGGGGCTGGCAATGGTCATTGAGCGGCAGGGGAAAGCCATACTCTATGATACCGGGCTTGCCTGGCCGGACGGGGACAGCGCGCAGCGGCTGATTATCCCGTGGCTTCGCTGGCATCACCTCCGCCCGGAAGGCGTGATCCTCAGTCATGAGCATCTCGACCATGCGGGAGGCCTCGCGTCGTTGCAAAAAGCATGGCCTGAGGTATGGGTAAGAAGCCCATTGCGCCTGGCGGGACATCGCCCCTGTTTTCGCGGGCAGAACTGGAGATGGCAGGGGCTCACCTTCACCGTCCACTGGCCCCCTGCAAATTACCCGGCCCAGGGAAATAACCGCTCCTGCGTGGTTAAAATTGACGACGGTGAACAGAGTGTTCTGCTTACCGGAGACATTGAAGCGCAAGCGGAACAGGCTATGCTTAGCCATTACTGGCGTTATCTCACGTCCACGCTCACCCAGGTGCCCCATCATGGCAGCAATACCTCGTCTTCACTGCCGCTGGTACAGCGGGTAGAAGGTCAGATCGCCCTGGATTCAGCGGCGCGCTATAACGCCTGGCATTTCCCGTCGGCAAAGGTTGTCCGACGCTATCGAAAAGAGGGGTATATCTGGCACGATACCCCTCACTCTGGACAAATATCGGTGACATTCTCGCAACATCACTGGCAAATCCGGCGCTTGCGAGAGCAAATTTTATCCGTTTGGTATCATCAGTGGTTTGGCGCGCCCGTCGATAACGGGTAGAATATGCGGCTATTTCAACGAATGCTGGTTTTTTGAATGCATAACGATAAAGATCTCTCCACGTGGCAAACCTTCCGCCGACTCTGGCCGATGATTGCACCTTTTAAAGCAGGCTTGATCGTGGCGGGCGTAGCGTTAATCCTCAACGCAGCCAGCGATACTTTTATGTTATCGCTCCTCAAACCGTTACTGGATGACGGTTTTGGTAAAACGGATCGCTCAGTGCTGCTATGGATGCCGCTGGTGGTTATCGGGCTGATGATCTTACGCGGCATCACCAGCTATATTTCCAGCTACTGTATTTCCTGGGTATCCGGGAAAGTGGTGATGACCATGCGCCGTCGGCTGTTCAGCCACATGATGGGCATGCCGGTCTCATTCTTTGACAAGCAGTCTACCGGGACGCTGCTCTCCCGTATTACCTACGACTCCGAGCAGGTTGCCTCCTCGTCCTCAAGCGCGCTGATCACCGTTGTGCGTGAAGGTGCGTCAATCATCGGCCTGTTTGCGATGATGTTCTACTACAGCTGGCAGCTGTCGATCATCCTTATCGTTCTGGCACCGATCGTTTCTATTGCCATCCGTGTCGTCTCCAAGCGCTTCCGCAATATCAGTAAGAATATGCAGAACACCATGGGACAGGTGACGACCAGTGCGGAACAGATGCTGAAAGGGCATAAGGAAGTGCTGATCTTCGGCGGTCAGGACGTCGAAACCAAACGCTTTGATAAAGTCAGCAACAAGATGCGTCTGCAGGGGATGAAAATGGTCTCGGCCTCGTCCATCTCTGACCCGATTATTCAGCTGATTGCATCCCTGGCGCTGGCGTTCGTTCTCTATGCGGCAAGCTTCCCGAGCGTGATGGAGACCCTGACGGCGGGGACCATCACCGTGGTCTTCTCCTCGATGATCGCCCTGATGCGTCCGCTGAAATCTCTGACGAACGTGAACGCCCAGTTCCAGCGCGGGATGGCCGCCTGCCAGACCTTGTTCAGCATTCTGGATTCCGAGCAAGAGAAAGACGAAGGTACGCGTGAAATTGAACGTGCCCGTGGCGATGTTGAATTCCGCAACGTCACTTTCGCCTATCCTGGTCGCGAAACCCCTGCGCTGCGCAATATCAACCTGTCTATTCCGGCGGGTAAAACCGTTGCGCTGGTAGGCCGTTCCGGCTCCGGTAAATCGACCATTGCCAGCCTGATCACCCGTTTCTACGATATTAACGAAGGTGAGATCCTGTTAGACGGTCACGACCTGCGGGAGTATACCCTGCAGTCGCTGCGTAACCAGGTGGCGCTGGTCTCCCAGAACGTGCACCTGTTCAACGATACGGTGGCCAACAACATTGCCTATGCGCGCACGGATGAGTACAGCCGCGAGCAGATTGAGAACGCGGCGCGTATGGCCTATGCGATGGACTTTATCAACAAGATGGATAACGGTCTGGACACCATTATCGGTGAGAACGGGGTGCTGCTCTCCGGTGGTCAGCGTCAGCGTATTGCCATAGCGCGTGCGCTGCTGCGCGACAGCCCGATTCTGATTCTGGACGAAGCGACCTCTGCGCTGGATACCGAATCTGAACGCGCCATTCAGTCCGCGCTGGATGAGCTGCAAAAGAACCGTACCTCGCTGGTGATTGCCCACCGCCTGTCGACTATCGAGCAGGCCGATGAAATCGTTGTGGTTGAGGATGGCATCATCGTTGAACGCGGAAGCCATGCTGATTTGCTGGAGCACCGCGGGGTTTACGCCCAGCTTCATAAGATGCAGTTCGGCCAATGATTGCACGCATCTGGTCCGGTGAATCCCCGCTGTGGCTGCTGCTTTTGCCGCTCTCCTGGCTCTACGGCCTGGTGAGCGGCATTATCCGCCTGCTTTACCGTCTGGGGATCAAGCGTGCCTGGCGCGCGCCGGTACCGGTTGTGGTTGTCGGTAATCTTACGGCGGGTGGCAACGGTAAAACGCCGGTCGTCATCTGGCTGGTGGAGCAGTTGCAAAAACGCGGTATTCGCCCCGGGGTGGTTTCGCGCGGATATGGCGGTAAAGCGGCGCATTACCCGCTGCTGCTGACGGCGGAAACCACGACCGCCGAAGCGGGTGATGAACCGGTACTTATTTTCCAGCGTACGGGTGCGCCAGTTGCGGTCTCCCCGGCGCGCAGCGGCGCCGTTCAGGCGCTGCTTGCCGAACACGCGGTACAAATCATTATCACTGACGATGGCCTGCAGCATTACGCCCTGGCGCGTGACAAAGAGATTGTCGTCATCGACGGCGTTCGCCGTTTGGGTAACGGCTGGTGGCTGCCGGCTGGCCCCATGCGCGAACGCGCTTCGCGTCTTAACTCCGTCGATGCGGTGATTGTGAACGGCGGTGAGGCAAGCGCGGGTGAAATCCCGATGCAGCTGCGGCCGGGTCTGGCGATCAACCTGGTGACGGGCGAACGCCGGTCGGTTGCAGAACTGCCTTCACTGGTGGCGATGGCGGGGATTGGTCACCCGCCGCGCTTTTTCGCGACGCTGGAACAGTGTGGTGCCCGGCCAGAAAAATGCGTTCCGCTGGCCGACCACCAGGCGCTGATGGAAGAGCAGGTAGACGCCCTGACCCTACCCGGGCAGACGCTGATTATGACCGAAAAAGATGCGGTGAAATGCCGCGCCTTTGCGAAAGATAGCTGGTGGTATCTGCCGGTTGACGCTGAACTTAGCGGCGAGCAGCCGGAACATTTGCTCAAGGAACTGATTGCGTTAGTGCAGTAAAGGCTTACGCGGTTCTGGTGGCGCTCTGACTGACAGGAAAACGCATGTCTTTACCGCACCTCTCGCTAACAGCTGCACGTCATTTACACCTTGCCGCGCAGGGGCTGCTCAAAAAGCCCCGCCGCCGCGCGCAGCCTGCCGATATTCTCTCTACCGTCCAGCGCATGTCGCTGCTTCAAATCGACACCATTAACATTGTGGCGCGCAGCCCTTACCTGGTGCTGTTTAGCCGTCTCGGGAATTATCCTTCGCAGTGGCTGGACGAGGCGCTCAGCAAGGGGGAGTTGATGGAGTACTGGGCGCACGAAGCCTGTTTCCTGCCCCGCAGCGATTTTGCTCTGGTGCGTCACCGCATGCTTGCCCCGGAAAAGATGGGCTGGAAATACCGGCAGGCGTGGATGCAGGAACATGCGGCTGAAATTGAGCAGCTTATCGCGCATATTCAGGAAAACGGTCCTGTACGCTCCGCCGATTTTGAACACCCGCGCAAGGGCACCAGCGGCTGGTGGGAGTGGAAACCGCATAAGCGTCATCTCGAAGGGCTGTTCACCTCGGGCAAGGTCATGGTGATTGAGCGACGTAATTTTCAGCGAGTCTACGACCTGACGCATCGCGTGATGCCGCACTGGGACGACGCGCGTGACCTGCTTACCCAGGAGGTGGCCGAGGCCATCATGCTGGAGAACAGCGCCCGCAGCCTGGGGATTTTCCGCCCTCAGTGGCTGGCTGATTATTATCGCCTTCGCCAGCCCGCGCTGAAACCGCTGCTGGAGATATGGCAACGTGAACAGCGCGTCATCCCCGTTACGGTAGAAACCCTGGGCGAAATGTGGCTGCATGCGGATCTCCTCCCGCTACTGCCTCAGGCCCTGGAGGGGAAACTTCAGGCAACCCACAGCGCGGTGTTGTCGCCTTTCGACCCGGTCGTCTGGGACAGAAAACGCGCCGAGCAGCTCTTTGATTTCAGCTACCGGCTGGAATGTTACACCCCGGCACCGAAGCGCCAGTATGGCTACTTTGTTTTACCTTTGCTGCATAAGGGGCAATTGGTCGGGCGGATGGATGCCAAAATGCACCGCAAGACCGGCACGCTTGAAGTCATTGCGCTTTATCTGGAAGAGGGCGTCAGGGTGACGGCGAGCCTGGAAAAAGGGTTAACGACCGCCATTAGCGAATTCGCGCGCTGGCAGGGTGCTCGCGACGTGACGCTGGGTCGGGTACCCGACGGACTGTTTACATCCTGTCGAAGTGGCTGGGAAACAGGCACGCCCTGAAAAGGGAATGTGTTAAGCTTTAGCGATTACCCATACGGAGGAACTATGGATCACCGTTTACTTGAAATAATTGCCTGCCCGGTGTGCAACGGCAAACTCTACTACAGCCAGGACAAACAGGAGCTGATTTGCAAGCTGGACAGCCTCGCTTTCCCGCTGCGCGACGGCATTCCGGTACTGCTGGAAAATGAAGCCCGTTCCCTGGTGGCAGAAGAGAGCAAACCATGAGTTTTGTTGTCATTATTCCTGCGCGTTATGCCTCAACGCGCCTGCCGGGTAAACCGCTGGTGGATATCAACGGCAAGCCGATGATTGTGCACGTCCTTGAGCGTGCGCGTGAATCCGGCGCCGACCGCGTGATTGTCGCGACCGATCATCCTGACGTCGCCCGTGCGGTTGAGGCGGCAGGCGGTGAGGTGTGCATGACCCGCGCCGATCACCAGTCCGGCACCGAGCGTCTGGCGGAAGTGGTTGAGAAATGTGGCTTCAGTGACGATACGGTCATCGTAAACGTGCAGGGTGACGAGCCGATGATCCCGGCGGTGATTATCCGTCAGGTGGCAGAAAACCTGGCTCAGCGTCAGGTCGGAATGGCGACGCTCGCGGTGCCCATTCACCACGCGGAAGAGGCATTCAACCCGAATGCGGTGAAGGTGGTCATGGATGCCGAAGGCTATGCGCTCTATTTCTCCCGCGCCACGATCCCGTGGGATCGCGATCGCTTTGCGCTCTCTAAAGAGACCATCGGTGAAACCTTCCTGCGTCACATTGGGATCTACGGCTATCGGGCCGGTTTTATTCGTCGGTATGTGACCTGGGCGCCGAGTCCGCTTGAACATATCGAAATGCTGGAGCAGCTTCGCGTGCTCTGGTATGGCGAAAAAATTCACGTTGCCGTTGCCAGCGAAGTCCCCGGAACGGGCGTTGATACGCCGGAAGATCTTGAGCGCGTCCGCGCCGAACTGCGCTAATTTCGCCTGCATCCCTCCTGTCGGGGGGATGTTCTCTCTCTTTTCCCCCTTTCTTTCCCCTAATTGATCGCTTCCGGGTGACATCTTCCTTCAGGACGCTCATTATAAAAGCAGTAGTCTTAATGGGGGTAATCTCATATGGAACAGCTGCGTGCCGAACTTAGCCATCTGCTGGGTGAGAAATTAAGCCGGGTCGAATGCGTGAGCGAAAAGGCCGATACCGCGCTTTGGTCGTTATATGACAGTCAGGGCAACCCGATGCCGCTGATGGCCAGAAGCTTCACGTCACCCGGCGTTGCCAGGCAGCTTGCGTGGAAAATGTCGATGCTGGCGAGGGAGGGGACCGTCCGAATGCCGACGGTGTACGGCGTGATGACCCACGAGGAACACCCCGGTCCGGACGTACTGCTGATTGAGCGTTTACGCGGCGTGCCCGTTGAAGCGCCCGCGCGCACGCCGGAGCGCTGGGAGCAGTTGAAAGATCAGATTGTTGAGGCGCTGCTGGCCTGGCACCGTCAGGATAGCCGCGGGCTTGTCGGCCCGGTCGACAGCACGCAGGAAAACCTGTGGCCGCTGTGGTATCGCCAGCGGGTGGAGGTCCTGTGGGGAACGCTAAACCAGTTCAACAATACCGGTTTGACCATGCAGGATAAACGCATTCTGTTTCGCACCCGCGAGTGCTTACCGGCGCTGTTCGACGGTTTTAATGACAACTGCGTTCTAATCCACGGTAATTTCACCCTGCGCAGCATGCTCAAAGACTCCCGCAGCGATCAGCTTCTGGCGATGTTAGGGCCGGGCATCATGCTGTGGGCGCCGCGCGAATATGAGCTGTTCAGGCTCAGCGACAGCGGGGCGGCGGAAGGTCTGCTGTGGCATTACCTTCAACGCGCCCCCGTTGCAGAAGCATTTCTCTGGCGGCGCTGGCTTTACCTGCTCTGGGACGAAGTCGCGCAGCTGGTAAACACCGGACGTTTTAACCGCGCAAACTTCGATCTGGCAGCAAAATCACTCCTGCCCTGGCTCGCCTGACGATCCTTTCAGCCACTGCCAGAGGCGTCCGAGCGTCTCGTAGCCGACGCGATCGCTATGCATCAGCCATGCCGGGGAGGGGATCGCCCGCTCCCACGGGTTGAGCGGCGCGTCGATGGCCATCTGGTTTGCCGGTGCCGGAAACGGGTGCAGGCCCTGCTTCTCAAAGAAAATCATCGCGCGCGGCAGGTGCGAGGCGGAAGTGACCAGCAAGAACGGAACATCGCCAATCGCCTGCTTCACCGCAGCGGCCTCTTCTTCGGTATCTTTTGGGCTGTCCAGGGTGATAATCGAGGAGCGCGGTACGCCGAGGGATTCCGCGACCCTGGCACCCGCTTCAGCCGTGCTCACCGGGTTCGTTTTGGCCGCCGCGCCGGTGAAGATCATTTTTGATCCCGGGTTCGCCAGCCACAGGCGAATCCCTTCGTTTAGCCGCGGCAGGCTGTTATTGATCAGGTTCGAACTGGGCGCCCAGTCAGGGTCCCAGGTATATCCGCCGCCCAGCACCACGATGTACGCCACCTTCTGATTGCCCTGCCATGTCGGGTACTTATTTTCGATGGGGCGTAACAGGCCATCCGCGACCGGTTGCAGGCTCAACAGCAGCAACACAAGCCAGCCGAGCGTGATAAGCGTTTTACCACTTCTCTGAAAGCGGCTGAACCACACCAGCACCAGCCCCAGCGCGATGATAATGAGCAGCAGCGGAAGGGGAAGCATCATCCCTCCAATGTATTTCTTAAGGGTAAAAAGCATCCTTTTTGGTTCCTTTTTTGACCATATAGCAGGTGATTACCCGTGATATTACACCAGAGAGGTTCATTCTCCGCGCGGGTATGACAAAATAGCGGTTTTGCAGTTAGCGAGTGGAACTCTCCCAATGCGGGATCGCAATTTTGATGACATCGCGGAAAAGTTTTCGCGCAACATTTATGGCACCACGAAAGGGCAGCTCCGTCAGACGATCCTCTGGCAGGATCTGGACACCATTCTGGCCACCTTTGGCGGCCAG
Source organism: Enterobacter sp. PP-008-ECC_S150 (assembly GCF_045257065.1). Lineage (NCBI taxonomy): Bacteria > Pseudomonadati > Pseudomonadota > Gammaproteobacteria > Enterobacterales > Enterobacteriaceae > Enterobacter > Enterobacter sp. PP-008-ECC_S150. Next base: position 19,517 of record NZ_JBJHHG010000010.1, on the reverse strand, counting down.
ACGTTGCGCGTGCTGGACGCCGGTGGCGGTGAAGGGCAGACGGCGATAAAAATGGCCGAGCGCGGTCATCACGTCACGCTTTGCGATCTTTCTGCTGAAATGGTCGCCCGCGCGACGCGTGCGGCAGAAGAGAAAGGTGTGAGCGACAACATGCATTTTATACAATGCGCCGCTCAGGACATCGCCCAGCATTTGGAAACCCAGGTTGATCTGATATTGTTTCATGCGGTGCTGGAGTGGGTTGCCGATCCGCAAAGCGTGTTACAAACCCTGTGGTCGATGCTGCGCCCGGGCGGCACGCTGTCGCTGATGTTCTACAATGCTAACGGCTTCCTGATGCACAACATGGTTGCAGGAAACTTCGACTATGTTCAGGTCGGGATGCCCAAAAAGAAAAAGCGCACGCTTTCCCCGGACTATCCGCGCGATCCGCAGCAGGTTTACGGCTGGCTGGAAGCGATTGGCTGGCAGATTGTCGGGAAAACGGGCGTCAGGGTGTTTCATGATTATCTGCGTGAAAAACACAAACAGCGTGACTGTTTTGACACCTTAACAGAATTAGAAACGCGGTATTGCCGTCAGGAGCCTTTTATCAGCCTTGGCCGCTATATTCACGTCACCGCGCACAAGCCGCAGATGCAAGGATAACCTATGAGTGAATTTTCCCAGACAGTCCCCGAACTGGTTGCCTGGGCCAGGAAAAACGATTTCTCCATCTCGCTGCCGGTAGACAGACTCTCTTTCCTGCTGGCGGTTGCCACGCTGAACGGCGAACGGCTGGATGGCGAAATGAGCGAGGGTGAACTGGTGGATGCGTTCCGCCACGTCAGTGATGCGTTTGAGCAAACCAGCGAAACCATTAGCGTGCGTGCCAACAACGCGATCAACGATATGGTGCGTCAACGTCTGCTGAACCGCTTTACCAGCGAGCAGGCGGAAGGAAACGCCATCTATCGCCTGACGCCGCTGGGCATCGGCATCACCGATTACTATATTCGCCAGCGTGAATTTTCCACGCTGCGTCTTTCCATGCAGCTGTCGATCGTGGCGGGTGAGCTTAAGCGCGCCGCCGACGCGGCGGATGAAAACGGTGACGAATTCCACTGGCACCGTAACGTCTATGCCCCGCTGAAATATTCGGTGGCGGAAATCTTCGACAGCATCGATCTCACCCAGCGCCTGATGGACGAACAGCAGCAGCAGGTGAAAGACGATATCGCCCAGCTGCTGAACAAAGACTGGCGAGCGGCCATCTCCAGCTGTGAGCTTCTGCTGTCAGAAACATCCGGCACGCTGCGTGAGCTCCAGGATACGCTGGAAGCCGCAGGAGACAAGCTGCAGGCGAACCTGCTGCGCATTCAGGACGCGACGCTGGCGCATGACGATCTGCATTTTATCGACCGCCTGGTGTTCGATCTGCAGAGTAAACTCGACCGCATCATCAGCTGGGGCCAGCAGTCTATCGATCTGTGGATCGGCTATGACCGACACGTGCATAAATTTATCCGTACCGCGATCGATATGGATAAAAACCGCGTCTTTGCCCAGCGTCTGCGCCAGTCGGTACAGACCTACTTCGATGCGCCGTGGGCGCTGACCTACGCCAACGCCGATCGTCTGCTGGATATGCGCGACGAAGAGATGGCGCTGCGCGATGAAGAGGTGACCGGTGAACTGCCGCCGGATCTGGAGTACGAAGAATTTAACGAAATTCGCGAGCAGCTTGCGGCGATGATCGAAGAACAGCTCGCGGTCTACAAAACCAGACAAGCGCCGCTGGATCTTGGGCTCGTGGTGCGCGACTATCTGGCGCAATATCCTCGCGCGCGCCACTTCGACGTTGCCCGCATTGTGGTAGACCAGGCGGTTCGCCTGGGTATCGCGCAAGCAGATTTCACCGGACTGCCGCCGAAGTGGCAGCCAATTAACGATTACGGAGCCAAGGTACAGGCGCATGTCATTGACAAATATTGAACAAGTGATGCCGGTTAAGCTGGCACAGGCGCTGGCGAACCCGTTATTTCCGGCGCTGGACAGCCAGCTGCGTGCCGGTCGTCACATTGGCTTAGACGAGCTGGATAATCACGCCTTTTTGATGGACTTCCAGGAGTACCTGGAAGAGTTTTACGCCCGCTACAACGTGGAGCTGATCCGCGCGCCGGAAGGCTTTTTCTACCTGCGCCCGCGCTCCACGACGCTGATCCCGCGTTCCGTGCTCTCCGAGCTGGATATGATGGTCGGCAAAATTCTTTGCTACCTCTACCTCAGCCCGGAACGTCTGGCGAATGAAGGCATCTTCACCCAGCAGGAACTTTACGACGAGCTGCTGACGCTGGCGGATGAGAGCAAGCTGCTCAAGCTGGTGAACAACCGCTCCACGGGGTCGGATCTTGACCGTCAGAAATTACAGGAAAAGGTGCGCTCTTCCCTGAACCGTCTGCGTCGCCTGGGGATGGTCTGGTTTATGGGCCACGACAGCAGCAAATTCCGCATCACGGAATCTGTCTTCCGCTTCGGCGCGGACGTGCGTGCGGGCGATGACGCGCGTGAAGCGCAGCTTCGCATGATCCGCGACGGTGAAGCGATGCCGGTGGAAAACCATTTGCAGCTCAATGATGAGCATGAAGAGAATCTGCCGGATAGCGGGGAGGAAGAGTAATGATTGAACGCGGTAAATTTCGCTCACTGACGCTGATTAACTGGAACGGCTTCTTCGCCCGAACGTTCGATCTGGACGAGCTGGTGACAACCCTCTCCGGCGGTAACGGTGCGGGTAAATCCACCACCATGGCGGCGTTTGTCACGGCGCTGATCCCTGACCTGACGCTGCTTCACTTCCGTAACACCACCGAAGCGGGCGCGACAAGCGGCTCTCGCGATAAGGGCCTGCACGGTAAACTGAAAGCGGGCGTCTGTTATTCGGTTCTGGACGTCATTAACTCCCGTCATCAGCGCGTGGTCGTGGGCGTGCGCCTGCAGCAGGTTGCCGGTCGTGACCGTAAAGTGGATATCAAACCGTTTGCCATTCAGGGGCTGCCAACATCCGTGCAGCCGACGGCGCTGCTGACGGAAACCCTGAACGAACGTCAGGCGCGCGTGCTGACGCTGCAGGAGCTGAAAGATAAGCTTGAAGCGATCGAAGGCGTGCAGTTCAAACAGTTCAACTCGATTACCGACTACCACTCGCTGATGTTCGATCTGGGCGTGGTGGCGCGTCGCCTGCGCACGGCATCAGACCGTAGCAAATACTACCGCCTGATCGAAGCGTCCCTGTACGGCGGGATCTCCAGCGCCATTACCCGCTCCCTGCGCGACTACCTGCTGCCGGAAAACAGCGGCGTGCGTAAGGCCTTCCAGGATATGGAAGCGGCGCTGCGTGAAAACCGCATGACGCTGGAAGCGATCCGCGTGACCCAGTCGGACCGTGACCTCTTTAAACACCTGATCAGCGAAGCCACCAACTACGTGGCCGCAGACTACATGCGCCACGCCAACGAGCGCCGCGTGCATCTCGATCAGGCATTAGAATACCGGCGCGAGCTGTTTACCTCCCGCAAACAGCTGGTGGCCGAGCAGTACAAGCACGTCGAAATGGCGCGCGAGCTGGGCGAGCACAACGGTGCCGAGGGCGATCTGGAAGCCGACTATCAGGCCGCCAGCGATCACCTGAACCTGGTGCAGACCGCGCTGCGTCAGCAGGAAAAAATCGAGCGCTATGAAGCGGACCTCGATGAGCTGCAGATCCGTCTCGAAGAGCAGAATGAAGTGGTGGCCGAAGCCGCCGAGATGCAGGAAGAGAACGAAGCCCGCGCCGAAGCCGCCGAGCTGGAAGTGGATGAGCTGAAAAGCCAGCTTGCCGATTACCAGCAGGCGCTGGACGTGCAGCAGACGCGAGCGATTCAGTACAATCAGGCACTGCAGGCGTTACAGCGCGCGAAAGAGCTGTGCCATCTGCCTGACCTGACGCCGGAAAGCGCCGACGAGTGGCTGGACACCTTCCATGCCAAAGAGCAGGAAGCGACCGAGAAACTGCTGTCCCTCGAACAGAAAATGAGCGTTGCGCAAACGGCGCACAGCCAGTTTGAGCAGGCCTATCAGCTGGTGGTGGCGATTAACGGCCCGCTGGCGCGTAACGAAGCCTGGGACGTTGCCCGTGAACTTCTGCGCGACGGCGTCAACCAGCGCCATCTGGCGGAACAGGTTCAGCCGCTGCGCATGCGTCTGAACGAGCTGGAGCAGCGCCTGCGCGAGCAGCAGGAAGCCGAGCGTCTGCTGGCGGAATTCTGCAAGCGTCAGGGAAAACATTACGATTTCGACGAGCTCGAAGCCCTGCATCAGGAACTCGAGGCGCGTATTGCGGCCCTGTCCGATACCGTTTCAAACGCCAGCGAACAGCGCATGACGCTGCGTCAGGAGCTGGAGCAGATTCAGGCTCGTTCGAAGAGGCTCCTGGAGCGTGCGCCGGTCTGGCTGGCAGCGCAAAGCAGCCTGAACCAGCTTGGCGAACAGTGTGGCGAGCAGTTCGAATCCAGTCAGGAAGTGACCGAATACCTTCAGCAGCTGCTGGAGCGCGAGCGCGAGGCCATCGTTGAGCGTGACGAGGTGGGCGCCCGCAAGCGCGACGTTGACGACGAAATTGAACGCTTAAGCCAGCCGGGTGGCTCGGAAGATCCGCGCCTGAATGCGCTGGCCGAGCGTTTTGGCGGCGTGCTGCTGTCCGAAATTTATGACGATGTTGGCCTTGACGATGCGCCGTACTTCTCCGCGCTGTACGGTCCATCCCGTAACGCGATTGTGGTTCCGGATCTGTCGCTGATTTCCGAGCAGCTTGCCGGTCTGGAAGATTGCCCGGAAGATCTCTACCTGATCGAAGGGGATCCGCAGTCGTTCGATGACAGCGTATTCAGCGTCGACGAGCTGGAAAAAGCGGTGGTAGTGAAAATCGCCGACCGTCAGTGGCGTTACTCCCGCTTCCCCGAGCTGCCGCTGTTTGGCCGCGCCGCGCGCGAAAGCCGCATCGAAAGCCTCCACGCCGAGCGTGAAACGCTGTCGGAACGTTTTGCGACCCTGTCGTTTGACGTGCAGAAAACCCAGCGCCTGCATCAGGCGTTTAGCCGCTTTATCGGCAGCCATCTTGCCGTAGCGTTTGAAGCAGACCCGGAAGCCGAAATCCGCAAGCTCAACACCCGCCGTGGCGAGCTGGAACGGGCCATTGCCAGCCATGAAAGTGATAACCAGCAGAGCCGCGTTCAGTTTGAACAGGCGAAAGAGGGCGTCGCTGCCCTTAACCGCATCCTGCCGCGCCTGAATCTGCTGGCGGATGATACGCTGGCCGATCGCGTGGATGAAATTCAGGAGCGTCTGGATGAAGCGCAGGAAGCCGCGCGCTTCGTCCAGCAGCACGGCAATCAACTGGCGAAGCTGGAGCCCGTCGTCTCTGTTCTGCAGAGCGACCCGGAACAGTTCGAGCAGTTAAAAGAGGATTACGCCTGGTCGCAGCAGGTGCAGCGTGAAGCGCGTCAGCAGGCGTTTGCCCTGACGGAAGTGGTGCAGCGTCGGGCCCACTTTGGCTACTCCGATTCGGCTGAAATGCTGAGCGGTAACAGCGACCTGAACGAAAAACTGCGTCAGCGTCTTGAGCAGGCGGAAGCGGAACGTACTCGCGCCCGAGAAGCAATGCGCAGCCATTCGGCGCAATTGAACCAGTACAACCAGGTGCTGGCCTCGCTGAAAAGCTCCTTCGACACCAAGAAAGAGCTGTTAAACGACCTGCAGAAAGAGCTTCAGGATATCGGCGTCCGTGCCGACAGCGGGGCGGAAGAGCGCGCGCGTATTCGTCGTGACGAGCTGCATTCACAGCTCAGCAATAACCGTGCGCGTCGTAATCAGCTGGAAAAAGCGTTGACCTTCTGCGAAGCGGAAATGGATAACCTGACCCGTCGCCTGCGCAAGCTGGAGCGCGATTATCACGAAATGCGCGAGCAGGTCGTGACCGCGAAGGCGGGCTGGTGCGCGGTGATGCGCATGGTGAAAGACAACAACGTGGAACGTCGCCTGCACCGTCGCGAGCTGGCGTATCTCTCCGCCGATGAGCTGCGCTCCATGTCGGATAAGGCGCTGGGTGCGCTGCGTCTGGCGGTGGCGGATAATGAACATCTGCGCGATGTGCTGCGCATGTCGGAAGATCCAAAACGTCCGGAACGTAAAATTCAGTTCTTTGTGGCGGTTTATCAGCACCTGCGCGAGCGTATTCGTCAGGACATCATCCGTACCGACGATCCGGTTGAAGCCATCGAACAGATGGAAATCGAGCTGGGGCGTCTGACGGAAGAGCTGACCTCCCGCGAGCAGAAGCTGGCGATCAGCTCCCGCAGCGTGGCGAACATCATTCGCAAAACCATTCAGCGCGAGCAGAACCGTATCCGCCAGCTGAACCAGGGGCTGCAGAGCGTCTCGTTTGGCCAGGTGAACAGCGTGCGCCTTAACGTCAACGTGCGCGAAGCCCACGCGACGCTGCTGGACGTGCTTTCTGAACAGCACGAGCAGCATCAGGACCTGTTCAACAGCAACCGCCTGACCTTCTCCGAAGCGCTGGCGAAGCTATATCAGCGCCTGAACCCGCAGATTGATATGGGGCAGCGTACGCCGCAAACCATCGGTGAAGAGCTGCTGGACTACCGTAACTACCTGGAAATGGAAGTTGAGGTAAACCGCGGCTCTGACGGCTGGCTGCGGGCGGAATCCGGGGCGCTCTCTACCGGTGAAGCGATCGGTACCGGGATGTCCATTCTGGTGATGGTCGTGCAGAGCTGGGAAGATGAAGCGCGCCGCCTGCGCGGGAAAGACATCTCCCCATGCCGACTGCTGTTCCTGGATGAGGCGGCGCGTCTTGACGCCCGCTCCATTGCCACGCTGTTCGAGCTGTGCGAACGTCTCGATATGCAGCTCATTATCGCGGCGCCGGAAAACATCAGCCCCGAGAAGGGCACCACCTACAAACTGGTACGTAAAGTGTTCCAGAACAGCGAACACGTTCACGTTGTGGGGCTGCGTGGCTTCGCGCCGCAGCCGCCAGAATCATTGCCGGAAACCACGGCTGACGCTTCCTGAAGCGTCTTCTGACCCTAAGCGGCGCTCTGGCGCCGCTTTTTTTTAAACTTAACTTGTGCTTAGGGCTGCGTTATCTTTAAACTTCTTTACATAAGGTAAGGCAACAGCTTAGCCGTCTACCTATAATGAAAGAAAGCCCCAACGTGATGGGCATGTCGTGAAAACAGGGGGCAAGGGATGTTGCTTAAGAAAAAATGTGGTCGTCAGCTGTCTGCGCTGAGCTTATGCCTGGCAGTGACGTTTGCTCCACTGTTAACCGCCCAGGCCGACGAGCCTGAAATTGTGCCGACTGACAGCTCGGCAACGACTGGCGCGCAGCCAACGTCGTTGTCCCAGCCGCTGGAGCAGTCTCCGGCGACGGCCATTATGGCCGGGATTAAGCCGCTGCCGGAAGGCATCGACGCCGAATCGCTCAGCCAGCAGCTGCAGTCAGGGCTGCCGTCAGGCTACACGCCTGTCTATATCAATCCGCTCACGCTCCTTTATGCTGCCCGCGATATGAAGCCGATGTGGGAAAACCGTGATGCCGTGCGCGCCTTCCAGCAGCAGCTGGCGGAGGTTGCGATCGCAGGGTTCCAGCCGCAGTTTACAAAGTGGGTTGAGCTGTTAACCGATCCTGCCGTTACCGGGCAGGCGCGGGACGTGGTGCTTTCCGATGCCATGATGGGCTATCTGCAGTTCGTGTCGGGCATTCCGGTCAACGGCAACCGCTGGCTCTACAGCGATAGGCCGTACAAGCTGGCGACGCCCGCGCTGTCGGTGATTAACCAGTGGCAGTTAGCTCTGGACAATGGCGATCTGCCGCGCTTTATTGCCAGCCTCGCACCGGCGCATCCACACTATGCTACCCTTCACCAGTCGCTCCTCGCGCTGGTGGGCGACTCGCGTCCGTGGCCGCAAATGCGCGGCACCGCGACGCTGCGTCCGGGACAGTGGAGCAGCGACGTGCCAGCCCTGCGCGAGATCCTGACGCGCTCCGGTCTTCTTGATGGCGGGCCGCATATCGCCTTACCCGGCGACGATCCGCAAAGCGCGGTGGTGAGTCCGTCAGCCCCCGTGAAAGAGAAAAAAGCGATTGCCGTCAGCAATAAACCTGCGGCATACGATCGCGAGCTGGTTGCGGCGGTTAAAAAATTCCAGGCGGCCCAGGGGCTGGGTGCCGATGGCGTCATTGGCCAGACGACGCGCGACTGGCTGAACGTATCGCCTGCGCAGCGGGCAGGGGTGCTGGCACTCAATATCCAGCGTTTGCGCCTGCTGCCGGGAACGCTCTCTACCGGGATTATGGTTAACATTCCGGCGTATTCCCTGGTTTATTATCAGGATGGTAGCGAAAAGCTGGCGTCACGCGTGATTGTCGGGCGTCCGGATCGTAAAACACCGATGATGAGCAGCGCGTTAAATAACGTGGTGGTTAACCCGCCGTGGAACGTGCCGCCGACCCTGGCGCGTAAAGACATTCTGCCGAAGGTCTGGAACGATCCGGGATACCTGGAGCGTCATGGCTATACGGTGATGCGCGGCTGGAACAGCAAAGAGGCCATCGATCCTTATATGGTTGACTGGTCGACGATCACCGCGTCGAATCTGCCGTTCCGCTTCCAGCAGGCTCCCGGGGCGCATAACTCGTTAGGGCGCTACAAATTCAATATGCCGAGTTCAGATGCTATCTATCTGCACGATACGCCGAACCACAACCTGTTCCAGAAAGATACGCGCGCGCTGAGCTCTGGCTGCGTGCGCGTGAACAAAGCCTCGGAGCTGGCCAATATGCTGTTGCAGGATGCAGGCTGGAACGATACGCGCATCTCGGATGCCCTGAAGCAGGGGGACACGCGTTACGTTAATATTCGCCACAATATTCCGGTCAATCTTTACTATCTGACGGCGTTTGTGGGCGAAGACGGGCGCACCCAGTATCGTACAGATATTTACAATTATGATCTCACCGCGCGATCCGGCGCACAAATTTTGCCAAAAGCGGAACAATTAATCAGGTAAATGAAGTAGTTCGGGAAAAATGATTGTCGTAAGTTATGGTGAATAAGGGGCGATAACGCTGCAAGCCGCGTATTCACTGGGGTTGGGCGCCTTGACGTACCTGGTTTTGCCAGTTAAGGTGCCCTTCGTGCGCTAAGCATATTACGATTTCTTTTACCTGTAGACCTGATTATCATGGACAAATTTGACGCTAATCGCCGCAAACTGCTGGCGTTAGGTGGTGTTGCGCTTGGCGCAGCGGCCATCTTGCCGACGCCAGCATTTGCCACCCTCTCGACACCTCGTCCGCGAATTTTAACGCTCAACAATCTGCATACCGGTGAGTCGTTAAAAGCGGAGTTTTTCGATGGCAGAGGCTATATTCAGGATGAATTAGCAAGACTTAACCATTTTTTCCGTGATTTCCGCGCGAATAAAATAAAAGCCATCGATCCAGGACTGTTTGATCAGCTTTTCCGCCTTCAGGGCCTGCTGGGCACCAGCAAGCCGGTGCAGCTCATTTCTGGCTATCGCTCGATTGATACCAATAATGAACTGCGCGCCCGTAGCCGTGGGGTAGCAAAACAAAGCTATCACACGAAGGGACAGGCAATGGATTTCCATATTGAAGGCGTTTCGTTAGCCAATATTCGCAAAGCCGCGTTATCTATGCGCGCAGGTGGTGTAGGATATTACCCCAGCAGCAACTTTGTGCATATTGATACCGGTCCGGTTCGGCACTGGTAATAACGAAACACAGGAGCAGTATGAACTATCGTATTATTCCGGTTACCGCGTTCTCCCAGAATTGTTCACTCATCTGGTGCGAACAGACTAAACTGGCCGCGCTTGTCGATCCCGGCGGTGACGCTGAGAAAATCAAGCAGGAAGTCGCCGACAGCGGCGTGACGCTCATGCAGATTCTACTGACGCATGGCCATCTCGACCATGTAGGCGCAGCGGCTGAACTGGCTGCACACTACGGCGTGCCGATTATCGGTCCGGAAAAAGAAGATGAGTTCTGGCTGCAGGGGTTACCTGCTCAAAGCCGCATGTTTGGCCTGGATGAGTGTCAGCCGCTGACGCCCGATCGCTGGCTGAATGAGGGAGAGCGTATTAACGTAGGGAATGTGACTTTACAGGTGTTGCATTGTCCTGGGCATACGCCAGGCCATATCGTCTTCTTTGATGACCAGTCCCGTCTGCTGATTTCCGGCGATGTGATTTTCAAAGGTGGCGTAGGACGCAGCGATTTCCCGCGCGGCGACCACGGGCAGCTGATACAGTCGATCAAACAGACGTTGTTGCCGCTGGGCGATGATGTGACGTTTATCCCTGGGCACGGCCCGATGTCGACGCTGGGCTATGAACGGCTCCATAATCCGTTCCTTCAGGATGAAATGCCTGTCTGGTAACCAGAATAAAAAAAGCCTGCATAACGCAGGCTTTTTTATGAGCGCAAATTACAGTACGGCGACAATCGCTTCGCACAGTGGCGCCATGTTGTCAGGCGTCATGCCTGCCACGTTCACGCGCCCAGACGCCACGGCGTAAACGCCAAACTCTTCACGCAGACGCAGAACCTGCTCTTTGGTCAGGCCGCTGAAAGAGAACATGCCGTTCTGTTTGATGATAAAGCTGAAGTCGCGGTTCGCGCCTTTCTCAGCCAGGGTGTTCACAAACAGCAGGCGCATGCGCTGAATACGCTGACGCATATCGTTCAGCTCTTGTTCCCAGATCGCGCGCAGCGCATCGTTGCTCAGGATAGTGGCAACAACCGACGCACCGTGTGCCGGTGGGTTAGAGTAGTTCGCACGGATAACCGATTTCATCTGGCTGAACGCGCGGTCAACGGTCTCTTCGTTAGCGGCAACCAGCGTACAGGCACCCACACGCTCGTTGTACAGACCGAAGTTCTTGGAATAGGAGCTGGCAACGATCAGCTCCTGATGCACAGCGGCGAACGCGCGCAGGCCTTCAGCATCTTCTTCCAGACCGCGGGCGAAGCCCTGATAGGCGAAGTCAAACAGCGGCAGCCAGCCTTTTTCTACGGACAGCTTCGCCAGGTGTTCCCACTGCTCAAGCGTAGGATCGATACCGGTTGGGTTGTGGCAGCAGCCGTGGAACAGCACCACGTCGCCCGCCTGCGCTTCGCTCAGGCTTGCCAGCAGGCCGTCAAAGTCGAGAGCGTGGTTTGCCGCGTCGTAGTAGGCATATTCACGCACGTCCAGACCCGCAGAGTTAAACACGCTCTTGTGGTTTGGCCAGCTTGGGTTGCTTACCCAGACACGCTTAACCGAGGTGTTTTTCGCCAGGAAATCCGCCGCCACGCGCAGCGCACCGGTACCGCCTGGGGTCTGTGCTGTACGGGCACGTTTGTCACTCACAATTGCGCTACCTTTACCGAACAGCAGCTCCTGAGTGCAGCGACCAAATTCAGGGATACCATCAATACCGAGGTAGTTTTTGGTGGTTTCGTTTTCCAGCAGATACTGCTCGGCTTTCTTAACGCTGGTCAGTACCGGAGTTTTGCCGGTTTCATCTTTATATACACCAATACCCAGGTTGATTTTGCCAGGGCGGTCGTCGGCACGAAACAGATCGGCCAGGCCCAGAATCGGGTCGGCAGGAGCGGCGGTAATGTTCTCAAACATGACGAAGTTCCATTGTGATTACAGAAGTGAAATCCGCTATCAGGTTAACGGTAGATTTACAAAATGCCAACCGTTTGCGACGAAAAGCGTGCGGCTTTTCAAAAGTCGCCATTATTTTCTGTCACGCATAAAAAAACAGGGCCGAAGCCCTGTTCATTAAGCATATAACATCGTGGTGTACGGATTAGAACTGGTAGGTCACGCCCACAGCAGCCATGTCGTCGTTGCCGTTCAGGCCGCCAACGGTTTGCGCGTAGTCGGAGTCTTTATCCAGCAGGTTGATGTAGTAGTCAGCCCACACGTTGAAGTTTTTGTTGAAGTAGTAAGTTGCGCCAACCTGGATAAATTTAGCCAGATCCGCATCGCCACCTTTGAAGGTGCCTTTAGAGTTGGTCACGCCAGCCAGGTCTTTACCCTTGGACTGAACGTAGGAGATTGCTGGACGCAGGCCGAAGTCGAACTGGTACTGAGCAACCACTTCGAAGTTCTGCGTTTTGTTAGCAAAGCCAGCATCGCCATCAGACCCGGTACGAGTGGTGTTACGGGTTTCAGCATAGGTGGTAGCCAGGTAGATGTTGTTGGCGTCGTATTTCAGGCCCAGACCCCATGCTTCTGCTTTATCGCCTTCACCGTCAGCTTTCTGTTTCACGGTACGGTTTGCGTTGCTATAAGATGCGATTGCACCGAAGCCTTCGCCGAAGTCGTAACCCAGAGAGTAGCCTACGCCGTCACCGTTAGAGGTTTTAACGTCAGTACGGTCGTTTTTGCCCTGGTACTGAACGCCCAGGCTCAGGCCGTCAACCAGACCGAAGAAGTTGCTGTTACGGTAGGTAAGCAGACCGGTGCTGCGGCTGGTCATAAAGTTATCAACATAGTTACCGCCCCAGGTCATACCAGAGAAGGACGGCGCCATATCGGTGTAGGATTCTACGTCGTAAACGATACCGTAGTTACGACCGTAGTCGATGCTGCCAGCGTCGCCCGCTTTCAGACCAGCGAATGCCAGGCGGTTTTTGTTAGTCTGAGTACCATTTTCAGCCTGGTTGGCCAGGAAACGGTATTCCCACTGGCCGTAACCGGTCAGCTGGTCGTTGATCTGAGTTTCGCCTTTGAAACCGATCTGCGCATAGGTAGCGTCGTTATTGTTAGTGCTATCACCGGACGTCACGAAATCGTGCTCGGCGTTAACTTTCCCGTAGAAGTCCAGTTTGTTGCCGTTCTTGTTATAGATTTCTGCAGCGTTTGCTGCACCGGCTACCAGCAGGGCAGGGATTACCACTGCCAGAATATTGCGCTTCATCATTATTTATTACCCTCATTGGTTTTTTTATGACACTCGCCACTGCCGTCAATAAATTCTGTCAATAAATATTTCCGGAACTATTGATGAGAGTTAGGTGTCTTTATGTATCTGACAGGCATCTTTCCATTCGCCGAAGCGTTTCGCTGGCCTGAAAGTGCTACAATTCTCAAGATTAAGTAACTGAAAGAAAATATGTGTAACTAAATGTGTAATTTTGGGAACTTTGTGAAGCACCTCAAACTTCAGAGCGACCTGGTGAATTAAACGACAAAACCTATCCTATATATATGAATTGCTTATGATTAATTGAGATAAAGGCGATTCGTATAAACAGACGGTAAACGACTCTGTTTTTCTTATGGCCTCAAAAAGACTTCTGGATGGCTGTAAAAGTGGTTGAAATTTGTGCTATTGCTTGAGCGTGTAATAATCGCAATAAGAATGGGGTTTATTTTTTGTCTCTGGATATTTCACGGAAACAAAACGTAACAGGTAGAGGTTGTGACGGGGTGAAGGTTTAAAGACGCTGACTTTGCACTGACGAAAACTGACAATACAGCATAAAATAATGGCCAGCATTTGCTGGCCATTTTAGCGTTTTACCGATTAGAAGCTGGCGTTACGTGGCGTACGTGGGAACGGAATCACGTCGCGGACGTTCTGAACACCGGTCACGTAAGCGATCAGACGCTCGAAGCCCAGACCAAAACCGGCGTGCGGTACGGTACCGTAACGACGCAGATCGCGGTACCAGCTGTAGTCAGCCGGGTTGAGCCCCATCTCTTCCATACGCGCGTCCAGCACGTCCAGACGCTCTTCACGCTGAGAGCCACCGATGATTTCACCGATGCCTGGCGCCAGGACGTCCATCGCTGCCACGGTTTTACCGTCTTCGTTAAGGCGCATATAGAAGGCCTTAATGTCTTTCGGATAGTTTTTAACGACAACCGGCGCTTTGAAGTGTTTTTCGGCCAGATAGCGCTCGTGCTCGGACGCCAGGTCAACGCCCCAGTAAACCGGGTTCTCGAATTTCTCACCGCATTTCTCGAGGATCGCCACCGCGTCGGTATAGTCCACCTGCGCAAAGTCGGCAGAGACGAAGCGTTCCAGACGCGCCACCGCGTCGCTGTCTACGCGCTCGGCGAAGAATTTCATGTCGTCAGGACGTTCTTCCAGCACCGCTTTGAAGACATATTTCAGCATCGCTTCCGCCAGACCCGCAACATCGTCCAGGTCGGCGAAGGCCACTTCCGGCTCCAGCATCCAGAATTCCGCCAGGTGACGGCTGGTGTTGGAGTTTTCGGCGCGGAAGGTTGGGCCAAAGGTGTAGATCTTAGACAGCGCGCAGGCGTACGTTTCGCCGTTGAGCTGGCCGGATACGGTCAGGAAAGCCTCTTTACCAAAGAAGTCTTTGTCATAGTCCACTTTACCTTCCGGCGTGCGCGGCAGGTTTTCCATGTCCAGCGTGGAAACGCGGAACATCTCACCCGCACCTTCCGTATCGGACGCGGTGATAAGCGGAGTAGACACCCAGAAGTAACCCTGCTCATCGAAGAAACGATGCAGCGCCTGCGCCAGCGTGTGACGCACGCGCGCCACCGCACCAATCAGGTTGGTACGCGGACGCAGGTGGGCAACTTCACGCAGATATTCGATGCTGTGACGTTTTGCCGCCATCGGATAGGTGTCCGGATCTTCAACCCAGCCGGTGACTTCAACGGCAGTAGCCTGAATTTCGAAACTCTGGCCCTGGCCCGGGGAGGCCACGACCACGCCGGTGACAATAACGGAACAGCCCGTCGTCAGGTGCAGAACGTCATCATTGTAATTGGGCAGAGAATTATTAATGACGGCCTGTACAGGATCAAAGCAGGAACCGTCATAGACGGCGAGGAAGGAGATGCCAGCTTTAGAATCTCGGCGGGTACGCACCCATCCGCGCACGGTGACTTGTTGGTCAACGGCGACACGGCCCTGGAGTACGTCGGCTACAGGCACAACGCTCATAATATTCTCTCTGTTAATAGTCGGAAAAAATAAACACTTGTCCACCCTTATGGGGGATATCTATGTTACCTGCCATCCGCCATCAGACAAGTAAATTTCGCAGTCAAAAGAGAAGAATTGAGAAATAAATAAGAAGAGGGGAGCCATTAAGGCTCCCGTAAGCGCTTAACTGGCTTTTTTAATCTGCGGAAGATCGAACGCCTTGCGCAGCGCGCGAACAAACGCTTTGTCATGGCAGATGGTTTTGCCCGGACTGTCGGAGAGTTTCGCTACCGGCTTGCCGTTACATTCCACCAGCTTTATCACGATATTCAGAGGTTTTACCTGAGGAATATCGCAGGTCAAACGGGTACCAATCCCGAAGCTCAGGTTCACCCGGGTACTGAAATGGCGATAGAGTTCGACCGCTTTCGCCAGGTCGAGATTATCCGAGAAGACCAGCATCTTGCTCATTGGGTCAATGCCGAGCTTCTGGTAATGGGCAATCGCCTTTTCGCCCCACTCAACCGGATCCCCGGAATCGTGGCGTAACCCCTGGTAACGTTCCGCGAACTCTGGACCAAAGTCGCGCAGGAAGGCATCCATCGTAATACAGTCGGTGAGGGCGATCCCGAGTTGATTCGGGTACTCCTCAAGCCAGGCGGCAAGCGCCGCGCGCTGGCTGTTGGCCAGATCGGGGCTGATCTGCTGATGTGCCTGGAACCACTCGTGCGCCTGGGTGCCCATTGGCGTCAGGCTGAGGCGGCGGGCCAGATCGTAGTTACTGGTGCCGACGAACCACGGCTCCTGCTGCAGACGTTTAACGATGGCCTCCTGAACGTCGCGCGAGAAGCGGCGACGGGTGCCAAAGTCCATCAGTCGGAAGCGGGACATGTCCAGCCCTGCGGTCAGCGTGGAGAAGTCGGCGAGTTTATTTTCCAGCGCGGCAACCGCCTGCGCGACGCCCGTTTCCGGTGAACGGTAGCGGTGAGCCAGCTCGCTGATTACCGCCAGAAGCGGCACTTCCCACATGATCACTTCCCGCCACGGACCTTCAAGGCGAATATCCAGCTTGCCGTTATCGTTAACCACCGTGACCTGCTCCGGCTTATAGCGGAAGTCGCGGAGCCAGTTAAGGTAGTCGGTTTTGAAGAAAGGCAGGCCAGAAAGCCACTGGTATTCCGCGTCCTGCAGCGTCAGATGCTGCATCGCATCGACCTGTTCACGAATGGTGTCTGCGTAAATACCGAGCAGGTCGTCGCCACGACAGCGGAATTCCGCCGCGACATGCACGTCATAGTAGTGGTGGAAAACGGCTTGCTGCATATGCAGTTTATACGCGTCGGTATCCAGCAACGTATGCAGAACTGGAGAAGCGAATTGAGTCATAGGTGCGCAGTAGCATCCTCTCACAGGAGCGTTTAGTACAATAAACAACTCCGGAGTATACCTTGTTTAGTGATTTATTGAACCCCGATCACAACATAAGCGCGTTTTAGGGTCGAGGGCATTTTGTGCCCCGTGTTATACAAATGTAGCAAAAAAGGGTTTTGCCCCTGAAAAGATGAACATTCTGCATAGCGCGTTTTGCGCAACAGGAATATATTGAAACGTTACTCGACAAACGATGCATAAGGTTTTCTATGACACAACAGCCACAAGCCAAATACCGCCACGACTACCGTGCGCCGGATTACCTGATTAGCGAAATCGATCTGACTTTTGACCTGGATGCCACTAAAACCGTTGTCACGGCGGTGAGCCAGGTGACGCGCCACAGCGCAACGGCGGTGCCGCTGCGTCTGGACGGTGAAGACCTGACCCTGGTCTCCCTGCATATTAATGGTGAAGCCTGGTCGGACTATAAAGAAGAAAACAACCAGCTGGTCATCGACAACCTGCCGGAACAGTTTACGCTGCGCATCGTGAATGAAATCAGCCCGGCCGCCAACACCGCGCTGGAAGGGCTTTACCAGTCCGGCGTGGCGCTGTGTACCCAATGTGAAGCGGAAGGGTTCCGCCACATTACCTGGTATCTTGATCGTCCGGACGTCCTGGCGCGCTTCACCACTAAAATCATTGCCGATAAAACCCTGTATCCGTTCCTG
Source organism: Enterobacter sp. PP-008-ECC_S150 (assembly GCF_045257065.1). Classification (NCBI taxonomy): domain Bacteria; kingdom Pseudomonadati; phylum Pseudomonadota; class Gammaproteobacteria; order Enterobacterales; family Enterobacteriaceae; genus Enterobacter; species Enterobacter sp. PP-008-ECC_S150. The sequence goes on along the minus strand of NZ_JBJHHG010000010.1, from coordinate 2,376 downwards.
CTCTCCAACGGTAACCGCGTAGGCGAAGGCGAGCTTGAGAATGGCCGTCACTGGGTGCAGTGGCAGGATCCCTTCCCGAAACCGTGCTACCTGTTTGCGCTGGTGGCGGGGGACTTCGACGTGCTGCGCGACACCTTCAAAACCCGCTCAGGCCGCGAGGTGGCGCTGGAGCTGTTTGTTGACCGCGGCAACCTCGACCGCGCGCCGTGGGCGATGACTTCGCTAATCAACTCCATGAAGTGGGACGAAGAGCGTTTCGGCCTCGAATACGATCTCGACATCTATATGATCGTTGCCGTCGATTTCTTCAACATGGGCGCCATGGAGAATAAGGGCCTGAACGTCTTTAACTCCAAGTACGTGCTGGCGCGTACCGATACCGCCACCGATAAAGACTATCTCGATATCGAACGCGTCATCGGCCACGAGTATTTCCACAACTGGACCGGTAACCGCGTCACCTGCCGCGACTGGTTCCAGCTGAGCCTGAAAGAGGGCCTGACCGTCTTCCGTGACCAGGAGTTCAGCTCCGATCTGGGCTCACGCGCGGTGAACCGCATCAATAACGTGCGCACCATGCGCGGCCTGCAGTTTGCAGAAGATGCCAGCCCGATGGCGCACCCGATCCGTCCGGATAAAGTCATTGAGATGAACAACTTCTACACCCTGACGGTGTACGAGAAAGGCGCTGAAATTATCCGCATGATCCACACCCTGCTGGGTGAGGAGAACTTCCAGAAAGGGATGCAGCTCTACTTCGAGCGTCACGACGGCAGCGCGGCCACCTGCGACGATTTTGTCCAGGCAATGGAAGATGCCTCTAACGTCGATCTTTCCCACTTCCGCCGCTGGTACAGCCAGGCCGGTACGCCGATTGTTACCGTCAAAGACGACTACAATCCGGAAACCGAGCAGTACACCCTGACCATCAGCCAGCGCACGCCGCCGACGGCAGAGCAGGAAGAGAAATACCCGCTGCATATTCCGTTCAGCATTGAGCTGTACGATAACGAAGGCAACGTCATCCCGCTGCAGAAGGGCGGCCACCCGGTACACCACGTGCTGAACGTGACCCAGGCCGAGCAGACCTTTATCTTTGATAACGTCTACTTCCAGCCGGTGCCTGCGCTGCTGTGTGAATTCTCCGCGCCGGTGAAGCTGGAGTACAAGTGGAGCGATCAGCAGCTGACGTTCCTGATGCGCCACGCGCGCAACGACTTCTCCCGCTGGGATGCGGCGCAGAGCCTGCTGGCGACCTACATCAAGCTTAACGTAAACCGTCATCAGCAGGGCCAGCCGCTGTCGCTGCCTGTTCACGTAGCTGACGCGTTCCGCGCGATCCTGCTGGATGAGAAGATTGACCCGGCGCTGGCCGCTGAAATTCTGACCCTGCCGTCAGCCACTGAAATCGCCGAGTTGTTCGAAATTATCGATCCGATTGCGATCGTGGCGGTACGTGAAGCGCTGACCCGTACCCTGGCGGCCGAGCTGGCGGACGAGTTCCTCGCCATCTACAACGCCAACAAGCTTGACGCCTATCGCGTTGAGCACGCGGATATTGGTAAACGTTCTCTGCGCAATACCTGCCTGCGCTATCTGGCGTTTGGTGAAACCGAGCTGGCAAACACCCTGGTGAGCAAGCAGTATCACGAAGCGGATAACATGACCGACGCGCTGGCGGCGCTGGGCGCAAGCGTTGCCGCCGAACTGCCGTGCCGCGATGCGCTAATGCAGGAGTACGACGACAAGTGGCATCAGGATGGCCTGGTGATGGACAAGTGGTTCATCCTGCAGGCAACCAGCCCGGCGGCCGATGCGCTCAGCAAGGTGCGTAGCCTGCTGAAGCATCGCTCCTTTACCCTGAGCAACCCAAACCGCGTGCGTTCTCTGATTGGCGCGTTTGCCAGCAGCAACCCGGCGGCGTTCCACGCCGAAGACGGCAGCGGTTATCAGTTCATGGTGGAAATGCTGACCGAGCTGAACAGCCGTAACCCGCAGGTGGCGTCGCGTCTGATTGAGCCGCTGATCCGTCTGAAACGCTACGATGCGAAGCGTCAGGCGAAAATGCGCGCCGCGCTTGAGCAGCTGAAAGGGCTGGAAAATCTGTCTGGCGATCTGTACGAGAAGATTGCTAAGGCACTGGCCTGATGTAAAAAAAGCCCGGTGGCGCTGCGCTTACCGGGCCTACGTATGGTTTTCTCCCTCTCCCCGTGGGCTGAGAAATCCCCAGTAATTTTCAAACCTAAAGCAATGTATGTGCCATCAGGGTTATAAATGCCTTACAGCGATGCCCCGGTCCGGCTGTAAATCGCCGAAGCGTTTCCGTAAGGCCGGGGCGAGGCGCAGGGATGCGCCGAGAGGGCGTGGCCTGCAGGG